>NZ_PDKC01000023.1 GCF_004116495.1 Arcobacter sp. CECT 8985 | reverse complement strand
ATATAATATATATAAAATCTACAATTTTAGTGTAAAAAACATAAAAAATATAAAAATATCATAAAAAATTACCATTTACTTATCAAAATAATATAATTTATGTTATATTAAAACAGTATGAATGCAAATATATTACATATATTATGCAATAAAATACACAGTTTGTGTAAAAAATATACATACTAAGATAAAAATTAACACCAAGATGTCTTATAATAATTGTAGACTTCTTAATAAGGAGAGAACTATCGAAGATAAAAGGAAAAAAAAGCTTGTTGTTAAAAATGTTTATAAAATTTTTGGATCCCATCCTAAAAAGGCAATTAAGCTTTTAGAGCAAGGGATTAATAAAGATGAGATTTTTAATAAAACAGGCATGACAATTGGAGTAAAAAATGCTTCTTTTGAAATAAAAGAGGGAGAGATCTTTGTAATAATGGGACTTTCAGGTTCTGGTAAATCTACACTTGTAAGATTACTTAATAGATTAATTGAGCCAACAGCTGGCGAAATTTTTATTGACGACACTAACATAACAAATTTAAGTGACAAAGAATTAATTGATATAAGAAGAAAGAAAATTTCTATGGTATTTCAATCTTTTGCACTTATGCCTCATATGAATATTATTGATAATGTATCATTTGGATTAGAGTTAAGTGGAGTTAATAAAGATGAAAGATATGACAAAGCAAGAAAAGCACTAGCTCAAGTGGGCTTAGCTCAACATGAGATGTCTTATCCAGATGAATTAAGTGGTGGTATGCAACAAAGAGTAGGTTTAGCTAGAGCTTTAGCTAATGACCCGGATATATTACTGATGGATGAAGCTTTCTCTGCACTTGACCCTTTGATTAGGACAGAAATGCAAGATGAGCTTTTAACTTTACAAAGTGAAGAACAAAGAACTATTGTGTTTATTTCACATGATTTAGACGAAGCCATTAGAATTGGTGATAGAATTGCAATTATGCAGAATGGAGAAATTTCTCAAATAGGAACTCCAGAAGATATTATCAATAATCCTGCCAATGATTATGTAAAATCATTTTTTAAAGGTGTTGATGTAACATCTGTACTTAGTGCTTCACATATTGCAAAAAAAGTCCGTTCTACTATTATAAATAAAGATGGGACAGGAATAAAAGCTGCATTGCAATATTTATCTGATTTTGATGATGACTTTGCATATTTTGTAGAAAAAAATGGAACATATATAGGATTACTTACTTTAGATTCTTTAAAAGAACAAAAAAGATTAGGAGGAACAATTAAAGATGCAATAATTGATGAACAACCGATAAATGAAAATTTACAAATTTCAGAGTTTATTTCAGATATTGCCTCTCATAGTTATCCAACTGCAATTGTTAATGACAATGGCAAATATAAAGGAACAATTTCTAAAAGTGGATTACTTAAAATATTTGATGAAGGAGTAGATTATGAGTAGTGATCCATGGGGAAATGCTTCAGCTGCACAAGCTGACAAACAGTCTTCTGTTGATTGGACATCTAATATAGATACTTCAAATTTAGATAATGCATCAAATTTTGATATTTTACATCCTTTTAAAGACTCTATTATTCCTTTTGATAGCTGGACTAATCATGGTATTGATTGGCTAGTTACAAATTTTAGAGATTTCTTTTTATATACAAAAGCACCAATTGATATTGTTTTAAAATCTATTGAAACTTTTTTACAATATTTATCACCTTATGTTGTAATTGTTTTTTTTGTATTAGTTGCATTACAATTTTCTACTAAAAAGATGGCTTTTGGAACATTTATTTCATTTGCAATAATTGGATTTATTGGAGCTTGGCAACAAGCAATGATAACTTTAGCTTTAGTTATCACAGCAGTATTCTTCTGCATTATTATTGGTTTACCTTTGGGTATTTGGACTGCTAAAAGTGATAGGGTTAATAAAATTGTAAGACCTTTACTTGATGCTATGCAAACTACACCAGCGTTTGTTTACTTAATTCCAATTGTAATGTTATTTGGTATTGGTAATGTACCTGGTGTTATTGTTACAATTATATTTGCGCTTCCTCCATTAATCAGACTTACAAATTTAGGAATTAGACAAGTTCCAGAAGATTTAATAGAAGCTTCAAGATCATTTGGATCAAGTTCTAGACAAATGTTATGGAAAGTTCAAATTCCAGTTGCAATGCCAACAATTATGGCAGGAGTAAATCAAACATTAATGCTTGCTTTATCAATGGTTGTTATTGCTTCAATGATTGCAGTTGGTGGATTAGGTCAAATGGTTCTAAATGGAATTGGTAGACTTGATGTTGGGCTTGCATCTGTTGGTGGATTAGGAATTGTATTATTAGCAGTAATATTAGATAGACTAACACAGGAAATGGGGAAAAGAGATAAAACAATTAAATTTAAATGGTATGAAAAAGGACCAATTGGATTAATATATAACAATTTAAAAGGGAGAAATAATGTTAAATAAAAAAATAATTATAGGTGCCGTATCATCTTTAGTTTTTGCAAGTTCACTTTTTGCAACAAAAGTTACTGCAATAAAAACTACAATTGCAGAAGAGGGTTTTCAAACAAAAATTGTAGTTAATTTAGTAAAAAAATTAGGTTATGATGTAGAAATGACAAATGGTGTTGGTTATGATATTGCATATCAAACAATTGCAGACCATGCTAATGAAGATAACATATATTTCTTAGCTGTTAATTGGCATCCTTTACATGATGATAAATTAAAAGCTTTAGGTAAAGAAAAATTTGATGTATTTAATCCATTTATAACTGGTTGTGCACAAGGTTATTTAATTGATAAGAAAACTGCACAAAAATATAATATAAAATATATAAATGATTTAAAAGATCCAAAAATTGCAAAATTATTTGATTTAAATGGAGATGGGAAAGCAGATTTAACTGGTTGTAATGCCGGTTGGGGTTGTGAAAAAGTTATTAATTATCAATTAGATAAATATAAACTTAGAGATACTATTCAACATAATCAAGGTGAATATGCAGCATTGATTGCAGATACAATTGCAAATTATAAAAATGGCAAACCAATCTTATATTATACATGGACTCCATATTGGGTAAGTGGAAAACTTGTTCCTGGTAGAGATGTTGTATTTTTACAAGTAAAATATTCAGCTAATCCAAATCAAAAATCAACAAAATTATCAAATGGAGCAGATTATGGTTTTGCTGTAAATTCTCAAAGAATTGTTACAAATGCAGGTGTAAAAGAAAAGCATAAAGATATTGCAAAATTATTTGACATTATTAAAGTTAATGTAAATGATATTAGTGGTGAAAATATGCTTATGAATAAAGGTCAAAATAAAGAAAAAGATATTAATAGACATGTAAAAATGTGGCTAGAAAAAAATAAAACTAAAGTGGATGCTTGGATAAAAGAAGCAAAAGCAGCAAAATAAACTACAAAATAAAAAGGAGAAATATTTCTCCTTTTTTCACTTAAACTTAAATTAAAGTTAACTTGGATATCATACGCGTTCTTATTATCTTTACTTTGTTGTTAAGATAACAAAGAAACCTCACATGTGTCAGTCCTAAAATGGGTTGTATCAATCGGTACTAAGGGGCACAGAGGCTAAACCCACTTGAAAAAAATAAAACTTAGGAGAAACAATATGGTTACAATGAAAGACCTATT
Source organism: Arcobacter sp. CECT 8985 (assembly GCF_004116495.1). Taxonomy (GTDB): domain Bacteria; phylum Campylobacterota; class Campylobacteria; order Campylobacterales; family Arcobacteraceae; genus Malaciobacter. The sequence continues at coordinate 42,295 of NZ_PDKC01000023.1, read as the reverse complement.
AGAATGTGGTGTACACTTTGGACACCAAACAAGAAGATGGAATCCAAAAATGAAAAAATTCATTTTCGGTGTTAGAAAGAATATTTATATTATTGACTTACAAAAAACATTAAGATATTTCAGATATACATATAATGTAGTAAGAGATGCAGCTGCTGAAGGTCAAACTATGATCTTTGTAGGAACAAAAAAACAAGCAAGTGAAGCTGTTAAAAGAGCTGCAGAATCTTGTAATATGCCATATGTTAACCACAGATGGTTAGGTGGTATGTTAACAAACTACGGAACAATTAAAAAATCAATTAGAAAATTAGAAGTTATTAAAAAAATGAGAGAAGAAGGTCAATTTGATCTTTTAACTAAAAAAGAAGCTTTAATGCTTTCAAGAAAAGAAGAAAAATTAGAGTTATATCTTGGTGGTATTAAAGAGATGAAAAATTTACCAGATATGATGTTTGTTCTTGATGCTGTTAAAGAAAAAATTGCTATTAAAGAAGCAAGAAGATTAGGAATTAAAGTAGTTGCTCCATTAGATACAAACTGCGATCCAGATGTAGTTGATTTCCCAATTCCTGGAAATGATGATGCAATTAGATCTATTCAATTATTCTGCCAAGAAATGGCAGCAGCAGTAAATGAAGGTAAAGCAGCAGCTGCAGATGCAGAAGGTACTGAAGAAGAAGCTCCTGTAACTGAAGAAGAAACAAAAGAAGTAGTAGCTGAAGCAGTAGCAGAGGAAGAAACTAAAACTGAAGAGGAAGCGTAATTATGGCAGGTGCAACTCCAAAATTAATTAAACAATTAAGAGAAATGACTGGTGCAGGTATGCTTGATTGTAAAAATGCTTTAAATGAGTGTGAAGGTGATTTAGATAAATCAGTTCAACACTTAAGAGAAGCAGGATTAAGTAAAGCTGCTAAAAAAGCAGGTAATGTAGCTGCTGAAGGTTTAGTTTCTGTATTAGTTAATGAAGATAATACTAAAGGTACTATGTTAGAACTTAATTCACAAACTGACTTCGTTGCTAAAAATGATAACTTTATTGCATTAACTAAAGAAATTACTGCACATGCACAAGAAAATGGAATTAATGATGCTGAAACTTTAGCTTCATCTTCAATCAATGGGCAAGATTTTACTACTTTCTTAAATGAAAAAATTGCAACTATTGGTGAAAACTTAGTAGCTAGAAAATTAGCTTCAGTAGAAGGTCAAGTTGTTAATGGTTATGTTCATGCAACAGGTAAAGTTGGAGTTTTATTAGCTGCAACTTGTGATGATTCTGCAAAAGAGAAAACTGTTTCATTATTAAAAAGTATTGCAATGCATGCATCAGCTATGAAACCAACTGTTATTTCTTATACTGATTTAGATCCAGCATTTGTTGAATCTGAAAATAGAGCAATTGTAGCAGAAATTGAAGCTGATAATGATGAATTAAAAAGATTAGGTAAACCATTAAAAAATATTCCTGATTTTGTTTCTAAATCTCAATTAACTGATGAAGCTATTGCAAATGCAAAAGCTAAATTTGAAGCTGAGTTAAAAGAACAAGGTAAACCAGAAAAAATCTGGGATAAAATTATTCCAGGGAAAATCGAAAGATATATCCAAGATAATACTCAATTAGATGGAAGATTTGCTCTTTTATCTCAAGCGTATGTTATGGATGACAAAAAAACAGTTGAGCAAGCAATTGCAGAAACTGATCCTTCAATTAAAATTGTTGAATATATTAGATTTGAACTTGGTGAAGGTATTGAAGTAGAAGAAGAAGATTTTGCAGCAGAAGTTGCAAAACAAATGGGTAAATAATCCCCAAAGTTTAATTGTGCACGAACAAAAAACAAGTAGCTCGTCACACTCTATTAATCCCCTTTTGCTTGAAGCAAAGGGGATTTCTCATAAGTTTGATTATGAACTTTTCAAGAATATAAATTTATCTTTACATAAACATGAAACTATTGCCATTATTGGAATGAGTGGTAGTGGAAAATCTACATTATTAAACATCTTGTCATCACTTTTAAAACCAAATGAAGGTTCAATAATATATAAACAAAATAATATTTATGAACTAAAAAAATCAAAGCTTTTAAATATAAGAAGAGAAGATTTTGGTATAATATTTCAAGCTCACTATCTGTTTAGAGGATTTAGTGCTAAAGAAAATTTAGATATTGCTACACTTTTAAGTACAAAAGATATAGACTTAAAGTTATTAAAAGATCTTGATATCGAACATGTTTTAAATCAAGGTGTTGGAGAATTAAGTGGAGGTCAACAGCAAAGATTATCCATTGCTAGAGTTTTAACAAAGAAACCAAAAGTAATTTTTGCTGATGAACCTACTGGAAATTTAGATAAAGAGACTTCTTCTCATGTTATGGATGCTTTATTTGATTATGTAAAAAATAATGAAGCCGGACTTATTTTAGTTACACATGATGAAACTCTTGCAAGTAAATGTGATAGAACTTTTAGAGTTCTTGATTTGAAGTTAGAGGAGATAAGGTGAATTTGATACTAATAAGTGATACAGCAATTATAATTAAGATTTTTACATTAATTTGTAAAAAATTAGATCTGAAACTTCATGTTCAAAATAATCTAAATGTAGAAAATAGTACAGAATTTATAATAATAGATCAAAATTTTATTAATGATAAGTTCAATAATTTTAAGAAATATTGTTCTAAATTAGGGGCAATTTCAAATGATGAATTACCTTTTGATAAAGCAAGAGATTTTATTATTCCAAGACCTTTTTTACCTTTACAATTAAAAGAGATATTATCTGAACAAATTAAGTTTTTAAAAGAAGAAGATATTAACGAAAAAAAGCAGGCTTCTAAAGAGGCTACATTAACAAATAAAGTAAACTTAGATGATGATGCTAGTGATTTAACAAATTATGTAGAATCCCTTGCAGATGATATAGCAGCAGATATAGAAGATGATAGTGATGAGAGTATTGTTACTTTAGCTTCACTTAGAGAAGGTGGAGTTTTAGATAATAATGAACTTTCAAAAATAACTGATATTTTAAGATATGAAGATGTTCAAAATCAAGTAATAAAAGATGAAGCTGATTGGAAAGAGTTATCAGATATTATAGATGATGCATTAACTGAGGTTAATGAATATGATTTAACTCATCCAAGTGAACCATTAAAATTGATATTAAATAAATACTCAATTGATGAATTAAAACCACTATTGAAAAAATTTGATCAAAGTGTTATTGATAAATTATCTAATGGGGAAGATGTTGATTTAAAACTTAGTTTAAAGGGAAAAGAAAATGCATAATAATGGAGCAATATTATTAATCTCTGGTCCAAGTGGATGTGGAAAGTCTACACTTTTAAAAGAGGTATATAAAAATATTGATAAATACTATTTCTCAATTTCTACGACTACTAGAGCTCCTAGAGAAGGAGAAAAACATGGTATTGATTATTTGTTTGTATCAAAAGAAGAATTTGAAGCTGATATAAAAGCTAATAATTTCTTAGAGTATGCAAATGTTCACGGAAACTATTATGGAACATCTCTTAAACCTGTTAAACAAGCATTAAAAGAAGATAAACTTGTAATTTTTGATATAGATGTACAAGGGCATGATTTAGTAAAGAAAACAGAACTATCTACTTATGTTACATCAGTATTTATTACTACTCCATCTTTAAAAGAATTAGAAAATAGATTAAATTCAAGAGCAACAGATTCAAAAGAAGTAATTGAAAAAAGAGTAAGTAATGCAAAAATTGAAATTAATGCAATTGATAAATATGATTACTTTTTAATTAATGATGATTTACAAGAAGCTAGTAAAAAGTTAGTTTCATTAGCAAATATTGCTAAAATAAATGCAACTTTATTTAATAAAGATGAAGTTGTTAAAGCTTGGATGAAGTAGTTTATACTTCATCAAAACTCATAGGTTTACCAAAGTAGTATCCTTGTGAGTAATCAATATTTAAAGATTTAACTTTCTCATAAATTTCTTTACTACTTACAAATTCTGCAACAGTAGCAAATCCAAATTCTTTAGAGAAATTCGAAATAGTATTTACAATGATTTCTTGGTTTTTTGCATGATCTATTTCTTTAATTAAAGAACTATCAATTTTTACAAAATCAATGTCTAGGTTTGTAAGCATATTGAAATTTGAATATCCTGCTCCAAAGTCATCAACTCCAACATGACACCCTAAGTTTTTAACATCTTTTATAAACTCTTTTACAATATTCATATCAGAAATTTCTTCACTTTCTAGTATCTCAAATTCTAAAGAGTTAGTATATTCGCTTTCATTTTTTAACTCTTCATATATAAATCTTCTTGTCTCACTACTAGCTATATCTTCAAATGAGATATTTACTGCAACTCTTTTATTTTTATTTTTAATTAATAAAAGAGCTTCTTTTAGCATTACTCTAATAATATTAGGATAAAGTTTTGCTTTTTTTGCAATGTCTAAAAATTTAAATGGAGCAATAACTTCACCATCATCTTCAATGAATCTGATTAATGCTTCATATTTATAGATTTCTTTTGTGTTATTATTTACAATTGGCTGATAAAAACCTTTAAAATTGCCATTTGCTAAACCATTTTTTATTTTCTTTACCCATTTTATATTCTCTTCAAATGACTCTTGAATATTAAAAGAATCATCATAAATCATAACTTGTTCAAATTTATTTCTTGCATAAGTTATAACTCTTTGTGTATATTTATATGCAATATTTCCATCGCCTTTAGCAATACCAATTGTTATTGCTAAGTCAATTTCATTATCATCTATGATAATAGTTCTTTTTTGCACATCATCAGCGAACTCTTTACATAAGTTTTTAAACTCTTGAATATCTCTTTTTTTATCCCTTGAAACTACTGCAAATTTATCTGCTTCAATTCTATAAATTTTGTATTCATGTTTATTGAAATGTTCTTTTAAATTATCTGAGAATTCTGATAAAATTTTATCGCCATTATTCTCACCAAATAGGTCATTGATAGTTGAAAATTTATCAATATTTATTAAGGCCATCAAGTCTTCTTGCGTATCTTCTAAATCTTTTTTTAATCTATTTCTATTTGGTAGATGAGTTAGTTTATCAATATATAAATCTTTTAATTCATGATAAAGTAAAGATTGGCTCATTGTTTGAAGAAGTTTTTTCATATCTATTGGTTTTAATACATATTTATCAACGCCAATATTAATTGCTTCAAGTAAATATTCTGTATTTGAAAAAGCAGTTGCTACTATTATAGGAATATTAGGATTTATCTCTTTAATATGCTTAATCATCTCTAAGCCATTCATATGTGGCATATTTACATCTGTGATAATTAAATCAATTTCATCTTCATTTTTCTTGAATAGTTCAAGTCCTTCTTTCCCATCTTCTGCTACATATTGCTTTTTTGTGAAACCTTTTAAGATATTGAGTGTTATCTCTCTTAAACTCTCTTCATCTTCTGCATATAATATAGTAATATTTTTTAATATAGATATATTGTTAATCATTAAGACTTACTCCAAACTTAATTCGCTATAATAATATGTTAATAAAATCAAATTGTTATTGTAAGTAATAATAACATAAAAGGATTTAAAAGAGGTTATATAAATATCTTAATTATTTTAATTACAAACAAACCTCTAAAAGAAAAGATATATTAGGAATTTAAGTGTCTAAAATAAAATGTGATCATTGTCATTTGGAATATGATGAAGATATAATGATAAAAGATGAAAATTTACATTTTTGTTGTAAAGGATGTCAAGGAGTTTATCACCTATTAAAATCTGATGGGTTAGATTCTTTTTACGATAAACTAGGTAATAAAACTATTTCTCCACCTATAAATTCAGATAAAGATGTTGAGAAATTTGATACAAAAAGTTTTGAAGATAATTTTATTACACAAACAGAAGATGGCTATAAAAAAATAGATTTAATTATTGAAGGTATTCACTGTGCAGCTTGTGTTTGGTTAAATGAAAAAGTTCTATTTAATACAGATGGAATTATTGAAGCTAATATAAATTTCTCTACTAATAAAGCAAAAATTGTTTGGGATAGTGACAAAATAAACTTATCTGAAATTATTTTAAAAATTAGAAGTATTGGTTACAATGCATATGCATATGATGCAACTATTGCAGATGAAAAAGCAACTGTTGCTAAAAGGGATTTTTTTATTCGTATGATGGTTGCAGTATTTGCAACAATGAATATAATGATGCTTTCAGTTGCAAAATATACTGGTTTTTTTACTGGGATTGATGATGAAATAAAACACTACATCCATATTGCAGAGTTTATCTTTTCAACTCCTGTTCTTTTTTACAGTGGTTGGATATTTTTCAAAGGTGCTTATTATGGATTGAAAAATCGTATATTAAATATGGATTTTTTAGTTAGTGTAGGAGCTTTATCTTCTTATATATTCTCTTTATATATTCTTTTTGGTGGAAAAGGAGAGAGTTATTTTGATAGTGTAGCTATGATAATAACTTTTGTATTAGTAGGAAAATATTTAGAGGTTATTGGAAAAAAATCAGCAGTTGATACATTGGATAAGATTAAAAGTTCAATTCCTCTTGAAGCTGTAGTAATTAAAAATAAGATTAAAAACATACTTCCAATTAATAGTGTGCAAGTTGGAGATATAGTTGAATTAAAAGCTGGAGAAAAAGCCTCTTTTGATGGAGAATTAATAAGTACAACTGCTTCATTTGATGAGTCAAGTTTAAGTGGAGAATCTTTACCTGTTGATAAGAAAAAGGGTGAAAAAATATTTAGTGGAACAATTAATAATGAATCAGTAATAAGATATAAAGTAGACAAAGCTTATAAAGACTCAACTTTAAATTCAATTGTAACTTTACTGGAAGATTCTCTTAGTTCTAAACCAAAAATTGAACATAGGGCAAATGAAATTTCAAAAGGTTTTAGTATAACAATTTTATGTTTGTCTTTAATTACTTTTATTGTTTGGTACTATTTTGGAATTAACTTTGGATTTAATTATGATGGTGTTAGTCATTTTGAAAAAGCTTTTATTGTTGCAGTTTCAGTGATTGTTATTGCTTGTCCTTGTGCATTAGCTTTAGCTACACCAATTGCAAATTTAATAGGTATATCTGAACTTGCAAAAAGAAGATTACTTTTTAAAGAAGCTAAGTTTATTGAGAGTTTAGCAGTTGCAGATACTTTAGTTCTTGATAAAACAGGAACACTTACAAAAGGTAAGTTAAAAGTTAAAAAAGCAAAAATATTAGATAATAATATTCATAAACTAAATCTATTATACTCTTTAATATCAAATTCAAATCATCCAATAAGTAAATCTGTAAAAAAATATCTAGATGAAAATTATGAGTTATCAGAAAAAGAACTTTTTGATATAAAAAGTATAAATTCAAAAGGTTTAATAGCTAAATATAAAAATGTTGATGGAAAAGTATTTAAGCTTTTAGGTGGTAATATAAAACTATTAAGAGATAATAAAATCAATTATAAGTTTGATAGTTTAAACTCTGTTTATTTATTTGCAATTGACTCACAGGTTATTGCAACTTTTGAATTAGAAGATGAAATAAAAGAGGGTGCAAAAGAGTTTATTGAAAAAATGAAATCTTTTGGAATAGATACAATTATGTTAACTGGTGATAATAATAAAACTGCACAAAAAGTTGCAAAAGAAGTAGGTATTACAAAATTTATAAGTGATGTTAATCCTATTGAAAAAGCACAGTATATTGATAAATTAAAAAATCAGAATAAGACTGTAGTTATGGCAGGAGATGGAATAAATGATTCAGTTGCATTATCAAAAAGTGATATTGCAATTGCAATGGGAAATTCTGCTGATATTGCGCTTAGCGTTTCTGATATTGTACTTTTAGACAACTCTTTAAAAAGTTTAGAAGAGTCATTTTTTATATCAAAAAGAACATACAAATTTATAAAACAGAATCTATTTATATCTTTGATTTATAATGCAATAACAATACCTCTTGCAATGGCAGGATTTGTTATACCACTTGTTGCTGCACTTTCAATGAGTTTGAGTTCATTAATAGTTGTAGGAAATTCAATGAGAATAAAATTAAAAAAATAGGGATAATTTATGGGGATAAATGGGACACTTTTAATGATGTTAGTTGTAGGAATAATAATATCTTTTGCAATACTTGGTTTTTTTATATGGGGTGCAAAAAATGGACAATTTGATGATAGTGAAAAAATGATGAGTGGTTTACTTTTTGATTCAACAGAAGATTTAAATGATGCTAAAAGTAAAGAAGATAGAGTTGAAAAGGCAAAAAAAGAGCATAAAAAAAGTAAATCACAAAAGTGATTTACTTTTCAAGCTAAAAATTAATAATTATTTAAAAGATGAAATTTTTTTAGCTAGTTGATCGATATCAGCATCAGAAAGTCTTGCAACTTGACCTTTCATAACACCTTTCATTGCTCCACCATATGTACCGTTTTTATAACCGTGTAAAGCTTCTTTAATTTTATCTACTGGCCAACCAGCAATAATATGAGATTTCCCTAAAGCATGTTTTTCTGCTTTAGCCCCATGACAGCTTGCACATTGTGCAAAGTTTGCAGCCATCAAAGATGCTGCAGCAATAATAGTTCCTATTACGATTTTTTTCATTTTTTAATCTCCTTCAATATATAGGACAGTTATTTTAGCTTAATTAATCTTGTATAAACTTTTAAAAAACAAATTAATGTGAGTATAAAAATTTATAATAAATATTCTTGATATCTTGTTTTAAAGCTTCTTATTATATTATATTATAATTTTAATAGATTGGTTTTGTATAAAAAATGAAAAATGATGTAGTTTTGAGTATAGAAGATTTAACATTTGCATATAAAAAAGACAGACTAATATTCAAAGATTTTAATCTTGAGTTGAAAAAGGGTGAATTGGTTTGTATTGTAGGAGAGAGTGGAAAAGGGAAAAGTACACTTTTTGAGTTAATTTGTAAAAACTTAAAACCACAAAGAGGAACAATTAAGAATGAAGCAATTAGTTGTATTTATCAAGATCCTTATAGTTCTTTTCATCCCTCTTTTACAATAATAAATCAAATTGATGATGTGATAAATGATAGAAAGTTTTATAATGATAATTTGGATAAATTTATTAATGAATTAAGTTTAGACAAATCAATTCTATTAAAAAAACCACATGAATTAAGTGGGGGACAACTTCAACGGTGTTCAATTTTAAGAAGTTTATTAATGAATCCAAAATTATTACTTGTAGATGAAGCTACATCTGCATTGGATAATGTAATAGCATTAGAAGTTATGCAATTGTTAATTAAAAATTTGAATAGATGTGCAATACTTTTAATTACACATGATATGTCACTTGCAAAGTGGTGTGCAGATAAAATAATAGATTTAAATAGGTTGTATAATGAAAAATAAAAAAGCTTTAGTTTTACTAAATATGGGTGGACCAAGAAGAAAAGAAGAGTTAAAAATGTTTTTAACAAATATGTTTAATGATAAAAATATCATTACAGTTAAAAGTAATTTATTAAGAAAAATGATTGCTTTTTTTATTACTACTTCTAGATTAAATAGTGCATGGGAAAATTATGAAAAGATTGGTGGACTTTCTCCTATTAATAAAATAACAGAAAATTTAGTTGAAAAGTTAAATGATAGTTTTGATGATATATATGTAACTCAAGCCATGAGATATACACCTCCATTTGCTATAAGTGCTGTAGAACAAATAAAACAACAAGGAATAAAAGATGTAATTTTACTTCCTTTATATCCACAATATTCAACAACTACTACAAAATCTTCAGTTGAAGATTTTCAAGAAGTTGCAAAAAATGAGTTTAATATTGAAGTTATAGATCCATTTTATAAAAATGATGAATTTAATGAAATTATTATAAATGAATTAATTTCTAAAGTTGATGAGGTGAGTGATTATAATTTAATTTTTTCAGCGCATGGATTACCTCAAAAAATTGTAAATGCTGGGGATGTTTATGAAAAGCATGTAAATGATCATGTGAAAATTTTATCAGATAAATTAAAAAATAAAGGGTATAACTTTAAGTCAATTAACTTAGCATATCAATCAAAAGTTGGACCTATGAAATGGTTAGAACCTTCACTTGATGATATGCTAAAAAATTTTAAAAATCAAAAAGTTTTAATATATCCAATTGCATTTATTATAGATAATTCAGAAACAGATTTTGAATTAAGTATAGAGTATAAAGAAATTGCAGATGAAATTGGTGTTAGTGATTATAAAGTTTGTAAATGTGTAAATGATTCTGAATCATTTATTAAAACAGTTAAAGAGTTAATAGGAAAATAATGGACTTGAGAATTCTATTGGATATTGCTAGAAAAAGTATATTTACATATTTTGATAAGTCTTTAATTTTAAGTAAAGAGTATTATATATCAAACCATGATGAATTAACTGAACAAAGAGCAACATTTGTAAGCCTTACTATTAATGGTAGATTAAGAGGTTGTATTGGATCAATTGAAGCATATAGAGAACTTTATGAAGATGTTTTTGAAAATGCAAGAAAAGCTGCTTTTTATGATACAAGGTTTTCACCAATAGAGATGAAAGATTTTTTTAATATAAAAATTGAAGTGTCTGTTTTGACTCCTGCAAAGAAAGTAGATTATATTGATAAATATGATTTAAAAGAGAAGATTATTCCTAAAAAGCATGGAGTGATTCTAAATTTTGAAGGTAAACAAGCTACTTTTTTACCTCAAATTTGGAATGATTTACCTACTTTTGAAGAGTTTATAGATTCTCTTTGTTTGAAAGCAGGAGTTTCAACTTCATGCTTTGAACAAAATGCACAAGTGTACATTTATGAAGTTATAAAAATAAAAGAAGATTAATTATGTTTTTTATAAAAAAAATTATATCAGGATTTTTTATGCCTTTGCCAATAGGTTTGATAATATTATTACTAGGTTTATATTTTTTATATAAAAAATCATATTTTAAAAGTAAAATATTTATTTGTTTTTCATTAATTTGGATCGTTTTATTATCTTACGAACCAATTTCAAATAGATTATTATTTCCACTTGAGAATAGTTATAAAGATTTAAAAATAATTCCTAAAGATGTTAAATATATTTTAGTTTTGGGTTCTTCTCATACAACAAATAAAAGTTTAAGTATTACTTCACAATTAAGTACAACTGCATTAAATCGTTTTATTGAAGCATATAGAATATATAAAAACATACCAAATGCAAAACTTATTTTTTCAGGGTATGGTGGTAAAGATGTAACTGCACATGCTTTTATGCAAAAAGAACTTGCACTTGATTTAAAAATTGATAATGAAAATATTTTAACTTTATCAACACCAAAAGATACAACAGAAGAAGCAGTTTCAGTAAAAAATTTGATAAAAGGTGAAAAATTTATAGTTGTTACTTCTGCTTCACATATGCCAAGAGTAATGAAAATATTTAAAAAATTAAGATTAAATGCAATTCCTGCACCTACTAATCATCTTGCAAAAGATAAAGGTCAAATTTTTTCTAGACCAAGTGGATACAATCTTTATAAATCAGAACTTGCTTTCCATGAATATTTAGGAACTCTATGGGAAAAGCTAAAAGATTCTATTGATTAGCAACATTTAAAAAAAATTTAGTTAAAATTGCAACTTAGTCGCACTAATAAAAAGGTAAATAATTGAATATAGTTGAAATTAGAGATTTATCTTATAAATATGATAAATCTAATGTTTTAGAAGATATAAATTTAGATATAAAAAAAGATGATTTTTTAGCAATAATAGGTCCAAATGGTGGTGGAAAATCTACACTTTTAAAATTGATATTAGATTTAAAAAAACCACAAACAGGAACAATTAATAAAAAATTAAAAAATGATAGTTTTGGATATGTTCCTCAAAATACAAATTTAAATATTGATTTCCCAATTACAGCATTAGAAGTTGTTTTGATGGGACATATAGGTTCAAAAAGAAAATTTTTTGGATATTCAAAAGAAGATATTAAATGTGCTATGAATTCATTAGAACAAGTTGGTATGAAAGATTATTCTAATAAAAAAATAGGAAATCTTAGTGGAGGGCAAAGACAAAGGGTATTTATTGCAAGAGCTCTTTGTGCTAACCCTGAAATTATGTTGTTGGATGAGCCAACAGCAAGTATTGATGTGAAAGGACAAAAAGAGGTATATGAATTGCTTGCAAAATTAAATAAAAAAATTGCAATTGTTGTTGTAAGCCACGATATTTCTGTATTATTAAACTATGCAAGAAGTGTTGCTCATGTAAATAAAAATCTTGTATATCATAAATTGGATAATTTAGATAAAAATGTAAATGAAAATGAACATTTATGTGAAGTAGAGCTATTGTCTGCATTAGGAAAAACAACTTGTGGGTGTACTCATGGTTGATGCAATTATACAAGCTTTATCATATGATTTTGTCCAAAATGCTTTGATTGCAGGAGTTTTAATATCAATTGCAGCAGGAATTATTGGCTCATTAGTAATAGTAAATAGAATTACTTTTTTAGCAGGTGGAATTGCACATAGTTCTTATGGTGGAATAGGATTAGCTATATTTTTTGGACTTCCTATACTTTTTGGAGCTACCATATTTGCAATAATATCTGCTGTATTTATAGCAATTGTAACACAAAATAATAAAACAAGAATCGATAGTATAATTGGAATGATGTGGGCTTTAGGAATGGCTATTGGAATTGTATTTGTTGATTTAACTCCTGGGTATAATGCAGATTTGATGAGTTATTTATTTGGTTCAATTATTGCAGTTTCAAAAGATGATATTATTTTTATGAGTATTTTAGATATTATTATTCTTTTTTGTATATGTGCATTTTATAAACAAATATTAGCAGTATCATATGATAGTGAGTTTGCAAAATTAAGAGGAATAAGTGTTAAGTTCTTTTATACTTTGATATTGATTTTATCTGCACTTTGCGTAGTTGCGGCAATTAGAGTTGTAGGACTTATTTTAGTTATTGCCTTGCTTACTATTCCTACATATATTGCTGAGTTATTTGCTTCAAAACTTTCAACTATGATGATTATTAGTGCCATCTTTGCAGTACTTTTTACAGTATTTGGATTAGCAATTTCATATTTTTATGATATTAGTTCAGGTGCGAGTATTATAATTGTTGGTGTAGTGACTCTTTTAATAGTAAAACTAATAAAGAGATAATTTTAGATATAATATATAAAAATTATAGAAACGGAATAACCAATGAATAAAAATATTAAATTAGGTGAAATAAACACTTTAAAAATAAATAGAGCAAGTGAACCTGGGCTTTATTTAATTAGTGAAGATGAAACTGAAGTATTACTTCCCAATGTATATATAAAACAAGACATGTCTTTAGGCAAAGAGTTAGAGGTTTTTATTTATACTGATAGTGAAGATAGACTTGTTGCTACTACTTTAACTCCCAAAGCAATGAAAAACGAAATCAAATATCTTGAAGTTGTTGATACAGCAAAATTTGGGGCTTTTGTTGATATTGGATTACCTAAAGATATTTTAGTTCCAATAAATAAACAAAAAGCAGCTTTTAAAGTTGGTGAGAGAAGATTAATAAAAATTATTGAAGATGAAAAATCTCATAGATTAATAGGAACAGAGAAGTTTATTACTAGTTTTAATAGAAATATTAATCATTTTAAGAAAAATGATGAGGTTCAAATTTTAATTTATAAAAAAACACCATTAGGTTTTAAAGTCTTAGTAAATGAAGAGTATGAAGGGATGATTTTTCATACTGAAATTTTTACAAAAATTAATATTGGTGATGTTAAAAAAGCTTATATTAAAACTGTCAGAACAGATGGTAAACTTGATTTAGTACTACAAAAAATTGGTATAAAAGGAAGTAATGAAGATACTTCTAAGATTATTGATGTATTGAAACAAAATAATAATACTTTAGATGTTACGTCAAAAAGTGATGCAGAGTTAATAATAAATCTTTTTGATATGAGTAAAAAAAGATTTAAAGCTGCATTAAATATTTTAGTAAAATCAAATCAAGTTATATTAGAAACAAATAACATAAAATTAAATCATTAAGTAATATTTTAAAGTAATTTTATATAATAAAATAAAAATAATAAGGATTAAAAAATGGCAATTACTCATTTAAAAGGTGAAGAAGTAAATTTACTAGGAAATGAAGTAAATGTTTCAGATAATGCACCAAAAGTAAAAGTAGTTGGGCAAGATTTAGCTGAATTTGAAGTTGGGGGAGCAAAAGATACTCTTCAAGTTTTAGTAGTTGTACCATCATTAGATACTCCAGTATGTGCAGCAGAAACAAGAAAATTCAATGAAGAGGCTGCAAGATTAAGTAGTGTTGAAATTAGTGTTGTTTCAATGGATTTACCTTTTGCAATGGGAAGATTTTGTACAACTGAAGGAATTGAAAATATAAATGTAGGAAGTGATTTTAGAAATAAAGATCTTGCCATTGCATATGGTTTGTTAATTGAAAATGGGGCATTAGCTGGAATAGCAGCAAGGGCTGTATTTGTTATTGATAAAAAAGGTGTAGTAGTTTATAAAGAATTATGTGATGAAATTACAAAAGAGCCAAACTATGATACAGTTATGGCAGAAATAGAAAAAAGAATTTAATAAAAATATATTGAATTTGTCATAAGTCAATTTTAATATCATTTTGAAAAGTTATAATTTGATATAAAAATTTAAAAAGGTCAAATTTGACCTTTTTTAGGAGCAATTATGACAAATTGGTTTAAATCTTTTACAAGCCAACCTTCAAATCCATTTTTATTAAGTGGACTTATATTTTTTATACTATTTATAGGATTACTTTTCGCTTCATACTCTAAAATGGTAAATTTAAGTGTAACAATACTTACGTATCATACTTATTCAATGTTACATATTGTTTTTATTCAATCTTTTATAGGTATATTATATGATCTATTTCCTAAACTTTTAAATATTGAAAAGGTTGATAAAAAAATATATATGTTGCATTTTTATATATATTTTTTCAGTAGTTTAGGATTTTTATCTTCTTTATTTTTTTCAAATGAATATATAATATTTTTTACTTTAGCCCTTTTATCAGTGCAATTTTTATCTTTTAAATTACTTCTTATAATGAGTTATGAAAGTAATATAAAAAATAAAGCTGATGCTTATTGGATACTCTTTTTTCTTTTTATTGCATTGATTTCTCATGTATTTTTTTATTTATCTTTTTATGAATTAGATTATTCTTTTATTTTAAAAAGAATTGGAACATATATAGGCTTTTATTTTTATTTTTTCCCAATTGTTTTTGTCTTAACTCAGAATTTAATATTTGCATATACTAAATCAGAAATTAAAGATTATAAAATTAATAAATCTAGATTTTTAAATAGTGAGTTTTTCACACTAATATTAATAAAAATGATTTCACATTTTTATGAAAATATATATTTTGAATTGATAATAAATACAGTAATATTTTTATTTATTTGTCGTGAAATATATAAATGGAAATTACCAATATTTAAAGTTGATTTCAAATTAAAAGCTTTTTATATTGCTATATATTGGGTTGCTATTTCATTTTTTGTACTAGCTTTAAAAAATTGTTTTGAGATTTTTCACATTGATTTTTTATTTGAAAAAGCATCTTTACATATACTTGGACTAGGATTTATTTCAACTTTTGTTTTGACATATATTTATAAATTTTTAAAAGTCGAAAGCATAATCTTTAAACTAGTAATTGTATTACTTCAAGTTGTTTTATTTATTAGAATTTTTGCATCATTTAGTTTGAATACACATTTAAGTTATATCTTTTGGATTAATTTCTCAGCAGTTGCATTAATTGCAATTTTATTGCTTTTTGTAGCAAAATATCTCAAAATTATATTAATTAACAAATAAATACTACACAAATCCTTTATAATTATTGTATAAACTAATAAAGAATAAAGGGTTTGTTATGAAATATATAAAATCAAAGAAATGGCAAATTAATGAAAATGATGTTACACCTGAAAATCTTTTTAATAAAAGAAGAAGTTTTATTAAATTAGGTGCTGCAAGTATTGTATCTTCATCAGCATTAGTTGAACTTTTTGCAAAAGAGAATATTCCTGTAAAAAATCTTGATTATAAAAAAGATAAAAATTTAAATAATCTTAAGTTAAATACCTATGAACAAATAACTTCACATAATAACTTTTATGAGTTTACTACGAGTCAAGGAAAAGTAAAAGATATGGCTCATACTTTAAATACAGATAACTGGAAAATAAAAGTTGATGGTTTAGTAAAAAAGCCAATGACAATAGATTTAGATGATATAATGAAAAAATTTGCATTAGAAGAGAGAATTTATAGATTTAGATGCGTTGAAGGTTGGTCAATGGTAGTTCCTTGGATTGGTTTTGAATTATCAAAATTAATTAAATATTTACAACCTTTATCAAGTGCAAAATATATTAGGTTTGAAACATTATATGATGAAAAAATGTTCCCTGATCAAGCAAGAGGAGCTTTTTCTACAATCTCTTATCCTTATGTGGAAGGCTTGAGAATGGATGAAGCAATGAATGAATTGACATTAATGGCTGTTGGTTTATATGGTTCAAAAATGCCTAAGCAAAATGGAGCACCTATTAGACTTATTGTCCCTTGGAAATATGGTTTTAAATCTATAAAATCTATTTCAAAGATATCTTTTGTTGAAAAACAACCTTTAAATACTTGGCAAAAAGAAAACTCAAATGAATATGGATTTTATGCAAATGTAAATCCAAATGTTGATCATCCACGATGGTCTCAAGCAAGAGAACGTTTATTGGGAAATTTTTTTAAACAAAGAACTTTGATGTTTAATGGCTATGAAAAACAAGTCGCACATTTATATAAAGGAATGGATTTAACAAAGGATTTTTAGTGAAAATATTAATTTTTGTACTTTTATTAATACCTATATTTATTTCATCTTATAATTTATTTATAATACAAAATGTAATAGATCCAATAAAGTATATCTATACTTTTACAGGTGTGATTTCAGTAGTCTTGTTATTTTTCACTATTTTAATTACATTAATTAAAAAATATGTAAATTTATTAAAATATAGAAGAATGATAGGACTTTTTGGTTTCTTTTATGCATTTTTACATTTTTTAAATTTTATTGTTTTAGATGCACAATTTGATATTCATTTTATTTTTAAAGAGACAACCAAGAAACCTTTTATTTATTTAGGAATGATTGCTTTTATACTCTTACTTTTTATGGCTTTAACTTCTACAAAAAAACTTTTTAGAAAGTATAATAAATTTCATAAAGTGATATATTTAGCTTTACTTTTAATAACAATACATCTTATTATAGCTCAAAAGTCACTTGATATTTATCAGATGTTTTATGTTTTGCTTATTATCATAATTGGATGTTTTAAACTTTTACAACAAGTTAGAAAATATTAATTAATACTAATTAACTTATATCCAACACCTCTTATATTTATAATCATTGCGTTTTTAAGTTTCTTTTTTAATTTATGAATGATTGATCTCATACTAACAGATTCCATCTCTTTACTATCCCATACGTATTCATGAATTGTTTCATTTGTTACTGTTTCATTTATATTTTTTACAAGTAAAGTTAGAAGTAATTTCTCTTTTAATGTAAGTTCAATCTCATAATTATGTTTAAAAAGTTTTTCTTCTAAAAGATTGAAGCTAAAATTGTATCCCAAGTCAATATTCATATTAGAGTTAGGTTCTTTTTTATATGATAAATGAAATTGAATTCTTAAAAATAGTTCTTCAAAATCAAATGGTTTTTTTATATAATCATTGCATCCAAGATTAAAAGATTTTTTAATATTATCAATATCAATTTCTGCACTTATCATTATTACAGGAGTGTCAATTTGCTCTTTTCTAATTATTTCTAAAATTTTATGTCCATCAAAACCTAAGACATTTACATCTAAAATGTATAAATCATACTTATTATTTAATATAATATTTGCAGCTTCATATCCACTAAAAAAGTTATCTACATAAAAACCTTTATTTTCTAAAGATAGCTTTATTATTTTGTTTAAAGAAGTATCATCTTCTAACAAAAAAATTTTCATGAATTGCCTTTTATAACATTTTTCTCATCAATAATATAACAAAATGATGTCTTATTATTTTGTGATTCTACAATAATTTTTATATTACAATTATTACAAATATCTTTTACAATATTTAACCCAAGTCCTAAACCAATATTTCTGCTTTTGTCTTGATAATATGCATCAAAAATAGAATTTGTATCTTTTATATATGAACCACTATTTTCTATTATTATCATGTGTTTATTATCTTTTTTATCTAAAATAATATCAATATGACTATCTTGTTTAGAATATTTTATTGCATTTGAGATTGTATTATCTATAACTCTTTGTAGATAGTTTTCATCCATACTAATATCAAACTCTTTATGAATATCAAGCATTATATCTATATTTTTTATATTTGCCATTTCGTCAAAAAACATAATTCTAGAAGCAAGGAAGTTTACAAGATTTATTTTTGTTTTATTTTCTACTTTTTTTTCTTTTTTAATTAAATAATATAAATCATCATAAATTGAAGAAAGAGATTTTGAAGAAGCTTTTATTGCTTCAAATTGTTCTTTTGGACCTATTTGTGATTCAAGATTATCTATATTTAATGAGATAATACTTAAAGGTGTATTCATTTCATGAATAATTTTTTTTAGAAAAAAATCTTGTTGTTGTAGTAATTTAACAATTGTTTGTTTATTTTCAAAAAGCATTAATTGTGTTTTTATTCTTGCTTTTACCTCTTCTTTTTCAAAAGGTTTTGTAATATAATCAACTCCACCTTCTTCAAAGGCTTTTACTTTACTTTGTACATCATCTAAAGCACTAATAAATATTATTGGTATCTCTTTTAAATTTATATCTTCTTTAAATATTTTACAAACTTCAAATCCATCTAAATATGGAATCTTAATATCTAAAAGTATTAAATCAGGAGCAGAAACTTTAGCTGATTTTATTGCAAATTGAGCATCTGTTGTTGCTTTTATTAAATAATTCTCATCTTTTAAAATATTGTTTAGGTATTGTAAATTTTCTATTTTATCATCTATTATTAATATTGTATATTTTTTATTCATTTGTTTTTTCTTTTGAATTTGCTAGTTAGTTATCATTATAAACAAAAAGATATAAAATTAAATTGAGAGGTTTGATGAATTTAAAAAGACTTTTTATGCTTCTGTTTATTTTAAATACAGGGTTATTTATTTTAGTTGTCGTCGTAATTAATAATTATCAAAAATCTACAGATACACTTGAAGATGCATATCAAATGCAATATAAATCATTAGTTTTAGCTCATGAACTAAGACAAAGTAGTGATGACCTTACAAGAATGGCACGAACTTATGTAATTACAGGAAACCCTTTATTTAAAAAACAATATCAAACTGTTTTAGATATTAGAAATGGAGTGAAGCCAAGACCAAAAAGATATAATGGTATTTTTTGGGACTTTTTAACTTTAAAAGGAAGTAAACCTATTTTAGATGGTAAAAAAATACCATTGAGAAAATTAATGAAACAAGCAAATTTTCCAGATGAAGAGTTAAACTTACTATTTACATCCCAAAATGAATCAGATGACCTAACAAATTTAGAACATAAAGCAATGAATGCAATACAAGGTATTTTCCAAGATAAAGATGGCAAATACACAATAAAATCAAAACCTAATTACAAATTAGCAAGGGAATTGATGTACTCAGAAGAGTATCATAAAGCAAAAATTAGAATCATGCAACCTTTAGATACTTTTTATAAAATGTTTGAATCAAGAACTAAACAAAAAGTAGAACAAGCAAGAGCAATTGTTAAAAAATTGGAATTTTATGTTACTGTTATTGTTCTTTTTTCAATAGTAGTTTTTCTTTTATCCTTTTTTATCATTTTATTTAGAATAGTTCAACCTTTAGAGTTGTTAAGAGTCTCAATGCTTAGATTATCAAAAAATGATATGAGTGTAAATTTAAACAAAGATAAATATCAAGATGAAATTGGTGATATGATAGGTGCAGTTGATGTTTTTAAACAAAATACGCAAAAGCTCATATCAAGTGAACAAAAAATTAAAATTGCAATGCAAGAAGCAACTAGTGCAAATAAAGCAAAATCAATATTTTTAGTAAGAATGAGCCATGAATTAAGAACTCCTCTAAATGCAATTATGGGATTTTCAAATCTACTTAAAAAATCTGAAAATATAAATATTCAAGAAAAAAAGAATCTTAATATAATTAAAAAAAGTGCAAATCACTTATTAAATATTATAAACGAGATATTAGAACTTTCAAAAATAGAAGCTGGGAAAATAGAAATTGTTCCTAAAACTTTTAATTTAGAAGAGTTAATAAATGAAATAAAATCAATTTTCGAATTTAGATGCGAATCAAAAGGTTTAGAATTTAATCTAAAAAAAGCAAGTAATTTACCTAAAATTATAAAATTAGATGAATTGAGATTAAGACAAATTTTGATTAATCTTCTTGGAAATTCAATAAAATTTACCAAACAAGGCTCTATAAGTCTTTATATATATGAGTTAAATAATAAACTATTTTTTGAAGTAAAAGATACAGGAATTGGAATATCAAAACAGAACTTAAAAAAAGTATTTAAACCCTTTGAGCAAGTAAAAAAAGATGATTATAGCCAAAATGGCACAGGATTAGGACTTTCAATTACAAAAGAGTTAATCTCTTTGATGAATGGAAGTATTTATGTAAAAAGTAGTTTAAATAAAGGAACAGAGTTTTATTTTAGTGTTGATTATGAAAAATCAACAAATAATGATATTGACTCAAAAATAAATAAAAGTAGAATAAAATCAATTCAAAAACAAAATTTTACAAAAACTATTTTAGTAGTGGACGATATAAAAGAGAATAGAGAACTTGTAATTCAAATACTAAAACAGTATGAATTTAATATTTTAGAAGCTAGTTCTGGAGTTTTTGCATTGAAACTATATGAACAAAATAAAGTTGATTTGATTTTTATGGATATATTAATGACTGATATGAATGGTCTTGATGCAATAAAAATAATAAGAGAAAAGAAAAAAGACAAAAATATACCAATAATAACTCTTTCAGCAAATGTATTTTTAGAAGATAGAAAAAAAGCTTTAAATGCAGGTGCAAATGACTTCTTACCAAAACCTTTTGAAGAAGAGAATATTCTAAGATTGTTACAAAAATATCTTAATGTAAATGTATTTTTAAAAGAAGAGAATATTAATATTCAAGAAAAATTAGATGATAGTTTACCAACAAATTTTTTTAGAAAATTAAAAGATTGTGCAATGCAAATGAACAATGAAAAAATTTATAAACTATTTGAAGAGTTTCATGTCTCACCTTCAAAACAAAAAATTATTATTGAATTGATAGAGAACTTTGATTATCAACAAATAATTAAGATATGTGATGAAAATTTAATAGATAATGTATAGAAAATATACATAAATATTAAATATTTGATATAAAAGCAACACTTAAACAACACTGTTTTTTTATACTTTCAATATAAGTTTAAAAGACTTAATTTGAAAGGAGATTCAATGAAAATGAGATTTGCTAAAGCAGCAGTTGCTTCTGCATTACTTGCAGGAATGTTAGCTCATGCTGCGGATACAATTAAAGTGGGAGTGTTACATTCACTATCAGGGACTATGGCTATTTCTGAAACTACATTAAAAGATACAGTATTAATGTTAATTAAAGAACAGAATAAAAAAGGTGGATTATTAGGTAAAAAAATAGAACCAGTTGTAGTAGATCCTGCTTCAAATTGGCCACTATTTGCTGAAAAAATGAGAAGCTTAATTACTAAAGATAAAGTGGCTGCAACTTTTGGATGTTGGACATCAGTTTCAAGAAAATCTGTTCTTCCTGTTGTTGAAGAATTAGATGGAATTTTATTTTACCCAGTACAATATGAGGGTGAAGAATCATCTAAAAATATATTTTACACAGGTGCTGCACCAAATCAACAAGCAATTCCAGCAGTTGATTACTTAATGAATGAAGTGAAAGTTAAAAGATGGGTATTAGCAGGAACAGATTATGTTTATCCAAGAACAACAAATAAGATTTTAAAAGCATACTTAAAATCTAAAGGTGTAAAAGATAAAGATATTATGGTTAACTATACTCCATTTGGATATTCAGATTGGCAAAGTATTGTAAGTGATATTAAGAAATTTGGTAGTACAGGTTTAAAAACTGCTGTAGTTTCTACAATTAATGGTGATGCAAATGTACCATTTTATAAAGAGTTAGCAAATCAAGGAATTAAAGCTGAAAATATTCCAGTTGTTGCATTCTCTGTTGGTGAAGAAGAACTTTCAGGTATTGATAC
This sequence comes from Arcobacter sp. CECT 8985, assembly GCF_004116495.1. Taxonomy (GTDB): domain Bacteria; phylum Campylobacterota; class Campylobacteria; order Campylobacterales; family Arcobacteraceae; genus Malaciobacter. The sequence continues at coordinate 19,704 of NZ_PDKC01000023.1, read as the reverse complement.
TAAACCTTTAGTTGGACATTTAGCTGCATGGAACTATTTTCAAAGTATTGAAACAAAACAAAATGATGAGTTTATTAAATCTTGGCATAAATTTAAAAAAGATAATAAAAAAGTTACAAATGACCCAATGGAAGCAACTTATATAGGATTTAATTTATGGGTAAAAGCTGTTAAAAAAGCTGGAACAACAGATCCTGATAAAGTAAGAAAAGCAATTATTGGATTATCAGTTCCTAACTTAACAGGTGGAACAGCAACAATGCTTAAAAATCACCATATTACAAAACCAGTATTTATTGGAGAAATTCAAGATAACGGTCAATTTGAAACAGTATGGGAAACTGAAAAAGAAGTACCAGGTGATGCATGGTCAAACTATTTACCAGATAGTAAAAATCTAATTTCGGATTGGACAGATCCAATTAACTGTGGAAACTATAATACAGTTACAAAAAAATGTATGGGAAACAGTAAAAAATAATATGAGAGTTTTTCTCTCATATTAAAAAAGGAATGGTATGAAATTTTTAAAAATAATATTGCTTAATTTATTAATCATAACTTTTTGTTTTGGTTCTAGTTTTGAAGAAGACTCTTCAAAGTTAATTACAAGAAGTTTTAATAAAAAACAAGTAGTTTTAGATGAGTTATTAAATAAATATAAAGATGATGCAAGATTTGAAACACTTTTAAAATATATGTTAAAAGGTGATTTATACTACAAAAAAAAGAGTAAAAAACTTGTAGTTTTATTAAAAAAAGTTGAATACTCTTATTATACACAAGAGTTATTAACAGGTAAAAAACTAGAAAAAGCAGATAAATACTCATTTAAAAAAATAAAAATCAATAATAAATTAAGAAGTGTTATAAAAAGCGCACTTGCTCAAATAAATCTATTTTCTAAAAATTCAGATAAAAGATTGAGTGCAGCAAAAAATATATTATCGAATTTAGAAAAAGAGGATAAAACTTTAGTTCTTAAAGCTTTAAAAACTGAAAAAAATATACAGATTAAAGAGCTTTTATTAGAATGTATTGAAAATTTAAATGCATTATATAGTGATAATTTAGATAAGAAAATTGAAGCAGTTAAAAAGTTAGGTTCATATATGTCACCTAGAACTTATGAAACTTTATTATATATTCAAAAAAATTCACAACAGCAAGAATTAATAAAAGCAGTTAAAACTTCATTAGGAAATATAAAACATAAAAAAAGTTTTTATGGAGTAATTCAAGAACTATTTTTTGGTCTTAGTTTAGGTTCTGTTTTATTATTAGCAGCAATTGGTTTAGCAATTACATTTGGTGTTATGAAAGTTATTAATATGGCTCATGGTGAATTGATTATGATTGGGGCTTATACAACATATACAATTCAACAACTAATGCCAAATCTTATTGAATATTCAGTAATCATAGCTATTCCAGCAGCATTTATTGTAAGTGGACTTGTAGGAATTTTAATTGAAAGATTAGTAATTAGACATCTGTATGGGAGACCCTTAGAAACTCTACTTGCAACATTTGGTATTAGTTTAATTTTGCAACAACTTGTAAGAAGTATTTATTCTCCTTTAAATCAAGAAGTTAAAACTCCTTCTTGGATGAGTGGAGCATTAGAGATAAATAGTTCATTATCATTAACTTACAATAGATTATATATTGTAATTTTTGCAATAGTTGTATTTTTAGGTGTTTTATTTGTTATGAAAAAAACATCATTGGGTTTAAAAGTAAGAGCAGTTTCACAAAATAGAACAATTGCAAGAGCAATGGGAATTAAATCAAGTTATATTGATGCATTAACTTTTGGTATTGGTTCTGGAATTGCAGGAATTGCAGGTGTTGCATTATCTCAATTGACAAATGTTGGACCAAATCTTGGGCAATCATATATAGTAGATAGTTTTATGGTTGTTGTATTTGGCGGTGTTGGTAACTTATGGGGGACACTAATCGCAGCATTTTCTCTTGGAGAGATAAACAAATTTATAGAACCAGTAGCAGGGGCAGTTTTAGCAAAAGTAATTATATTAGTATTTATTATTTTATTTATACAAAAAAGACCTAGAGGATTATTCCCTCAAAAAGGTCGAGATGCAGAGGATTAATAAATGAAAAGAGAACCAATTTTATTAAATATTTTAAAAAATGACAAGGGTGGTAAAATTGTTTTATCAACTCTTGCTGTTATAGTTTTTGTTGTAGCATTTTGTAATCTTTTCATACCACAAGATTCAATATTTTATGTATCAACTTTTACAGTGACTATTTTAGGTAAATATCTTGCATTTGCACTTTTAGCACTTGCACTTGATTTAGTTTGGGGATATTTAGGAGTTTTAAGTTTAGGACATGGAGCTTTTTTTGCTTTAGGTGGATATGCATGGGCAATGTATTTAATGCGACAAATTGGAGATCGAGGAGTATATGGAAACCCTGATTTACCAGATTTTATGGTATTTATGAATCTAAAAGAGTTACCATGGTTTTGGCATGGATTTGATAATCCTATATTTGCATTTTTAATGGTGATGGCAGTACCAGCACTTTTAGCTTTTGTTTTTGGTTATTTAGCTTTTAAATCTAGAGTTACAGGAGTTTATTTATCTATTATTACACAAGCTTTGACATATGCATTAATGTTAGCTTTTTATAGAAATAATATGGGATTTGGAGGAAACAATGGCCTTACAGATTTTAAAGATATTTTAGGTTTTGATTTATCTTTAGATAGTACAAGAGTAGCATTGCTTATAATTACTTTTATTGCATTAGTTATTGGATATTTAATTTGTAGATTTATTATGAATTCTAAATTAGGAAGAGTAATTATTTCTATTAGAGATGCAGAGAGTAGAGTTAGATTTTTGGGATATAAAGTTGAACAATATAAACTATTTATTTTTATAGTTTCAGCAGTTTTAGCTGCAATTGCAGGTGCATTATATGTACCACAAGTTGGAATAATTAATCCAAATGTATTTTCTCCACTATTTTCAATTGAATTAGTTATTTGGGTTGCAATTGGGGGAAGAGGTACTTTATATGGCGCAATAATTGGAGCAATTGTTGTAAGTTTTGCAAGTACATATTTTACATCTGCACTTCCTGAAGTTTGGTTATATGCACTTGGTGGATTATTTGTTATTGTTACTTTATATCTTCCAAAAGGTATAGTTGGAATCTTTCAAAGAATAAAAGTAAAAAAGGTATCTTAATATGAAACTATTAAAACATGAAATAAAACAAAATTTTGGGAATATAAAAAAAGGAGATAGAATCCTTTTAGTAGATGGAGTTAGTGTTAGTTTTGATGGTTTTAAGGCTTTAAATAACTTAAGTTTTTCTATTAATTATGCAGAATTAAGATGTATTATTGGAGCAAATGGAGCTGGTAAATCTACGATGATGGATGTAGTTACAGGAAAAACAAAACCAGATGTTGGACAAGTAGTATTTGGAGAAGCAGTTGATTTATTATCAATGGATGAACCATCAATTGCAGATATTGGAATAGGAAGAAAATTTCAAAAGCCAACAGTATTTCAAAACAATACAGTATTTGAAAATTTAGAACTTGCAATGAAAGATGATAAAAGGTTTTTTAAAACACTTTTTTCAAAATTAAAAGGTGAACAAAAAGATAAAATTGAACATACTATGAATTTAATTGGTTTAAAACAGCTATATAATAAACAAGCTGGAATTTTATCCCATGGTCAAAAACAGTGGCTTGAAATAGGAATGTTAATAATGCAAGAACCAAAGCTATTACTTGTTGATGAGCCAGTTGCAGGTATGACACCCCAAGAAGTTGAAAATACTGCACAAATTTTAACTGATTTATCAAAAGATAATGCGGTTGTAGTTGTTGAACATGATATGGAATTTATTAGAAGTATTGCTACTAAAGTTACAGTTTTGCATGAAGGTTCAGTTTTAGCAGAAGGTAGTATGGATGCAATACAAAATAATGAGAAAGTAAGAAAAGTATATCTAGGAGAATAAAAAATATGTTAAAAATTGAAAAAATAAATCAATATTATGGACAAAGCCACACTCTTTGGGATTTAGATTTACACATAAAAAAGGGTAGATGTACTTGTATCATGGGAAGAAATGGAGTTGGTAAAACAACTTTGAGTAAAGTTATTATGGGCTTACTTCCTATTAAAGATGGTTCTATAATTTATAATGAAAAAGATATTTCAAAACTTGCTGATCATAAAAGAGCAGGTATAGCAATTGGTTATGTACCACAAGGAAGAGAAATATTTTCTCAATTAACAGTTAGAGAAAACCTAGAAGTTGGAGTTTTGTCTAATAGAAATAAGATAAAAGATGTACCTGAAAAGATATATGATTTATTCCCTGTTTTAAAAGATATGCAAAAAAGAAAAGGTGGAGATTTAAGTGGAGGTCAACAACAACAATTGGCAATTGCAAGAGCTTTATGTATTGATCCTAAATTTTTGATATTAGACGAACCAAGTGAAGGGATTCAACCAAATATTGTTGCTCAAATTGGTGAAGTTATTGATTATTTAACAAAAGAAGAAAATATAACAGTTATGTTAGTTGAACAAAAACTACCTTTTGCAAGAAGACATGGAGATGATTTTTATGTAATAGATAGAGGAAGTGTTGTTGCAAATGGAGAGATAAAAGATTTAAGTGATGATATAATTAAAAAACATTTATCAGTATAGGAATAAAATGAGTATAAAATTTGATTTTAAAGACAATAAACTTGATTTAAAAAAGTTAAGTTTACCTTCTAGACACTACTATTTTAATGATGATGAAAATTATATAAAACTTCTAAATATAGGGGAGGGAATATTCCCAAAAGATAGAGTAAAAACTTCTTTTAATTTGTATAATTCCTCTTTAGTTTTAACTACAGAGTCTGCAACAAAAATTTATCCATCAAAAAAAGAGTATGGAATAAGTGCTTTTAATATAAATATAAAAAAATCAAATTTAGAATTTATAAATGACGAGTTAATTTTATATAAAAACTCAAAATATATTCAAACATTTAAATTAAATTTTGATGAAGAATCAACATTTTTTTATACTGATATTTTAAGTCAAGGAAGAAGTTTTGAAGATTTTGATTTTATTTCTATGCTTATGAAAAATAGATTTACTTTTAATAATAACACAGAGTATTTAGAAAAATTTGACATTACAGGTAAATATTTAAAAGAGTATATTTTTCAAAAAAGTTCAAAAAACAGACTTTTTGCAAAAATATATATAAAAACTAACCATAATGAACATTTTTTAAACACACTACATCTAGAAGAATTTGAAAGTTTTGCCTATAGTAAACATAAGAAAATAATTATTGGTTCAATTAGTAGTAGTTCAATGTCAAAATTAAAACAAAATATTGAATATATTTGGAAACTTTATAGAAAACAATTAAATAAAAAATTTTTTGTTTTAGGAAAACAATAATTTAAAGGGAGGTTATTAGAATGTTCTTAACTAATAAAGAGCAAGAGAAACTGCTTATTTATACAGCATCAAAATTAGCGTTAGAGCGTAAGCAAAGAGGTTTAAAACTTAATTATCCAGAAGCTGTATCAATAATTAGTTCTTTCATTTTAGAAGGTGCAAGAGATGGTAAAAGTGTTGCAGAACTTATGGTTGAAGCTACAAAAGTTTTAAATGAAGATGATGTTTTGCCAGGTATTGCTTCTATGATGCAAATGGTACAAGTTGAAGCAACATTTAATGATGGAACAAAACTAGTAACAGTGCATAACCCTATATCTTTTGATAAAAATGATTTAATTCCAGGTGAGTATTTTATAGATGAGGGTGAAATAAATTTAAATGAGAATTATGATGTATTGACAATAGAAGTTGAGAATAAAGGTGATAGACCTATTCAAATTGGTTCACATTATCATTTTTTTGAAGTAAATAAAGAATTATTTTTTGATAGAAAAGAAGCTTATGGAAAAAGATTAGATGTTCCTGCTGGAACATCAGTTAGATTTGAACCAGGCTCTAAGAAAAATATTAATCTAATAGATTTTACTGGGAAAAGGTATGTAAGTGGATTTAATGGCTTAGTTGAAGGATTTTTAGATGATGATGAGATTAAAATTAAAGCTATGCAGAATTTAAAACATTTTTTAGGAGAGTAAGATGAAGATATCAAAAGAAAAATACGCTTCAATGTATGGACCAACGACAAATGATAGATTTAGACTTGCTGATACTTCATTGATTGCAAAAATTGAAAAAGATTTTACAACATATGGTGAAGAGAGTAAATTTGGTGGTGGAAAAACAATAAGAGATGGAATGGCTCAAAGTCCAACTGCTACTAATGTTGCAGATTTGATTATTACAAATGCAGTAATAATTGATTATACAGGTATTTACAAAGCTGATATTGCAATAAAAGATGGAATTATTAGTGCAATTGGCAAATCAGGAAATCCAAATCTTTGTGATGGAATTACTGAAGGTCTAGAAATTGGTGCAAACACTGAAATACTTTCAGCAGAAGGTAAAATAATAACAGCAGGTGGAATTGATTCTCATATACACTTTATAAGTCCAGGTCAAATAGATGAAGCACTTGCAAGTGGAGTTACAACAATGATTGGTGGAGGAACTGGGCCAAATACTGGAACTAATGCAACAACTTGTACTCCAGGAGAGTGGAATATCTCAAAAATGATACAAAGTGTTGATGATTTACCTTTAAATTTTGGTTTTATGGGAAAAGGAAATAGCTCAAGTTATGAAGCATTAAAAATGCAAGTTGAATCTGGAGCAATGGGTTTAAAGCTACATGAAGATTGGGGTAGTACACCAAATGCAATTGACAATTGTTTAAAAGTTGCAGATGATTTTGATGTACAAGTTGCAATTCATACAGATACTTTAAATGAGTCTGGATTTGTTGATAATACAGTTAATAGTTTTAAAAATAGAACAATTCATACATTTCATAGTGAAGGTGCTGGTGGTGGACATGCTCCTGATATTATGAAAGTTGCAGGATTATCTAATATTCTTCCTTCTAGTACAAATCCAACTTTGCCATATACAAAAAATACAATTGAGGAGCATCTTGATATGCTTATGGTATGTCACCATCTAAGTCCTAAAATCCCTGAAGATGTTAGTTTTGCAGAGAGTAGAATTAGAGGTAAAACAATTGCAGCAGAAGATGTATTACATGATCTTGGAGCAATATCTATTACAAGTAGTGATTCTCAAGCAATGGGAAGAGTTGGTGAAGTAATAATTAGAACATGGCAAGTTGCAGATTCTATGAAAAGACAAAGAGGTGCTTTAAAAGAAGATGATGAATTATGTGATAATGAAAGAATAAAAAGATTTGTTGCAAAATATACAATAAATCCAGCAATTGCATGTGGAATTGATGAGTATGTTGGAAGTATTGAAGTTGGTAAAATGGCAGATTTAGTTTTATGGAATAGGGCATTTTTTGGAGTAAAACCAGAAATTATAATAAAAGGTGGATTTATTGCTTTAGCCATGTTAGGTGATAGTAATGCTTCAATTCCCACTCCAGAACCAAATATGTATAGACCAATGTTTGGTAGTTTAGGAAAAGCAAGTGCTAAAACAAGTGCAATCTTTACTTCTAAAGTGGCAAGTCATGATTTAAAAGAAAAATTAGAAATAAATAAAAAAGTATTAAGTGTTAAAAACACAAGAGATATTGGTAAAAAAGATATGAAATTAAACAATTTTATTGGAGATATACAAGTTGATCCTGAAACATATGATGTAACTGTTGATGGTGAATTAATTGAATCAAATTATGTAACAAGTGTGCCAATGGCAAAAAAATATTTTATGTTTTAGGAATACTCATGATAAAAAAGATTATAAAAATTGATAAACAATTAGAAAAATTTGATGATGAAGTAGAGTTATCATGGTTTGATATGCAAAAGCCAAACTTAACTGCAATTACTAAAAAAGGTAAAGATTTTATTGTAAAAGTGAAATTTACGCATTTACATGAAAATGATTTTTTAGTTGATGAAGAAGGTTATAAAATAAAAGTTATTAGATGTGAAGATGAGGTTTATGTTCTTAAATTTTCTGATGCTTTAACTTTTGCAAAAACAGCATATGAAATAGGTAATAGACATCAGCCTATAATGCTAGATAAATTTAAAATAACAGTATTAGATGATATTTCAATACAAGATATTATAAAAGCTTCTCATTTAGATATAAATATAGAAGTAGAGAAAACAAAAGGCTATTTTAAACCAAATGGAAAAGCACATCACTCACACTAGTACAGATTTAAAAAGTCTTAGTAGATTTTTACAAATACTTGATGGAAGTTTTCCATCTGGTGTTTTTGTTCACTCTTTTGGATTAGAACCACATATTATAAAAGGTGAAGTTCACGATATAAAGACTTTAAAAATTTATTTAGAAAATTTAATAACACATCAATATTTACAACAAGAGTTTGTATATATTAAAAAAGTATATAAAGCATTTGAAGATAAAAAAATAAATTTGATTAAAAAATTTGATAATGATTATGGCTCTTTTTTAACTTATGAGTTTGCAAAGGCTTCAAAAGATATAGGTAATAATTATTTCAAACAGATAAAAAATCTTGTAAAAAAAGAAGAAGTAAAAAGATATTTTAATTTAATAGAAAATAAAAAATGTGATGCAAATGAGATAATAGTATTAAGTGCATTAGCATATGATATGAATATTAATATGAGAAATTTTATTGTTATGTGGACAAAGAAAAATTTTATTAATATTTCTGCAACTACACTTAAAATATCAAGAATAAAACCAACACAAATACAACAAATGCTTTTTGAATTTGATGATATTTTGGAAAATATTGATTTTGAAAATATAAAAGATAAAATCACAAACTTTAATCCATTATTTGAAGAGGTGATTTTTTCACATAAAAATTTAGAACCAAAGATGTTTAGTACATAAAAAATAAAAAGGAAATATATAATGAGTTTAAAAATTGGAATTGCTGGACCAGTTGGAAGTGGAAAAACCTCACTTATTGAATCAATGACAAATTCATTAAAACATAAATACTCTTTAGCAATTGTTACAAATGATATTTATACAACTGAAGATGCGAACTATTTAAAAAGAACATTAGATCTTGATGAAAATAGAATTATAGGAGTTGAAACAGGAGGATGCCCTCACACTGCAATTAGAGATGATATCTCAATGAATCAAAAAGCAGTTGAAGAGCTTGAGGAAAAATACAATCCTGATATAATATTTGTAGAAAGTGGTGGGGATAATCTTAGTGCAACTTTTTCTTATGAGTTAATTGATTATTATATGTATATTATTGATACTGCACAAGGTGCAGATATTCCAAGAAAAAAAGGTGCAGGATTACTTTTTTCTGATTTATTAGTAATAAATAAAACTGATTTAGCTGTATATGTAGGGGTTGATTTAGATAATATGAAAAATGATGTTGCTAATAATAGAAAAAATAAACCATCAGTCTTTATATCTAATAAAGATGAACAGAGTTTACAAAAAGTTATTAATTGGATAGAAGCTATTTTGTAGTTAACTATTCATTAACTTTTTGTTGAAATTTAGTTAATCGTTAACTGTTATAATTTTATTATGAATAAGCAAGAAGCGGACTTACTTATTTATGCTTAATAAATTACATAGCGAATTTTTTCCTATGAAAATTTTATGTTTCCTTGTGTGTAAAGACCTCCTAACGGGAGGTTTTTTTTTGCCTAAAATTTCTATTAACTAATCATTAATTTTCTATTCAAAAACAGTTAATTATGAACTGTTATAATTTTAACATAAATAAGCAAGAGTACGGACTTACTTATTTTTGGTAGAATTAAATTTCTACAAGATTTTTTTTATGTTTCCTTGTGTGTAAAAAGGCCTTCTTTGAAGGCCTTTTTTTTTGCTTACTTTTTTTGATATTAATTAACAAAAAAATACTACTAAAAAACCTCTTATGATAATAATATATTTTATAGTTTAAACAAAAGGACATATCATGTCTAAAAATATTTGGATAATAGGTGCAAGTAGTGGAATAGGTTTAGAGCTTGTTAAAATCTGGCTAAATAAAGGGCATACTGTAATTGTAAGTGCACGAAGTGCAACAAAATCAAAAGAGTTAATGTCTTTAATGTACACTTATAATGAAAAATTGATATTGCTTAATCTTGATGTCAGTGATGAAGTTTCAATTATGGATTCACTTGAAAAAATAAAATCACAAAATCTAAAAATTGATTTACTTTTTTATAATGCTGCTGTATATAATGCATTTAGTATTGATGAATGGATTATAAAAGATTTCGAACAAATGACTAATATTAATTATTTAGGTGCAATTAGAGTAATAAAAAACCTAAAAGATTTTTTTGAGAAACAAGGATATGGCAAGTGGGTATTTAATTGTAGTTTATCCAGTGATTTTGGGCTTCCTTATGGAGGAGCATATAGTGCTTCAAAAGCAGCACTTGTGAATATATTACAATCTATTCAACCTGAATTAAAAAGAAAATATATTGATTTACAAATAATAAATCACGGTTTTGTTAATACACGGCTTACCAAAAAAAATGATTTTGAAATGCCTCAACTTTTAGAACCAATTGATGCCGCAAATATTATAGCTACACAATTAGAAAAAAACAAAGGTTTTGAAATTAGATTTCCTTTTAAATTAGCTTTTTTTCTAAGACTTTTAAAGATATTGCCATATTCAATATCTCTAAATATAACTAAAAGACTTTTGAAATGAATATAGAAACTTATACAAAAAATTACTGCTGCTTTTTTGAAAATAATAATAAAAATACTCCCTATGATAATTATAGGTTTTTTTTTGATGAAAGCTCAATTTTTCAAGATCCTTTTCAAAAGGTCATTGGAGTTGAAAAGATATATGATGTTTTTCAAGATATGTATAAAACCTTATATAGTGCAAAATTTAATATAAAGAGTTTTTCTACAAATGATAGTCAATCTTTTATAGAGTGGGAATTTGTATATAAAATGAAAAATAATAGTAAACAAAGCAGTTTTACGGGTGTTAGTATTGTTAAATTTAATAATGATGCAAAAATAGTATCTCATATTGATTATTGGGATGCAGCAAGTAATATTTATGAAAAGATACCATTATTAGGATCTATCTTAAAAATTATAAGAAAAAAGATAAGTTTAAATGAATAAAAATCTACCAACATTTAAACTATTGTCTTATTCATTATTTGCAATTCCTTTAGCAATTTTGGGATTGCCTTTGTATATATATTTACCTACATTTTATACAAAAGATATTGGAATTGATATTGCATTAGTTGGTGTTGTTATTTTTGTTGCAAGAATTATTGATGTTTTTACAGATCCCATTATTGGAAGATTAAGTGATAGGTATTTTAAAAGATATATTTTTATAATAATTGGCTCAATACTTATACTTTTTTCTTTTTATTTTCTTACTCATCCAATTAAAAATGTAAATGCATTATATTTACTGTTTTTTTCAATATTAGTATATACTGGTTGGAGTTTTATTACTATTGCTTATTTTAGTTTGAGTGCAGAGATTAGTTATGATAAAAATCATACAAATTTACTTGCATCTTCAAGAGAATTTTTTACAATAATTGCAATTGTTCTTGCTTTATTTTTGCCATACTATTTTAATATCTCAAAAGATGAATATAAATCATTATTATTAATGTGGGATTTAGTTTTATTCTCTCTTCCTATTTTACTTTTACTTTTGATAATAGGAACAAAAAATACAAAAAAAATAAATACAAATATATCAATAAAAGAGTCTTTAGTCTTTTTAAAAGATAACAGTTATAGATTTAAAAGACTTTTTTTTGCATTTTTTATAAATAATGTAGCAAATGCGATTCCTTCTACACTTTTTATTCTTTTTGTTACAAATGTAATAGATAAAAAAGACTCAATAGGTTTACTTCTTTTAGTCTATTTTCTTTCGGGGGTATTAGCTTTACCTTTTTGGTATATTATTTCTAAAAAATTTGGTAAGAAAAATAGTTGGGTTTATTCAATAATTTTAGCTTCAACCGTATTTTTATATGTTCCATTTTTATCTCAAGGAGATTTTACTGCTTTTTTAATTGTTTGTATATTTTCTGGATTTAGTTTAGGAGCTGATATGTTTTTACCTTCTTCTATTCAAGCTGATATTGCACAAGAATTTACAAATGAAAATAGTCAATTTACTGGAGTTTTATTTAGCTTTTGGGCAATGTTAACAAAACTTGCTTTTGCTACAGCTGTAGGTGTTAGCTTCGTAATTTTAGGTTTATTTGGTTTTGATGAAAATCCCCAATCCCAAACCTCTCAAATTGTTTTATCTTCTCTTTATGGTATTCTTCCTATAGCTTTAAAAATTATAGCTGTAATAAATATATTAAAATCAAAACATTTAAAATATTAACTAACTTAAAACAAGTACAAAATAGCTTTGATTTTCAATAAAATGTTTTTATAGGAGAATTAGATGTTATTAAGATTACTTTTAATCACTTTTTTTTCATTAAATGTTTATGCTATGCCACCTTTAAAGTTTGTAAGTATAAAAAAATTTAGTGGTTTATGGTATGAAATAGCTAGAACTCCAAATCATTATCAAGAAAATTGTGTTGCATCAAGTGTAGAATATGTATTAAAAGATAATGAATATAAAATTTTCAATAGATGCTTTGAAAATAAAATAGGTGGAAAGCTTATTTTGTATAAGGGTGTAGGAGAAAGTGCTTCTACAAATAAAAATTCAGTTGCAAAAATTGATATGACATATTTTTGGATTTTTACAAAAAGATATAATATTTCATATATAGATAAAGATTACAAAAGTGCATTAGTTACAGATGAAGATAATGAACACATTTGGATAATGAGTCGAACTCCAAAAATGAAAAAGAAAAAATTAGATTTAATTTTAAACAAATTAAAAAATCATATTGATTTAAATACATTGATATATACAAAACAAGATAAGCAAGGACGATACAAATGAAAATAGCAGTTATTGGTGCAGGAATAAGTGGTTTAGCTAGTGCATATTTACTTAGTAAAAAATATGAAGTTGATTTGTATGAAAAAGAACCAAGACTTGGTGGACATGCAAGAACTACTATTGTTCAAGAAAATAACAAAACCTTTGGAGTAGATACAGGCTTTTTAGTTTTTAATAATGAAACATATCCACTATTGACAAAACTATTTAAACAACTAGATGTAAAAATTGAAAATAGTGATATGAGTTTTGGATTTTGGGATAAAAAATCAAATGTAGCATATAATGGAGAATCTTTAAAAGGTCTTTTCTTTCAGAAAAAAAATCTATTTTCATATAAGCACTACAAAATGATATTTGATATTATAAAATTTAATAAAAAAGCAAATAGTGATTTAGATACAAATAGTGATGATTTAAATAAAAATTTAGGAGAATATTTATTAGATTTTTCTGAAGTATTTAAACAAAGATATATTTTACCAATGGGTGCAGCTATTTGGTCAACTCCTGATACAAAAATGAATGACTTTCCTGCAAAAACATTTCTTCAATTTTTTAAAAACCATGGACTACTTGGAGTAAATACTCATCATCAATGGCTAACAGTTAGTGATGGCTCAATTAATTATGTAAATAAAATATCAAAAAAAATATCTGGAAAAATCATATTAAATAGTGATATTGTAAAAGTAAAAAGAGAAGAGAATAAAGTAATTTTAAAAAATAGTTTTAATGAAGAGTTTGTTTATGATAAGGTTATTTTTGCTTGTCATGCTCCTCAAACTTTAGAACTTCTAGAAGATGCAACAAAAAATGAGATAGATATTCTTTCTTGTTTTAAATATAAAGAAAATAAAGCTGTTTTACACAATGATAAGAAAGCTTTATATAAAGATGAAAAAATTTATGCAGCATGGAATTATACAAATAATGAAAATAGATCAAGTGTTAGTTTATCATATTGGATAAATAGATTGCAAAATTTAAAATCAAAAAAAGATTATTTTGTAACATTAAATGAAGATTATGATTTTAAACAGTATATAGAAAAGATATCTTATGAACATCCACAGTTTGATAGAAAAGCAATAGATGCACAAGAGAAAAGAGATTTAATAAATGGGAAAAATAATACTTATTTTGCAGGTGCTTATTGGCGATATGGTTTTCATGAAGATGGTCTTTACAGTGCAAATACAATAGCAAAAGAGTTTGGATGTGAGTTATGAGTCATCAATTTATAGAAGGTAAAATATTTCACAAAAGATTTGAACCTAAAGTTCATGAATTTACATATGGATTTTACTTATTAGATATTGATTTAAATAATTTTAATACTTTATCAAAACAAAAATATTTTTCTATAAATAAATTAAATTTATTCTCATTTTATGCAAAGGATCATTTTGGGAAAAATATTGATTTTATGCAAAATGTAGATGAATTGCTTCAAAAATTTGAAATAGACAAACAAAATGTAACTTTAAGATTTATAACTCTTCCAAGAGTTTGTAATTTTGTATTTAATCCAATTAGTTTACTTTTAGTAATAAAAGATGAAATCCCTATTTATATGTTAGCAGAAGTGCATAATTATAATGGTGGAAATATTATATATGATTTAAAACTTGAACAAAAAAATAATGATAACTATGAAGCAAAGATTACAAAAGATATGTATGTTTCACCTTTTTTTAATAGAGATGGTACATATTTTTTTACATTAAATTTAAAACCAGAAAAATTTGCTTTAAAAATAGATTATTATGAAAAAGAGCAAAAGAGCCTTACAGCTGTTTTTAGTGGGAAAGCATTGAAATTTACTAGTAAAAACATCTTAAAACTATTTTTTAAATATTGGTTTTTAACATTTTTTGTAGTTACTAGAACTTTTTTGCATGCAATAAAATTATATAAAAAAGGCTTAAGTTGGCATAGTCCTACAAAGCAAGATGAAACAAGGAGATTTTAATGAAAAAGTTTTGGGAAAAGTTCGGTTATGGATTTTTATCTAAAATAGAAAAAGGAACATTGGAAGTTACTTTTTCAAATGGGCAAAAAGAGTTATTTGGAGATAACACTAATCCAAAAGCAACACTTAATATAAAAAGTAATAACTTTTTTAAAAGAGTATTACTTTATGGAGATATAGGTTTTGCTGAAAGTTATATGGATGAAGATTTTGAAACTAATAACTTAACAAATCTGATTTCTATTGCATTATTAAATTCAAGTAAACTTGGTACATTAAGTAGTGATGAAAGAAATAATAAATTAATAAACTTATTTCCACAATTTAATAAAATAAAACACCTTTTAAGAAAAAACTCAAAAACAAATTCAAGAAAAAATATATCCGAACATTATGACTTATCAAACGATTTTTTTAAACTATTTTTAGATGAAACTATGATGTATTCAAGTGCAGTATTTAAAAATAAAGATGAAGATTTATTTGAAGCCCAAAAAAGAAAGATTTCATTATTAGCTGATAAATTAAGAATTAATAAAAATTCCCATGTTTTAGAAATTGGTTCAGGTTGGGGATCTATGGCTATTCATTTAGCAAAAGAAAAAGGATGTAAAGTAACAACGGTTACTTTAAGCAAAGAGCAAATGGCTTTATGTTTAAAAAGATTTAAAGAAGAAAATATTGATGAGGCAATTGATATTTTACTTAAAGATTACAGAGATTTATCTGGAAAGTATGATGCAATAATTGCTGTTGAAATGTTTGAAGCTGTTGGAAAAGAGTATTTTGATGTATTTTTTAAAAAATGCCAAAGTTTATTAAAACCAAGTGGTGTTTTAGCAATGCAAGTTATAACAATGCCTGATTGTAGATATAAGCAGTATTTAAAAAGTACTGATTTTATACAAAAATATATTTTTCCAGGAGGACATCTTCCAAGTGTTGGAAAAATTTTAGATGTAACTTCAAAACATACTAGATTAAATTTATTACATATGGAAGAGTTTACAGAAGATTATGCAAAAACACTTAATATATGGCATGAAAATTTTATAAATAAAATTGATAAAGTAAAAGAGTTAGGGTTTGACAATTATTTTATAAGAATGTGGAAAATGTATTTAAACTATTGTGAAGCAGCATTTATTACAAGAAATATAAATCTTGTTCAATTGGTTTTTTCAAGAGATCAAAATATATATTTAAATAAAGGATTAATATGAGTTTTAAAATATTGTTCATAATCGGATTGAGTTTATTATTAGGAGGATGTAGTTCAATGAAACTTAGTGATTTTGATAATACAACACCAAAGTTTGTACCAGAAAATTATTTTAATGGAAAGCTAACTGCTTATGGGTTAGTTAAAGATATGAGTGGAAAAATTATAAGAACTTTCAAAGGTGATTTGGTTGGTAGTTGGGATGAGAATGGAGTAGGGACATTAGATGAAAAATTTGTTTATAATGATGGAGAAAAACAAACAAGAGTTTGGACACTAAAACCAACATCTGATGGTAAATATATTGGAACAGCTGGAGATATTATTGGTGATGCTGTTATGAGTGTAAATGGAAATACAGTTATGATGGATTATACAATGAAAGTTCCTTATAATGGAAGTACAATTAATTTAAATGTAAAAGATTGGCTTCATCTTCAAGAAGATGGAGTTATTATAAATCATTCAAAAATGAAGAAATTTGGAATTACAGTTGGTGAATTAGTTATTACAATAATTAAGGATTTCCCAAAGAAATAAATAGTTGAAATAAATGCAAAGTATTTTTATGATAATATTCGGAAATGATTAAACTTACTTATAAAAATGAATTCAACTAATGCCTTTATCAAATCTAAACAAAGAACAATTAGAAGCTGCAACTTGTCAGCCTGGTTATAATCTAATTATTGCTAGTGCTGGCACTGGAAAAACGTCTACTATTGTAGGAAGAATAGCTAATTTAATTAATAATGGGATTCAACCAGATCAAATATTATTACTTACTTTTACAAATAAAGCAGCAGCAGAAATGGTACAAAGGGTTGCTAAATATTTTGGTAAAGATGTTGCACAAAGTATTATGGCTGGTACTTTTCACTCTGTTTCTTATAAATTATTAAAAAAATTAGATATAAATATAACACTTAAACAACCCAATGAGTTAAAAACTCTATTTAAATCATTATATGAAAAAAGAGTTTTTTATAATAGGGATGATGAAGCAAATCCTTATGATGGTGGATATTTGTATGATATGTATTCACTCTTTTTAAATTCTAATGATGGTGAGAGTTTTGCAGAATGGATAATATCAAAAAATGCTGCACATGAAATTTATACTCCCATTTATGAAGATGTAGTTTTAGAATTTGATGATTTAAAAAGAAAGTATGGTTATGTAAATTTTGATGATTTACTTATTTTAATGTTGAATACTTTAAAAGAAAAAGAATTTGATTTTAAAGAAATTTTAGTTGATGAATACCAAGATACAAATCCACTGCAAGGAAGACTTCTTGATGGATTTAAACCAAAATCACTATTTTGTGTAGGTGATTATGATCAAAGTATATATGCTTTTAATGGTTCAGATATTGGTATAATTTCTACTTTTTCTAGAAGATATAAATCTGCAAATGTTTATACATTAAGAAAAAATTATCGTTCATCTAAACCAATTTTAGATTTGGCAACAAAAGTTATAGAACATAATGAAAGAATATATGAAAAAAATCTAGAGGTTATGAGAACTGATGTTGATATAAAACCAAAATTATTAGCTTTTAATGAGCTTTTTGGTCAGTATGAATATATTTCAAGGCTTATTTCTCAAAGTAGCACACCACACAATGAAATAGCAATAATTTTTAGAAATAATTCAAGTGCGGATGGAATTGAAGTTAATTTAAGAGAATTTAGTATTCCAGCAAAAAGAAAAGGAGGAATGTCTTTTTTTGATGCTGTTGAAATAAAATTTGTTTTAGATATTTTAATGATGCAATTATCACATAATGATATGATGGCATTTATTCATATTATAGAGTATGGCAAAGGTATTGGAAAAGCTATTGCAAAAGATATTTTTGATGCTTTAATAAAACTTGGACATGGAAAACTTTTTGATGGATTATTTAATCCTGATGAAAAAATTAAAAACCCCTATGAATCTAGTAAAGTAAAAAATATTCAGTTAGGATTATTTGATGATTTTATTGAATTAGGAAGCTTATCTAAGTTTAAAGATTGTGGTTTTGAAGAGAATTTTTTATCAAATCCAATTTTAAAACACCCTAAATTGAGTGTTGAGGGCGCAACATATTTATATGACTTTTACAAGTTAATAAAAGAACAAAGAAGAATTAAAATTCCATCAACAAAAATAGAAAATATTATTAAAAGTCCACTTTTTGAAAGAATAAAAGAAAAAGTATCTACAAAAAGAGCAACTCAAAAAGATGGATCTATAAATGAAGAATTAAAAAGTAATTCTATTTCAAAAATAAATAGAAAAACAGTACTTTTAAAAAGGTTATCAACACATTACTCTGATTTGTCAAAATTTATTAATTCAATGGTTTTAGGTGGAAGTGAAATGAGTGAAGGTGATGGTGTAAATCTTTTATCTGTTCATGCAAGTAAAGGTTTAGAATTTAAAGAGGTATATGTAATTGATTTAATGGATGGAAGGTTTCCTAATAGAAAACTAATGAGTAAAGGTGGAAGTCTAGAAGAAGAAAGACGTCTATTTTATGTGGCAGCAACCAGAGCAAAAGATATTTTATATTTAAGCTTTGCTAAGTATGATAGAATAAAGAAAATTGATTTTATACATTCACCATTTTTAAAAGAAGCGGGATTAATTAGAAAAGAAGAGTAACAGTTAATTAAATTAAATTTAATCTACTTCTTACTATATTTTTGCCACAACTTTTTGCATGATAAAGATGTATATCTGCTTTTTTAAGCATTTCATCAATACTATGTGCATTTTTTCTATCTGATACTCCAAAACTTGCTGTAATTTTTATTGTATTATTTTTTGTTGCAATTTCTAATTTTTCAATATTATTTCTTATTTCATTTGTTTTAATTATTGCTTCTTTCAAATTTGTATTTTTAAAGATAATTGCAAACTCTTCTCCTCCAAGTCTACCAAAAATTGTCTCTTTTCCAATTGCATCTTTAATACTTTTACTAAAAGATACTAAAACTCTATCTCCTAAGTCATGGCCATATGAATCATTTAATTTTTTAAAATTATCAATGTCAATCATTACTACACTTAATTCTTCTTCTTTTTCAATTGCAGTTTTATATGCATTTTGTGCATGCATAAAGAAATGTCTTCTATTCATTGTTTTTGTTAAGAAGTCAGTATGAGCTAAATCATAAAGTTTTAGATTTACTTTTTCTAGCTCTTTTAATGTTGATCTTATTTGTAAAGTTCTTGCTTCAACTTTCTCTTCTAATTGATTATTTTGATCTTTTACTATGTTGTGATATAAATAAGTAATATAAAAAAGCACAATTAAAAATATTATTACTATTAAGATAAATATAAATATAGTATTTTTACCTTCTTTTGTTAAAGTTGCTTTATTACTTAATTCAATACTAAAAAGATAATTATTATCT
>NZ_PDKC01000022.1 GCF_004116495.1 Arcobacter sp. CECT 8985 | reverse complement strand
ATGCAGGTATTACAGTTAATAAAAATACAGTTCCTGGTGAAACAAGATCTCCATTTGTTACTTCTGGTATTAGAATAGGAAGTCCTGCTTTAACTGCTAGAGGAATGAAAGAAAAAGAGTTTGAATTTATTGCAAATAAAATTTGTGATGTTTTAGATGACATTGAAAATAGTGATCTTCAAGTTAGCGTTAACAAAGAACTTGAAGAACTTGCTTCTAACTTTGTTATTTACTCTCAATCTACTTACTAAAATTATCAATAATATATTTAAGGTTTAAGTGGTATACTTCTTACACTTAAACCCTTTTATATAAGATATAAGATGAGTCAAGAAAAACTATATTTACAAAATGAAAACTATAATAAAATTGTCAAAGCTATAAAATATATAGACGAAAATTTTAAAGAACAACCATCCATTGATATTATTGCAAAACATATTGGTATGAGTAAATATCACTTCATAAGAGTATTTAAAGAGTATGTAGGAGTGACTCCTATACAGTTTTTACAATCTGTTACACTAAACTATGCAAAAGAACATCTAAAAGAATCAACATCACTACTTGAAAGTTCTCTTGATTTAGGTCTATCAAGTCCAAGTAGACTACATGACTTGTTTGTAAATATTATTGGAGTAACGCCAAAAGAGTATAAAGATTTGGGACAAAATGTTGAAATAACATATGGTTATGGATATACACCTTTTGGAAATGCTTTAATTGCTACTACAAAAAGAGGTATATGTTTTCTTGGTTTTTATGATAAAGAAAAAGATAGTGTTTATAGAAGATTTAAAGAGATTTGGGCAAATGCAAAAGTTATAAAAGATGATGAAAAAGCCAACTCAATCTTAGATAGTATTTTTATCAAAAAAGATAAAAAATTTAATCTATATGTAAAAGGTACAAATTTTCAAATAAATGTATGGAAAGCACTTATAAATATTCCTGATGGATCTATTACCACATATGAAGATGTTGCTAAGTATTTAGATAATCCAAAAGCAGTAAGAGCAGTGGCAAATGCTATTGGCTCAAACCCTATTGGATACTTAATACCTTGTCATAGAGTTCTTGGAAAATCAGGGGCTATGACAGGTTATAGATGGGGAGTTGAAAGAAAAAAAGTACTTGTTGCATATGAAGCTATAAAAAACAATAAATGACTCTATAGTGGAAGAATAATATCATATTGTAAACCATTATTATTTTTACATATAACTTCACCATTTAGTTGATGAGAGATTAATGCATCAATCAGACTAAACCCAAAACCTTGTTTTAATTTTCTTATATCTGTACCTCTTCCATTGTCTTTATATTTAAAATAGATTTTATTATCACTTTTTATAAAAGATATTGTTATTTTTGCATTTTTATCTTTTGAAAAAGCATATTTTATACTATTTAATAGTAGCTCATTTAAAACAAGTCCAATTGGTATTAGATTTGTTTGTTCAAAAAATAAATCATCTTCAACGTCTATTTCATACTTAAGTTTAATAGAGGTCAAACTATTATCAAACTCTTCTACAACTTTAAATAAATACTGCTTTAAATAAATATTACTATCTGATTCAATTTCCAAAAAATTTTCATATAAAATTGACATTGATTTTATTCTTTTTATATTTATATCAATAAGTTCTTTATCATATTCATCTTTGATTTTGTTTTTATCCATAGATAATAATGCACTTATTATTTGCAAATTATTTTTAACCCTATGAGATAGCTCTTTTAATAAGACATTTTTATTTTCTAATTCAATATCTAATTTATTAGTTCTTTGTTTTACTTTATCTTCTAAATTATGATTTAATTTTATTAGTTCATCTCTTGTATTTTTTATCTCTTTAGTTAAAGATGTATATCTATAAGCTAATGCAATTGAGAATAAAATAGAATCAACAACAATACCAATATCAACTCCTTTAAACAAATACCAATTATAATCTATAATAGAAAGAGCTGTAGAAGCTGTCAAAAATGCACCAATACAACCAAAAAGAGTTGCTAAAATATAAAAAGATGCATTTTTATTTCCTTTTATATAAGAATAAACACCAAGAAAAACCATATATGTATTAACAAAAGGTGTAATGCAACTTGCATAAAAAATAGTATATTTATACCCTAAAAGCACAGTTATGATGATTAAAAAACAATGTACATATATAAATAAATTTGTGTATTTATTTATTAATGGTTGTTTGTCTTTTAACTCCAAAAATGACTTCGCAAAAAGTAGTCCAAACAACAAGTATAAAAGTATAGGTATAGATTGCATCCAACTTTGAATATCAGGATAATTATAAAAAATATACTTAAAAGTATAACTATCATAACCTAAACTCATAGTAAGATATGACAGAAGATACAAACAATAATAAAAATATGGTTTAAATCTAGTAATAATAAAAATAAGAAGATTAAATATTAATATAGCTATAATTATACTATAAGTAGCAGTTTCTACAAAAGACATTTTTCGTAATTTCTTATAAAATGAAACTTCACTTAAAATTGATAAAGGCAAAATAAAAGGATCTTTTGTTTTTACTTGTATATAAACAGTTGATTTACCTTTTGAAAAAGTATGTACTTGATTTAAAAGATTTATTTTCATACTTCTTTGATGAAAAGGCAATGTATTTCCTATTTTATACATTGTTAATCTATTTTTATTATCATAAATATAGATATTTATAGTATCAATCCAAGGAGTATCACTTACAAAATATCTTTTTAATTCACTAGTTGTATTGTTTACTACTTTATATTTAAACCAATAAGTTGAATCTGTAAAAAAAGATATAAATACATCATTTTTTAATCTAGAGAAACTGCTATCTTTAAGTTTTGAAACTTCATCTATACTGTATTTGGAAGATTTATCTTCAATAAAAGTACTATATTCACCAA
The DNA here is from genome assembly GCF_004116495.1 of Arcobacter sp. CECT 8985. Lineage (GTDB taxonomy): Bacteria > Campylobacterota > Campylobacteria > Campylobacterales > Arcobacteraceae > Malaciobacter. Next base: position 48,039 of record NZ_PDKC01000022.1, on the reverse strand, counting down.
TATATTTAATACTATCTTTTGATAAATCAATAGAGTTTCCCAAAAGAGATTTACTACAAAAAAATGATATAAGAATAAATAAAAAAATTTTCAAAATTTACCTTTAAGATATTAAATAATAAAATACTAATAATGAGTTCAATTATATTTGTTTAAGTATAATACACTAATTTGTTTTATAAAAAGAAAAGATAGAGTAAATGAATATTGTAATTTTAGAAGATGAAGCAATTATGGCAATGTTTTTAAAAGATACCTTAGAAAAAAGGGGTCATGATGTAAAAGCTATGTTTAGTAATGCAAATAAAATCTTTGAATTCATAAAAAAAGAAAAAATCGATTTAATCTTTGTAGATATAATGATAAAAGGTGAAATTGATGGTATCAAAGTAGCAAAGAAACTAAGAGAAGAAGATAATAATATAAAAATTGTATTTATCACTTCATACAAAGATACTCAAACTATCCAAGAAGCAAAAGAGTCTAAGCCAAATGGATACTTAATCAAACCAATAACTCAAGAACACTTAGATGCAATTTTAATGGTATGCGAATCAACAATAGAAGAAAAACCAAAAGAGAAAAATGAGTTATTTATTGGAGATTATATATTTGATAAAAAAACAAAAATATTAAGAAATAATAAAAAAATTATATCTTTAAGTGATAAAGAAGTCATTTGTTTTGAAATTTTATTAAAAAATTGTGGTAATTATGTTTCTCGTGAAACATTAATAAATGCAACATGGGAAGATATAAATGATGAAACCAAAAAATCCCTACGAGAGCTTATTTCTAGGCTTAGAAGAAAACTAAACAAACTTAAAATTAATAATATCACGAACATAGGTTATACTCTAATTGAAAAGTAACTTTAAGCTAATTTTAATTTACTTCTCACACCTTTCTAACAATCCTGTTATACAATTCTACTTAATTAAACTAAATATAAGAATTGAGTAAATGATGAAAAGTATAATAAACACAAAAAATAGTTTTAGAATCTTAAAAGGAGGGAAGATAAGTTTAGTAGTAAGTGCATTACTTACTACTACTTCACTTTTTTCTGCTCCATCTGGTGGTGTTGTTACTAGTGGAACTGCAAATATCTCTCAAAGTGGAAATATTACAAACATCAACCAAAGCACAAATAAAGCTTCTATTAACTGGAACAAATTTAACATTGCTTCAAATGAAACTGTTAATTTTAATCAACCAAATAAAACTTCAATTACTCTAAACAGAGTAATAGGAAATGAAAGAAGTGTTATCAATGGTGCACTTAATGCAAATGGTCAAGTTTGGATTTTAAATTCAAATGGTGTTTTATTTGGCAAAAATGCTAAAGTAAATACTGCTGGTATACTTGCTACTACTAAAAACTTATCTGATTTAGATTTTCAAGCTGGAAATTATAACTTTAAAGGTAATTCTACAGATTCTGTTATAAATCAAGGAACTATAAATATCAAAGATTCTGGTTCTGTTATCTTTGCAGCAAATGAAGTACAAAACTCTGGGAGCATAGAAGCAGTAAGAGGAAGTATACATTTAGTTGGTGCAGATGAATACTCTATCAACTTAAATGGAAACTCTTTAGTTAATCTAAAAGTTGATAAAGGTGTATTAGATTCACTTGTTAAAAACTCTGGAAATATTAAAGCAGATGGAGGAGAAGTTTATCTTACTACAAATGCAGTTGATGAGTTGCTAAAAGGAGTTGTTAACAATACTGGTGTTATTGAAGCTAATTCACTTGATGATGTTACTGGTAAGGTTGAACTATTTGCACATGGTGGTGAAGCTCAAGTTGGTGGAACAATTGAAGCCAAAGATGGCTTTATAGAAACTTCTGGAAAAGAGTTAAATGTATATTCAAATACTTTAATTACTGCAAATAAATGGTTACTTGACCCAGTTAATATGACTATTGAATCAACAGGAGGAAGTGACTTAACAGGAGCAAGTGTAAGTGCAACTGCAATACAAAATGCACTTACAAATGCAGATATAGAACTTCAAGCAGATGAAGATATCACAGTAAATGAAAATATCACTTGGTCTGATGCTACGCAACTTAAACTAACTGCTGGTGATGAGATATATGTAAATGCAGCAATAGAAAATACAAACTCTTCAGATGGTGGAGTATATTTTAATGCATATAATAATTTTGATAAAGTAATATTTGGAACAAATGGAAAAGTTATAGTAAACAATGTAAATCAACTTCAGTGGATAAATACTGCTCTTGCGGGGAAATATGAACTTGGTTCTGATATTGATGCTAGTGATACTAAAAATTGGGATAATGAAGCAGGATTTAATCCTATTGGAAACAGTTCAAGGTATTTTACTGGAAACTTTGATGGTCTTGGGCATACTATTGATAAGCTTTTTATAAATAGGCCTACTCAAAATTATGTAGGTCTTTTTGGAGATACCGAAAACTCAACTATTAAAAACATTGGTCTTACAAATGTTGATATAACTGGAAGATCTTATGTAGGAGGACTAGTTGGATATAATTCTTCTTCTTTTAATGGAAATTCATCTATCTCTAACTCTTATGCCTCTGGTTCTGTTTCTGGAAAGGGAGGTTATGTAGGAGGGCTGGTTGGAAAGAATGATTCTTATTATAATGGAACTACAGCTATCTCTAACTCTTATGCCTCTGGTTCTGTTTCTGGAAAGGGAGGTTATGTAGGAGGGCTGGTTGGACAGAATGATTCTTCTTTTGATGGAACTTCATCTATCTCTAACTCTTATGCCTCTGGTTCTGTTTCTGGAGAGGAATATTCTGTAGGAGGATTGGTTGGAGCTAATTCTTCTTTTAATGGAACTTCATCTATCTCTAACTCTTACTGGGATATAGATACAACAGGTCAAACTTCTTCTGATGGAGGTGGTACAGGAATACATAGTTCAACCGCTACAGTAGATGCTTTCACTGAATCAACTTATACTGGTTTTGATTTTACAAATACTTGGTATATGATAGATGGAGAAACAAGACCATTTTTAAGAAGTGAATACTCTACAAATATTACAAATGACCACCAACTTCAACTTATGGCTATGGATTTAACTGCAAACTATACTTTAGCAAAAGATATTACTTTTACAAAAGATATGTGGAGCAATAAAGGGTTTAATCCTATTGGAAATAGTTCAAACAAATTTACAGGAAACTTTGATGGTCTTGGTCATACTATTGATAAGCTTTTTATAAATAGGCCTAGTCAAAATTATGTAGGTCTTTTTGGACATACAGAAAACTCAACTATTAAAAACATTGGTCTTACAAATGTTGATATAACTGGGAATTTTCATGTAGGAGGACTGGTTGGAGAGAATTTATCTTTTAATGGAACTTCAACTATTGAAAACTCTTATGCCTCTGGTTCTGTTTCTGGAGAGGGAAATTATGTAGGAGGACTGGTTGGACTGAATGCTTCTGCTTCTAATGGAACTTCAACTATTGAAAACTCTTATGCCTCTGGTTCTGTTTCTGGAGAGGGGAATAATATAGGAGGATTGGTTGGAGTTAATGGTTCTTCTAATAATGGAACTTCATCTATCTCTAACTCTTATGCCTCTGGTTCTGTTTCTGGAAAGGGAAATATTGTAGGAGGATTGGTTGGAGTTAATAATTCTTCTTCTATCTCTAACTCTTTTTGGGATATAGAGACATCTGGTCAAACAAATGGTATGGGATATGATAATAACAACCAAACTGTAACAGGTTTAAAAACGGCTCAAATGCAAGATATAAATACCTTTAAAAATGCAGGTTGGAATATAAAACTTGATGAAACTCTTCCTATAAAAAATTACCCAGTACTCATTACTAAAAATGGTGTAACTACTTGGGCAATAGGGAAGTATGTTTTACCAACAACACCAAATAAACCAACACCAAATAAACCAACACCAAATAACCAAAATACTGTAAATAAAATAGTAACACCAATAAACAATAAGACTATCACAAAAGATATAGCAAATACAGTAAAAAACCAAAGCGTAAAAGTTAATAATTTTAATCAAGCAAATATAGCTAATAACAAAACTGTTGTCGCATCTGCTGTTGAAACAAACTCTAATAAAACATTAGTTTCACTATCACAACTAAAAGAGCAAAGTGGATCAACTGATGTTAGAGTTAGACTAAGTGATAACTCTATAATTACTTTAGTTAACAATGCTATTAATTTACCAAATGGTATTGAACAAGAATTTTATATAAGTGATAAAAAGTAGTTAAATCAAAAGCTTTTCTCTAGAAAAATGGTAAATTTCATTCCTTTTTCTAAAGAATAGGCTTTTATTTCTGCATTGAAACTTTTTTCTATTATGAGTTTTACCATATAAAGACCTATTCCAAAGCCTTCTTTTTTTGTAGAAAAATATGGTTTAAAAAGTTTTGAAAAAGTTGTTTTTGAAATACCTTTTCCATTATCAATAATTTCAATTTCTATTAACCCATTTTTAGAAGAGATATTTATATCAATAATAGGTCTTATTTCATCTTTTGAAGCTTCTATTGCATTTTTTAGCAAAACAAGAATAACTTGTGAGAACTCATTTGCAACTCCATATACTTTTGTACCTTCGCTTGTATTAAAATTTATATTTAGCTCTACATTATATTGCTTGATAAGTGATTGGAGTATATTTACTGCACGATTAATTGAATCTATTAGTAAAAAATTTTCTTTTTCTTTATTTGGAGAATAGAACTCTTTAAAATCATCAATTGTTTTGGACATAAAGTGTAATTGTTCTTCTATTTGATTATATTTTGTATAAAAGAACTCTTTTGTTAATTTATCTTTTTCATATTTATTTCTTAAATTTATTAAAATATATGAGATATTATTTAGTGGTTGTCTATATTGATGAGCAATATTACCTATCATTGAGCCTGTTTTTGCAAGTTTTGTTTGCTGTAATAGCATATTTTCATAGTCTTCATTTATATTTTTTAACTCTTTATTTCTATTTTCTAAAGTTATTGTAAATAAAACAGCTTCAAGCATAAAAGCTACAAGAATTAAATCTATATAACCACTTTTAATATAGATACTTTTTACTTGTAAAATAAATAAAAACAAGCATACCAAAGACCATGAAAAGATATGTAGTAGGGATTTTTTTATATTTTCTTTACTATTAAAAATAACAGATAATAGTAGTAATAAATAAATAATTGTATAAGGAAGATATGAAAAAAGCATATAGTGATAAATTACAATAACAATCGCAAAAATAGTCAAAGAACTTATTAAAAATAACTCTTTTTTACTATCAATAGATGGTAAAATTTGCCCTTTAAAAAATCCAAATGCAAATGCAAATGCAAAAAAAGATGCAAATATAATACAAATTTCTTTATAAAAATCAGCAATATCAAAAAAATGGCTATAAATTATAATAAATCCCAAAGAGAATATTTGTGTAAAACAATAAGCTAAATAAAAAAACTCTTTTTGATAAATATACCTAACTAAAGTATATAAAATACTCATAATAAGTATTCCAAATGTAATACCATAAGCTAATACTATATTTATATCATACATCTATTTTATAACCATATCCAGAAAGATTTGTTATACACTCACAATTAAGACTATTTTTTAATCTTTTTACTAAAGATTTTAAAGCATCTTTACTCATAACATCATCTGCCCATACATAATTTTCTATTTCTTGATAAGTAACATAGCGATTTTTATTTTTAAGTAGTAGTTCAAGAAGAAGTATCTCTTTTATAGTTATTTTTATAAGAGTGTTGTCTTTTTTTACAACCTTATTAAACATATCAAAAGTTAAATTATCACAAAAGTTAATAATATTTGAACTACTTTTTTGTAAAAATTCTTTTGATTCTTCTATTGCTTTTAATAATTCATCAAATTTTACAGGTTTAATAAGATATTTTATAAGTCTTAATTCCACAGCTTGAAGGAGATAATCTTTAGTACTATAAGCACTTATTATGATGATTTGAGTATTTAAATCATATCTTCTTACTTTTTTTATAAACTCTAAGCCATTTATCTTTGGCATCTGAATATCTGTGATTATAATATCTGGATGAAATTTTTCATAAAGACTTAAAGCCTCAAGTCCATCTTTAGCACTATATATACTTTCAAAATAATCTTCTAAAAATTCAACTGCATTTACTCTTGCAATTTCATCATCTTCAACATAAAGTATCTTCAATATAACTACCTAATATTTGATTTTTGTAGGTATCTTAATAGTAAACTCTGCACCTTTATACTCAATATTTTCATATACATATGATACATTTTTTACATATATTTTTCCATTAAAATGTTTTGAAATAATTTCATAAGTCATATAAAGTCCAACTCCTGTACCTTGACTTTGATGTTTTGTAGTAAAATAAGGTTCAAAAATTTTATCAATTATCTTATCATCAATTCCATTTGCATTATCTTTTATTTTAATAATTAGATTTTTTGTATCATCACCATAAGCATTCAAAAATATTAGCTTTCTACTTTCTTTTGTTAGGTTTCTTTTTGTTGCATCTTGTGCATTATTAAAAAGATTTACTAAAGATTGTATAAGTTCATGTTCTAGACCTTCAATACTAATATTTTCTATATTTTTAATAAGTTCTATTTTATTTTCATTAAATTTATAACTTAATAGATTAAATACTTTATTTATAGTCTCTTTGATATTAAATAGTCTGTTTTCATTATCTGTTTTAAAAAAATTTTTGAAATCATCAATTGTTTTTGATAAGTACTGAGTATTATCTATAATAGAATCCATAAGTTTATTAAAAGTCTTATCGTCTAAAGAATCAAACTCTTTATTTAATTTTATTCCGCTTGCTGCAGTTGAAATAGCTGATAAAGGTTGTCTCCATTGGTGAGATATACTATCAAGTAATTCATGCAAAGCTACCATTTTTGCTTGTTGCATCAAGATATGTTCTTTGTTTTTTAATTCTTTTTCTATTTTTCTTTCATTTGTTATATCAAGTTTAATAGCTAAAAACTCAAGAATATTACCTTTTTCATCAAAAATAGGAGATATTGAAGCTTTTTCATAAATCAACTCTTTATTTTTTGTTTTATTTATAAACTCTCCCATCCATCTATGCCCTGCATATATAGTTTCATTTAGATTTTTATAAAAACTTTTACTTTGTAGTCCAGATTTTAGAATTGAAGCTTTTTGTCCAATAATTTCACTTCTTTCATATCCACTATAATTTTCAAAATTATCATTTACATACTTTATTATCTTATTATAATCGGTTATCATAATAATATTATCACTATTTTGTACTGCTGTTTTGAACCTATTTAATTGAATTTTTTGATAAGCAATTTTTGAATAATAATATAAAAATATCAATAAACTAACTGCAAATATTATAATAATACTCCATAATACAAGTTTCAAATCATTAATAAATACATATGAATAATTATTGTATTTTTTTTCAAACTCTTCTAATTTTGATTTTAATTCAAGATTTTTTATATTTGTTGTTAGTTTATTAAATCTGTTATAATAAAATAAAATATTTTTAGCATGTTCTATAAATATCTTTTCAAAATCACTTTTAATTTTGATTTTTTCTATGTTTGTTTTAAGTTTATTTATCTCTATTTCACTATTTAGCTCTAAGCCTATTAATTTTGTATATATTTTACTTAATTTAGCTTCTGGTGATTTTTCATATATAGTTTGAATATATCTATAAGAATTATTTAAAACAGCACTTGAAGATTTTAGTTTTTCAATATTTATTATTTTCTTTTCAAATAGTTTATTTATATGTTCAAAATCAGGTTTTAAAGAGTTTAATTCATTGTTTAGAAGTTCACTTTTTTTTATCTGTTTTATTATTGATTTTATTTTAAAAATATCTTTTTGAATTAAATCAAAATTATTATAAGAAATACTACTTGACATAAAAATATTAAAATTTTTATTTGTCAAAACAAGATCAGAGATATTTTTTTGCATCTTAAAAAAATCATCTATTCTACTATTTGAATGAATTGTTGTAAAAATCAATATAAATAACAAAAATATAAAACTAGAAACTATAAAAAATATCTTTTTCATTTATTATCCATTATTTTAGGTTTATGTCCAGTTAAAGTATCCAAAAATTTTACAATTTTATCAACATCGCTCTTTTTAGGTTTTATCCCTAATTGATATTCCATCATTATTGATACTGCTTTTCTTAAAGTTTTTGCTGAAGCATCATGGAAATATGGAGCAGTTTCACTTATATTTCTTAATGTAGGAAGTTTAAAATAGTTTTTATCATCTATATCTTTTGTAACTTCATATCTTCCTAAATCTTTTGTTTTATACTTTTTTAAAATTCCCATTTTTTGAAAAAGGTTTCCACCAATATTTATTCCATTATGACAAGATATACAACCATAATTTTTAAATAGTATATAGCCTTCATACTCTAGTTTACTTAAAGCTTTTTCATCACCTTTTAAATATCTATCAAATTTACAATTAGGTGTTACCAAAGCACTTTCAAACTCTGCAATAACATCAACTAAATTTTTTTTTGTTAAACCATCTTTAAATAGTAGATTGAATTGTTTATTATAATAGTTATCTTCTTTTAGCTTTTTTACTACGTCATTTAAAGATGAATTCATCTCTATTGGATTGTGAATAGGTGCAGAAACTTGTTCTTTTAAGTCTTTTACTCTACCATTCCAAAATTGAGTAAAATTATATTTGCTATTTAATACAGTAGGGGAGTTTACTTTTCCTTTTTTATTACCAACGCCAATAGAAAAATCTCTATTATCATCCCCTCCATTTTCTATATCATGACACGAAGCACAAGATATTGTATTATCTTTACTTAATCTAGTATCAAAAAATAATTTTTTTCCTAATAGAGCCTTTTGTAGATTATAATTTTGCTGTACTTTTATAGGTGAAATTAATTCTTTTGGATATAATGAAAAAATTGTTAAAAATAATAATATTATAATGTTCATATTATTATTTTATCACAATTTTTATAATAATACTAGTATCAAAAGTGTCATTATCTATGGGTAAGAGCCAATTTTATACCAAGGCTTACTAATACAAAAGAGGTTGCAATATTCATATAAGTTACGATTTTTGGTTTTTGAAGCAGTTTTGAACTTAGCATATTTGCAGCAACTCCTATGCAAGAAAAGACAATAACAGTAAGTAACATAAAAATCAATCCCAAGATTATCATCTGTAAAGGTACATTTCCATTTTCAACACTTACAAATTGTGGTAAAAAAGCTAAAAAGAATATTGATACCTTTGGATTTAAGATATTCATAATAAATCCTTTTAAGTATAATGCTTTTAATCCTTTTTTGGAACTATGTGCTGTTAAATCAAGTGGTTCATTTCTATGAATAAATACTTGATATGCAATATAAAGTAAATACGCAGCACCTAAATACTTAACAATATCAAAAGCAATTTGTGAAGTTTTAAAAATTACTGATATTCCAAATGCTGCTGCACTTGTATGAATAATAAGTCCTGTACATAATCCTAAAGTAGTAACCACAGCTGCTTTTTTTGATTTTGTCATTCCTTGAGTTATAACATAAATATTGTCAGGACCTGGCACTAAACACAGTAAAAAAGATGCTAATATAAACATATATAAATTGGATAATTCTATCATTTTTTCTCCTTTAAAAAATTTATTATATCATAAATAAAGTTATTACTATTAAAGCTTCAAACGATATAATTATGAAAAAATATTGCTGAGGGCATTATGATAAAAAAATCGATTTTTAGAGAGTACGACATTAGAGGAATTGTTGATCAAGAATTAAATGAACAAAGTGTGAAACTTATAGGATATTATCTTGGTTTAGAAGTAAAAAAAAGAACAAATGAAAAGCCTTATGTAGTTATAGGATATGATGCAAGAACACACTCGCCATTACTATTTGAGTATTTAACAAGTGGTTTTAATAAAGCTGGAGTAAAAGTTCTAGGAATAGGATTAGTTGCAACTGGAGTTAATTATTTTGCATCTTATCAAGAGTTTAATGGGATTAGACCAAATGCTTCTGTTATGATAACAGGAAGTCACAATCCTAGTGAATATAATGGCTTTAAAATCACTATAAATAATAAGCCATTCTTTGCAGATGATATTTATAAACTTGGTGATGAAATCATTAAAAATCAAGATTTAAAAATAGAAGATCATAAACAATATGAAAAAATTAATGCCAAAGCTTTATATATAAACTATATGGTAAATGAGTTTAAAGATTTAAAAGGTTTTGATGTTCCATTTGCAATTGATTGTGGAAATGGAGTTGCAAATACTGTTTTATGTGAGATATTAGATAAACTAGAATTAAATTATGAAGGTTTATATTGTAAACCCGATGGCACTTTCCCAAATCACCACCCAGACCCAAGTGTTGAAGAAAATTTAAAAGATTTACAAGAAGTACTAAAAGGTGATGCAAAATTTGGTTTTGCTTATGATGGAGATGCTGATAGAATAGCTTTTTTAACTAAAAAATATAATGTAAAAGGTGATATTTTAGCATTACTTTTTGCAAAAACTATGAAAAATCCTATTGTTGTTGGTGAAGTTAAATGTACACAAGTAATGTATGATTTAATAAATGAGATGGGAAAAGCCATCATGTACAAAACTGGACATAGTAATCTAAAAGTAAAACTAAAAGAAGTAAATGCCCACCTTGCAGCAGAAGTTTCAGGACATATTTTCTTTAATGATAGATTTTTTGGTTTTGATGATGCTGTTTATGTAACTTTTAGAATATTAGAACTTCTAAAAAATGGAATGAATATAGACAAAGAGATAGAAAAACTTCCTAAAACATACTCAACAGAAGAGATAAAAGTAAAAACAACTGAAGATGAGAAATTTGCACTTGTAAATAAAATAAAAGAATTACTTGAAAATCCTCCAGCAACATTTCCTAAGATTGTAGATATTATAGATGTAGATGGTGTAAGAATAAACTTTAGACATGGGTGGGGACTTGTAAGGGCATCAAATACAACACCAGTTCTTGTAACAAGATTTGAATCAACAGATGAAAAAACAGCAGTTGAATATGAAGAAGAAGTAAATAAACTTATACAACAAGCAAAAGATGAACTTAGTAACACTTCAAACTAATATAAAAGATGATTTTGAACAAAATCTAAAAAATATTATAAAACAAATAAATACTTGTAAGGATAATGACTTTATTCTTGCAAGTGAACTTGCTTTAACTGGTTACTCTTATGATAATTTAGAAAAAGCAGCAAACTTTAGTGAAAAAGCAATTTTGAAACTACTTGAAGCATCATCAAATAAAAAAATTGGTATTACTTTAATAGTAAAAGAAAATGGCAATTTTTTTAATAGATTTTTTCTTTTTTATAAAACAAAAATTTTATATTTTCAAGATAAATATAGATTATTTGAACTTGGAAATGAGACAAAATACTTTACAAAACCAAAAGATGATAAAAAAATTAAAATATATAAAATTGGTGAATTAAAAGTAGCCACTCTTATATGTTTTGAACTTAGATTTACTAAATATTGGGATAGATTAAAAGGTGCAGATATAATACTTGTACCTTCAATGTGGGGGAAAGATAGAAAAGAGCATTATGAAACACTTACAAAAGCACTTGCAATAGCAAATCAATGCTATGTAATGGCTTCAAATAGTGCATATAAAGCTTACTGTAAAAGTAGTGCAATTATAGATCCCTTTGGAGAATCAATATTAGATGATTCTAAAGAAGTTTTATCTTTAGAGTTTAATAAATACAAAATAGAGCAGATGAGAAAATATCTGAATGTAGGAATATAAATTTATGGAAAAAGTAAAATCAATAATATTTGTGTGCTTAGGTAATATTTGTAGATCACCCATAGCAGAAGGTATTGCAAAAAAATATGCAAAAGATAATAATTTAGACTTGATAATTGATAGTGCAGGAACAGGAAGTTGGCATATAGGAGAAAACCCTTGTGATAACTCAATTAAAGTTGCATTAAATAATGGAATTGATATCTCAAGACAAATAGCAAGACAAGTTAGACTTGAAGACTTCTATGTTTATGATTTGGTTGTTGGACTTGATGATAAAAATATGAAAGATTTGAAAAGAATAGGGTGCAAAAACCCCGTAAAACTAGGTTCATTTGGTTTTAACGATGAAGATGTACCTGATCCATTTTTCTTTGAAGATTTTAAAGGATTTGATAAGGTTTATTCTATGATAGATTGCTGTGTGAAGGAACTAATTAAACAAAAGTGTTAACTTTTGTTTATATAATATTATATCTTTGAAGAAAAAGAATAGTTAAAAACCCAACTAAATGAAATCCTGCTGTTGCCATATACAAATAAGAATACTCAGTTATCATAACTCTTACCTCGTTTTAAAAGATAATATAATTATAATTTATACTGATTTCAATTTAGTTACATTCAAACACTTGTTTTTGAGTAATTTTTAGCTTGTTCTACCCAGTTTTCCTCTTTTATTCTATCATTTATATCAAGATAGTTTTCAATCCACTCACAATTTTTATCTGTCCAGTTTGATATTTGATCAAAATGAAAAATTCCCATATGATTTAACTGTGCTTCAATAAAGGAATCAATCCCTTCTATTTGTTTTAAATCATCTTTTCCAGCTGGTCTTGGACAACTAAATATCAATGGTTTATTATAAATATTTCCAACTTTTTTAGATGATGTATCTACTGATGCATACTCTTGTCTTCTTGTCGCTTTTCCTATTAAAAAACCTATTAAAAAACCTATAAATGCTGCAATAACTAAACATATTACAATTTTTGAAGCTATTTCTATCACAACTATTCTCCTATAATATTAAATTCAATTCTATTAATTAATTTGACTTTATCTTGAATTAAGGGTATTTTACTTCCATAACCTCGCCCTTTCATTCTCCTTTTTGAAATACCTCTTGAAATCAGCTCTTTTTTTATATTTGCTGCTCTCATAACAGATATATATTTATTGTACTTTTCATTATTTTTGTCAATCAATACATGCCCAGCTATTTCAAACTTCAAATTTGGATTATCATTCATTATTTTAATTATTTTATTTAATATCTCATCGTTCTTTTTTGTATATTCAATCTTCTCTTTTCCTACAAATACAAATTTTTCATCTCTCATAATATTATATAATTTATCTTGAATTGCTTTTGACTTTGGTGATAGTTCATAATAGAAAAACTCACCATTTGAACGTCTGTAACCTTTATCTATTCTAATTAATTGTATTGGTTCAGGTTTTTTAATTTCTTCTTTTTTATTTATACTGTCTTGATTAGTTATTTTTTCACTAGAATTATCTAGTTTTTCATCAATAACTTTTTGTTCATCAATATTATTTTTTAGATTTTTTTCTTGATTATCAGATTGTAAAAGGGGTGGCTTTTCTGATTTATTTTCTGTAGGAATAGTTGTTTGAATCTTACTATTCGTTTGATCTTTTACAACTTTAGACTCGGCTATAAGACCTTCATCCATAAACTCTTTAGTATGTCTATATACACATGAAACTATTAGCAATAATAGTAACAAAGTTAATAAAAAAATTTTTTTACCTAAATTCATTTATACCACTCTTTCCATGAAATTTAATTATTATATCTTAAGTTTTCTAAGAGGAGGTAAAAGCAAGAGCTAAAATTAATAAATTACTTTATTATAAAATAAACATTTTAAATGTCATTGATTAAAATCAATGCACTAATTTACCTTAATTAATATAATAAATAAAAAAATTAAGGAAAAAATATGAGTATGTTTTGTTATCAATGTGAGATGAGTCAAAAAAATGGCTGTGGAAGTAGTGGTGCTGTTGTTGGCACTTGTGGAAAAGATGAAAACTTATCAAAATTACAAGATATAATGATTTTTGGACTTAAAGGATTAAGTGCTTATAGAGAGCATTTAAATGAATTAAATCCCCAACAAACAAAACAAATAGATGATGTAATTAGTGAAACTTTATATTTTACGCTTACAAATGTAAATTTTAATTTTAATGACCATATAAATCAACTAATGAAAGTTGGAAGTGCAGCAGTTGAAGTTATGGACAAACTATCAAATAACCATACTTCAAGATTTGGTATACCAACACCTGTAAAAGTTTCTCAAAACAAAGTTGAAGGTAAAGCAATTTTAGTTAGTGGTCACAACTTAGATATGTTAGAAAAACTACTAATAGCTACAAAGGATAAAGGAATTAATATATATACTCATTCTGAAATGTTACCAGCACATGGATATCCGCAACTAAGAAAATATAAACACCTAAAAGGAAATGTAGGAAAAGCATGGTTTGACCAAGCAGAATTAATGAAAAAATTTACAGGTACATTTGTAGTAAATACAAATTGTATCGTTCCTCCAAAGAAAAACTGCGATTATTTAGATAGATTATTTACATATAAAATTGTAGGAGTAGAAGGTGCAAATAAAATAGAAGATGATAACTTCGATGAACTAATCAAAAGAACACTTGAATGTAAAGATGCAAATGGAATTGATTTAAATGAGGATAGTTCATTAGTTACAGGACACCATTATAAAACAATACTAACATTAGCACCTCAAATTTTAGAAGCAATTAAAACTAAAAAAATAAAACAGTTCTTTGTAGTTGCAGGTTGCGATGCACCAGGTAAACCAGGAGAATACTATAGAGAATTAACACAAAATCTTCCAAAAGATACAGTAATTTTAACTTCTAGCTGTGGTAAGTTTAGATTTAATGATATAGATTTTGGAACTATTGAAGGTACTGATATTCCTAGATATTTAGACTTAGGACAGTGTAATGATAGTAATGGTGCAGTAGAGATAGCAAAAGCATTAAGTCAAGCCTTACAAACACCTATAAATGACCTTCCAATATCTATTGTACTTTCATGGATGGAACAAAAAGCAGTGGTGATTTTACTTGCACTTTTCTCACTTGGAGTAAAAAATATTCATTTAGGTCCAAAACCACCTCAATTTGTAAATGAAGATATATTTGAGTTTTTAAGCCAAACATTTAATCTATCTCTTACAACAAATGCAAAAGATGATTTGAAAAAACTATTAATAGCTTAGAAGATAGGTAGCTTTGAAGCTACTTATCACTATCTTCAAAAATGAAACCTTGTTTCTCAAAAGTTTTTTGTACATCTCTTGTATAACTTTTAGTATAAAATCTTGCCATATCAAGATTGTATGAAGTTTTATAATCCATACCATTTGCTTGTCTAAAATCTTTTAGCATTTTTTCATACTCAAAAATACCTTTTTTTGCTTTTTCATCATCATATTTATCTTCAAAAGCAAAAGACTCAAGTGGAATTCTTGGTTTAAGAGGTGCATTTTTTGCACTTTGTGTAGGAACACCTAAAGTTGATCCAACTAATGGATAAGTGTTTTTAGGTAAATCCAAAAGCTTTATAAATTCATCTGGACTTAATCTTACTGCACCAATTGCTGTAGTTGCATAACCTAAAGACTCAGCTGCTGTTTGTAAAGAACTTAACATAATACCAGCATCAACTGAACCAACAATAATACCTTCAGCTGATTTTTGAATCATCTGCTCTTGCCCAATTGAGTCTAAAGCATGAGAGATTCTATTGTAGTCAATTACAAACATAAAAAATACATCACAATTTTTAATATGCTCTTGATTTGCACAAAGTTCACTTATTTTTTTTAATTTTTCTTTATCTCGTGTATAAACTATTGAAATTTGTTGTCCATTTACTGAAGTAGGACATCTTTGTGCTGTTTTTAATATAAGATTTAAGTCTTCATCGCTTACAGACTCACCTGTAAATTCTCTAATGGAATGTCTATTTGATAACTGTTTTATAATTTCATTCATATTTAATCCTCGTATAATAAATCTATCCAAAAATATTTATTTGAAGCACCTTTTTGTACAGGTTTCCACCCATAAGAAATAGAGTGCATATATAAAGTATCATTTACAAGTTTAAATGTAAACTCTTTTTGTATTTTTTTTGAAAAAATCTCATCAAAAATTACATGTAAATACTCACCATCTTCTTCAAATGAGTAGTTAAAATCATTCAAATCCATAATCTGAGCTCTTAAAAAATCTTGTGTTTTTTCTTTTAGCATTTATATCCTTTTAAATATGTGTTATTTTAAACATAAATAGCTTTTAAAGTGATTATTATGTTGATTTAATGGTTTTGTTAAGGTGAGTATTTAAATGGCTTATTTTATAAAGAATAATACTTTTTTATTGAAAAAAGTATTACAAAAAGCAACCAGCTAATTGTTAATTTCTTATTATATATTAAACTAAAAGAGTTTTAGTGATAGTTATTTTTTGAAAGTTCAAGGCTAGAGTGATAATTTTATTAGGAACTTACTATTGTAAGTGAGTGATGAAATTTCCGCGATAACGCAGAAATTTCTAAAAAGAGCTATTAATAAAACTCTTTTTTTTAGAAGTCGTCAAAATTAATCGAACCTTTTGAGTAGTTTACAACATTTCCTTCAAAGAAGTTAGTTCTTTGGTCATTAAATGAAGCATAGCCATCAACCCAAGGAATAGGGTGTTTTACATTATACATTGGTTTATATCCAACTGCTTCTAATCTTTTATCTGCTAAGTGTTGAATATATTGTGTAATAATTGCATCTGTAAATCCTAGAATTTGTCCTTGTGTGATATATGTTCCCCAAGATGACTCAAGTTCTACAGCTTTTTTAAACATGCTTCTTACTTTTTCTTCTAAATCAGAAGTAAATAATTCTGGTCTTTCTTTTCTTGTTGAGTTAATCATATTTTGGAAAAGTAAAAGATGTGTTACTTCATCTCTTTGAATAAATCTAATCATTTGAGAACTTCCAAGCATTTTACCTGATTTACCAAGAGCATAAATTGCTGCAAATCCTGCATAGAAATATAACCCTTCTAAGATTTGATTTGCAAACATTGCCAATACTATTTGTTCGTCTGTAATCATCTCTCCATCGCCTGCTGCTAAGCTTTTATATACATCTGCAATATAGTTGTTTTTTTCTCTTAATTTAAGATCTGTTTTCCACATATCATAAATTTCATCTGTATTATCAGAAATTGATTCTACCATTACTGCGTATGATTTTGAATGATTTGCCTCTTCATAAGATTGTCTTGAAAGGCATGCATTTACTTCTGGTGCAGTGATGTATGGATTGATATTATCCATTAGATTATTTGTTTGTAAAGAGTCCATAAAAATAAGTTGTGAAAGTACTAAATCATACATTCTTTTTTCTGCTGGACTTAGATATTTATAATCTTTAGCATCATTTGTCATTTGAACTTCTCTTGGAAACCAAGTATTAGCTTCCATAGTATCCCAAAGATTCAATGCCCATTGGTATTTCATTTTAGTGAAGTTAATCATACCATCTGGATTTCCACCAAAAATTCTTCTATCTGTTAAGTTCTCTTTTGAGTCTGGGTTATATATCGTTTTTCTATCCATTAGGATTTCCTCTAAAATTTAAAATATGTTTATCTTATAACAATTAATTATACTTTTGTACTTGTAAAGTGTAAGGTTATCTTATTGACAACCTGCACACTCCATACTTCTATCTTCAACGTCATTATTGGCTTCTGGAGATTGACTTCTTAGATAATATGTAGATTTAAGTCCTAGTTTCCAAGCTAATGTATATATATCATGTAGATATTTACCACTTGCTTTATCCAAACTCATAAAGATATTTGTACTTTGACCTTGATCTATCCATTTTTGTCTAATTGAAGCTGCTTTTATAATATCTGTTTGTTCAACTTCATATGCTGGAATATAATATTGCCAAGTTTCTGGACTAAGTTTTGGAACAACAACGGGAATAAGTCCACTTAAGTTCTCTTCATACCATTTTCTTTTATAAACTGGTTCTATTGCTTGAGTTGTACCTACAAGAATAGAAATAGATGACGTTGGAGCAATAGCCATTAGGTAACCATTTCTCATACCATCTTTTTTAACTTGTTCTCTTAATTGCTCCCAATCATAACCACCATCAAATAAATCTTTTGTTACTAAAGCTTGTACTGCTTGAGGTGCATGATCATGAGGCATAATACCTTTTGACCAATTTGAACCTTCAAATGTAGGATAAACTCCTTTTTCAGCTGCAAGTTCACTTGAAGATTTAATTGCATTATATGAAATTGCTTCCATTACTGAATCAATCTTTTTAAAGTGTTGCTCACTACCAAACATAATTTGGTGTTCTGCTAACATTTGTGCTTCACCCATAACACCAAGACCAATACTTCTTGATTTTAAGTTAGTTGCTTTTACTTTTCTTAATGGATAAAAGTTTAAATCAATTACATTATCAAGCATTCTAATTGCAGTTGGTACAACTCTTTCAATATCCTCTTTTGTATTTATTTTAGAAAGATTAATTGAAGCAAGATTACAAACTGCTGTATCTCCATCAATTTTTTCTTTTTCTACAATAAATACTTTTTTACCGTTTATAGAATCAAGTGCAGTTATTTTATTTGCTTTTTTTTCTTGCCCTGCATCTACTTTAATAATATCATTTTCTTCATATGTTTCAATAGTTCCATCTTCAAACTCTAATTTTATTTTATAGTGGTTAGGGTTTGTATTTTGGAATATTTCTGTACAAAGATTTGAACTTCTAATATGTCCAACATGTTGATTTGGATTTACTCTATTTGCATTATCTTTAAAACATAAAAATGGACTTCCCGATTCAAAATATGAAGTTAAGATTTTTTTCCATAAATCTTTTGCTTTCATTGTATCTTTTGTCAAAGTCTCATCTTGTTCATACTCTAAATATTTTTTCTTAAACTCTTCACCATGAAGTTCACTTAAATCTTTTACTTCATATGGATCAAATAAAGTCCAGTGAGAATCTTCTAAAATTCTCTCCATAAATAAATCAGTTATCCAAAGTGCAGGGAATAAGTCATGTGTTCTTCTTCTTTCCTCACCTGAATTTTTCTTTAAATCAATGAAATCAACAATATCCATATGCCAAGGTTCAACATATACTGCAATTGCACCTTTTCTAGTTCCTAGTTGGTCAACTGCAATTGCTAAGTCATTTGTAATTTTTAAGAAAGGAATAATTCCTCCTGCAGCACTTTTGTGGTTATCTATTACTCCACCTAAAGCTCTGATTTGGTTCCAATCCCAACCAATACCACCACCATATTTAGAAAGTAGTGACATCTCTTTATATCCATCAAAAATACCTTCAATATTATCTGGACTTGAACCAATATAACAAGATGAAAGTTGATGTCTATTTGTTCTTGCATTTGATAGTGTTGGAGTTGCTAACATAACTTCAAATTTAGAAATTACGTCATAGAACTCTTTTGCTTTTTGTTGTTTATCTTCTTCATCTTGTGCTAAGAACATAGCTATTGCCATAAACATGTGCTGTGGTAGCTCTATTGGCTCACCTTTTTTGTTTTTAATTAGGTATCTATCATAAAGTGTTTTAATTCCAAGATAATTAAATAAAAGGTCTCTTGAAGGGTCAATATAATCATTTAAATCATCTAAATCATACCCTTCACCAAGTGCAGGAAGTAATCTTTCTGCTTTTTTACCAAATTTTAAATATTCTGAAATATGACAATAAGGATCACCTTTTACACCATGAGTCTCTTTACCAACTCTATGATATAAATCAAACAAAAATAATCTTGCAGCAACAAAAGTCCAATTTGGAACATCAATATCAATTTTTTCAACAGCTGTTTTTATCAATGCATCTTGAATATCTGATGAACTCATACCATCAACAAATTTAATCTTTGCATCTAATTCTAATTCACTCTGGCTTACACCATCTAAATTTTCTGTTGCTTCAATTGTCATTTTTTGAATCTTAGTAATATCTAAGATCTCTTTTCTACCATTTCTTTTTTGAATCATTATTGTCATTATTGTTGCCTTTTTTTGTGTGGAATTATTATAAATTATTTAAAAACTCTGTTAAAAATTGCATCTACATTTTTTGTATAGTAATCATAGTTGAAACATTCTCTAATTTGTTCTTCACTTAATTTAGCTCTTAAATCCTCATCAGATAATAAGTGTTCTAAATATATAGACTCACCTTTATCATTTGTTGTTGGTTTGTCATGTTGAATTTCTTCCCAAACTTTCATTGCATTTCTTTGTACGATTTTATATGCATCTTCTCTACTTACACCTGCTTTTGGTAATTCTAGTAATACTCTTTGAGAGAATACTAATCCACCAGTTAAATTAAGATTTTTCATCATATTTTCTGGCATTACTGTTAAGTTTGAGATAACATTGTTCATTCTGTGAAGCATAAAATCTGTTGTAATAAACGCATCTGGTAACCAAAATCTTTCAGTTGAAGAGTGAGATATATCTCTTTCATGCCATAATGCTACATTTTCCATTGCAGGAGTTGCATATGCTCTGATTATTCTTGCAAGACCTGTAATATTTTCAGTTAAAATTGGATTTCTTTTATGAGGCATTGCTGAAGATCCTTTTTGACCTTTTGCAAAAAACTCTTCGCACTCATAAACTTCAGTTCTTTGCCAATGTCTAACTTGAATAGCAAATTTTTCAATTGAACTAGCTAATAATGCAAGTGCTGAAGCAAGTCTTGCATATCTATCTCTTTGAATAACTTGATTTGACGCAGGAGCTGGTTGAAGACCTAATTCTTCACAAGCATACTCTTCAAGTTCTAAAGGAGCATGTGCAAAGTTACCCATAGCACCAGAAATTTGACCAACACTAATAACTTTCATTGTTTGTTCTAAATTTTCTAAGTGTCTTGCCATTTCATCATACCATACTGCAAGAACAAGTCCAAATGTTATAGGTTCACCATGAATACCATGACTTCTACCTACCATTAAAGTAAATTTATGTTCTTGTGCTCTTTTTTTAATAGATTCCATCATCATTTTTACATCTTTGATGATTAATTCTAAAGAGTCTTTCATTTGTAAAGCGACTGCTGTATCAACAGTATCAGAAGAAGTCATTCCATAATGAAACCATCTTGATTCTTCACCAAGTGTTTCAGATACACTTGTTGTAAAAGCAATTAAATCATGTCTAGTTACTGCTTCAATTTCATCTATTCTTTCAACAGAAAAACCAGCATTATCTACGATTTTTTTTGCATCTTCATCAGGAATTAAACCAATTTTATTCCAAGCTTTAACAACAGCTTTTTCAACATCTAGCCATGCTTGATATTTTGCTTGCATAGTCCATTTTGAACTCATCTCTTCTCTTGCATATCTTTCAACCATATTGTAAGTCCCTTGTTTTCTTTTTTATCAATTTTTATTGCTTTTTAATGTATGATATATTAACTAAGTTACCCAAAATTTTTTATTAAAATTTGGTTAATTTAAACTTAATTTTTAGGAAAAGTTTGTGCCTTTTATTTTAAAAAAATATACCGCAATTAGTGGCAAGAAAATACAATATTTTTTATTACAAAATATCTCTTTAAATCCCAAATTATCGCAAAAGTATCTAAGTAAACATAGAGTTTTTGATGAAAATAAAATCCCATATGAAATTGGAGAAAAAATAAGAGGAGATTTCATATATATAGCGCAGTTTGAAGGACATACAAGAGGTCTAAATCCATTATTAAATTTTAATGATTTTGCCCTTTTTGATAAACCATCAAATCTTATGGTACATCCAATTTCAAAAAATACAAAATACTCTTTATTAGATGAAATAAGATACCATTTTGGAGAATATGCAAACCTTGCTCATAGAATAGATGCAGAAACTTCTGGACTTATTATTGTTGCAAAAAATAAGAAAAGTGAAGTAGAATTAAAAAATATGTTTTTAGAAAAAAAATATAAAAAATCATACCTTGCAATTGTTGAAGGTAAAATTGAAAAAACCATAAAAATAGATAGTAAAATTTTAAAAGAAGGTAAGCAAATTGGGGTTAGAATGACAACATCATATGAAGAAGGAAAAGAGTCTTTAACATATATAAAACCAATAAGCTACAATAAAAAAAAGAATATATCATTAGTAGAAGCTATTCCTCATACAGGTAGACAGCATCAAATAAGAGTTCATCTATATTCAATTGGACATAGAATTGTAGGAGATCCTATTTATGGAGTTGAAGATGAAATTGCTGAAGGATATTTAAATAAAACCTTAGAAAAAGAATTAAGAGCCCAAAAAACAGGAAGTTATAGACTTTGGTTACATGCTAATTATTTAGAATTTTCATATAAAAATAGAATTTATAAGATTTTTTCAAAAAATAACTTATTAAAAAATCACTTTAACATGTGAATTTTTAATTATAATTATATATAATAGTCTTAATGATAAAAAATAATGAAAAAAGAATATTACAAATTATAAAATATGCTCCAATTGTTTTTATAATTTTATTATCAATGTTAATTACATATTTACTCTTATTAAATAATCAAAATTACTATAAAAAAGAAATAAGAAAAATAGAGACAACTTTCACTCAACAAAGTAAAGAAGAGATACAATTAGAAGTAAAAAAATTCTATCAGTATATAATGTATCAAAAAAATAAGAGTGAAGATGAGTTAAGAAAAGAACTTAAAAATAGAGTAGATGAAGCATATACAATAGCATATAATATATATTTAGAAAACAAAACAAAAGATAAAACTGTTATTTTAAAAATGATAAAAGATGCACTAAGGCAGATTAGATTTAATAATGGAAGAGGGTATTACTTTATACATGATATAAAAGGAAATAATCTACTTTATCCATTAAATGAAAATCTTGAAAATAAAAACTACCTACATTTAAAAGATACAAATGGCTATAACTTCGTAAAAAAAATAATCAATACTATAAAAAATAAAACTGAAACATTCGATACATATTATTGGAGCAAACCAAAAAAAGAAAAAGAAAGGATATATAAGAAAATATCATTTTACAAATATTTTAAACCACTTAATATATCAATTGGAACAGGGGAGTATTTATCAGATTTTGAAAACTCTATAAAAGAAGATATTTTAAAATATATAAATAAAATAAACAAATTAAATGAAAGATATCTTTTTGTAATTAACTACAATGCAAAGGTTTTAGGACATAAAAACCTTAAAAAATTGAAGAAAAATTATGAAATAAAAAATAAAGAATTATTTAAAAAGATAGTTAATTTAGCAAAAAAGAAAGAACATGGTTTTTTGACATATAAAGAACACATGACATCAAATAAATTAAAAGAAAAAACTTCATATATTATAAATATTCCTCAATGGAAATGGATAATAGGAATGGGATATTATAAAACAAAATTAGAAAAGTTAATACAACAGAAAAAACAAGAAGCTTTAAAATATAAAAAAGTATATATTACTAATATATTACTAATTAGTTTTTCAATTACAGTTATTTTATTGATTATTTCTGCATATATGTCAAATATAATAAAAAGAATATTTATTGAGTATAAACAGAAAGTATATGAAGAGATTACTAAGAATAGACAAAAAGATACACTATTAACACAACAATCAAAAATGGCAACAATGGGAGAAATGATAGGAAATATAGCTCATCAATGGAGACAACCTTTATCTTTAATATCAACTGCAGCATCAGGAATAAAAGTTCAAAAAGAGTTTGGAGTTTTAAATGATAAAGAATTTAATTCTGATATAAAAATTATAATTGATGCAACTTTACATCTATCAAGAACAATTGATGATTTCAAAAACTTTTTTAAACCAAATAAAAATAAAACAACATTTACAACATCATCTATACTAGAAAAAAGTATTAGTTTAGTTTCTACACAATTTAAATCAAAAAATATTAAGTTGATTAAAAAAATTGAAAATGTAGAGCTAACACAATTAGAAAATGAACTAATTCAAGTACTAATCAATATTTTAAATAATGCAAGAGACCAACTTATGATAAAAAATATTGAAAATAAAATTATCTATATTCAAACATATAAAAAACAAAATAATATTATTTTTAGCATAAAAGATAATGCTGGAGGAATAAAATTAAAAATAATGGAAAAAATCTTTGATGCATATTTTACGACAAAAAAGAATGATAATGGAACAGGAATAGGTCTTTATATGAGTAAAGAGATTATTGAAAAACATATGAATGGTGAAATATTAGTAGAAAATAGTATGTTTGAAGCAAATAATAAAAAATATTATGGGGCGAACTTTATAATTAAAATTCCATTAACTTAAATATAGCGTTAGTAAACATAAAAAAAGATATCTCAAAAATTTAGATATAAAAACAATTAAAAGAAATTTTTTGAAACTATATTTAAAAACACCTGCAATTAAAGTAATTGGATCACCAATAATAGGAGCCCAAGATAAAAATAGAGAATAAAATCCATATTTATCAAAAAAGATTTTGTATTTGTCTATTTTTTTAGAATCTAAAATCTTTTTTTTAATTAAAAACTCTTCTCCTTTTAAACCCAAAAAGTAATTAATTATTGAACCTAGAACATTACCAGTTGTTGCAAACAATAATAATAAATAAATATTGTAACCATCTTTTATATTTAATATAAGTAAAGCCTCACTTCCCATAGGAAAAAGTGTAGCTGAGACTAAACTTACAACAAATAATAAAAGATAAGTACTCATATTTTTTTGAAAAAATTAAATATTTTTTTTGGTATTACAATTTTTATTTGAGATATAAATACTCCAAATAAAATTACCGCTGAAGCACTTATTTCTTGAAATGAAAGTTTTTCTTTTAATATAAAATAAGCTAAAAGAAGAGTAAATACAGGAATTAAATTTATATAAATAGATACTTTTGAGGCATTTATTTTTGTTAATGCAAAATTATATAAACCATACCCACCTAAAGTAACAATAACACCTAAATAAATAATCCATAAAAAGCCTTCCATATTAAACACAAAGTCATGATTTATAACTTCATAAGTTGCAAATGGTAAAAAGAATATTGCACCAATAAAAGCTTGACTTGCAGTAATAAAAAGTGCAGAGAACTTATTTGTTAAATATTTTGCTACTATTGTATATCCCGATGCACAACACATAGCTAAAAACTCTAAGAAATTACCTAATATTGGATTTGGTGCACTAAGAGAAGTTACAGCTTCTAAACTTAACCAAATAGAACCAAAAACAGCTAAAAAAGAGCCAAAAATAAATTGTTTAGATACTAACTCTTTTAAAAATATAACTGCTAAAACTCCTGTTATTAGAGGTACTAAAGAAGTAATCATTCCTGCTTGTGAAGCTGTTGTTAATTGTAAAGCATTTACTTCAAATAAAAAGTATAAACAAGGTTCAAATAAAGATAATAAAACTATATACATTAAATCTTTTTTTGTAAAATCATATTTAATAAACTCTTTTATAAAAATTACAAAACACAATGAAGCAAAAACCATTCTAACAAATATTATTGTATAAGGATTATAATATTCAAGGGCAACTTTTAATCCAATAAAAGAACTACCCCAGATAAACATTGCAAAAATTAATGAGATTATTCCAATAAAGCTGTATTTAGTATTCAATTTCTACTCTTTTATAAAATTATAATGGAGTTATATCTAAAATTTCTTAAATTTTACTTTTTAATTTAAAAGTAGTTTTAAGTTTTTTGATGTATAATACGCTCCTTAAAGAAAAGCACTGAAAATATCAAGGTATTTTGAGTGCTCTTCTTTAGACCCTTGCAATCATTTTTTAAGACAACGCCCCAGGGTGGGAACACAGCAAGGCACCTTACTTAGTGGTGTGCTTGGGTATCTGGAGAAGAGTGCTTTATAGCACTCTTTTTTTTTGTCTACTAATCTTCGAAAATGTAGCTTTCCATTGATAAATTAGAATAAACAATCTCAATTAATTTTATCCAATGTACCATTGATGTAATGATATGAAAAAATTTCTAAAACATTAGTAGATATAAAACTTAAAAATCTCAAGCCTAAATAACTGAAGTTGATGGATTATTGTTAAACCTTCTGGAAAAAACTATGAAAATTTAAATTTGCAAGTTCAAGTCAATCTGACAAAAGGGAAAAGAACAACTTTGAATTAATCGGTGAACAATAGCTAAAATTTGAAAAATAAATTATTATCATTATATAATATTAAAAAAGTATTCATCTAAACTACTTAAAGGTATAATCTAGAAAAGTTTTTTTAATAAAATAAAAAGAGAAAATATGAAAAAAGATTTAACTTCATCAACTACTAATAGACAAAATATTTTAAATAACGGTTATGCCATTGAAAAAATAGAAGAAAACCTAAATTTAGGTGGATTATATTGGAAGAATGAAGCTATTTTTAGTAAAGTTAAAGTAGCAGAAATATTAGATGTAAATGTTCGTACTATTGAAAGATACTTAGAAAATCATAATGAAGAACTAACTAAAAATGGATATAAAGTTCTTAAAGGTTTAGAACTTAAAAGTTTTAAGAATTATCTCTCCGACATTGGTGTCGGTGACATATCACAAAGTCCTTCTTTAGGGTTATTTACCTTTCGTACTGTATTAAACTTAGCAATGTTAGTTACGGAGAGTAAAAGAGCAAAAGAAATAAGAAATAAAATATTAGATATTGTATTGGATGTTATGGCTGAAAAATCAGGTGGACATACAAAATTCATTAATCAAAGAGATGAATCATATCTACCTTCAGCATATAAAGAATTTAGTTATAGAAAAGAATTCACTGATGCATTAGATTTATATTTAGATTCAAATAGTAAATGGAAATATGCAACTTATACAAATAAAATATATCAAATTATTTTTCTAGAAAATGCAAAGGAATATAAAAAAATATTATCTTTAAAAGATAAAGATAGTGTAAGAGACACTATGTATGCAGAAGTTCTTAATGCTATTGCCTCTTTTGAACATGGAATTGCTACTGAAATGAAAGAAAAATTTGAAGATTTAGGAAGAAAATTATCTACAGATGAATTAAATCACCTTTTTGATAAAGCAGCTAAAAATCCATATCTTACTCCACATATTAATGATGCTAGAGCTAAAATGGCAAGTCGGGATTTATGCTTCAGAGATGCATTACATGAAAAACTTGAAAATTACGTGGAATCTGTTCCTAAAGTGGATTTTGATAAATTCTTAGGAGAAAAAAGTAAAACATTAGAAGAAAGACTTTCAGACCCAGAAACACTAGCTATTTTAAAACGACTAAAAGATAGATAATATGAGTTCAACAATATTTTATTTTGATATAAAACATGCTATTGAAGTACATGATTGGATTATAAAAAAAAGTGGTGGCTTGTGTGGAAACAGAGAAATTCATTTACTTGAAAGTGCTTTAGAACATATTCAACATGATTTATATTATCCTACAATTGAAGAAAAATTAAAACATTTAATAATTGCTGTAAATAAATTTCATCCATTTAATGATGGAAATAAACGTTCTAGTTTAGTACTAGGGGCATATTTTTTAGAAATTAATGGATATGATTATTGTATAAAAAGATTTATGTATCATATGGAAGAAATTGTAGTTTGGCTCGCTGAAGGTAAAATAAATGATAAATTATTACTGGAAATTCTAGTATCAATTATTAATGAAGATGAATTAAGTGAATCAACTAAAATGAAAATAATTGAAGCTGTATGGCAAATAAATTAATTTTTTGGTGCTCTAAAAGAAATATTTCTATAAGTACTTATAAAAATTATATAAGAGTCTAAAGAGTGCTTTATAGCACTCTTTTTTTTGTCTGTTAATCTTCGAAAATGTAGCTTTCCATTGATAAATTAGAATAAACAATCTCACTATTAAAACTTTTAGCTTTATAGCTTTTTGAAGTACCTAAAGCAATTAGCATTGGAAGAAAATGCTCTTTAGTGGGGTGGTTTTGCTTAAAGTACTCTATATTTTCATAATTCAATAACTGCTCTTTGTCACCTGTTTTTAAAATTTGTTTTATTTTTTCATTAAAAGTATATGCATACTTTTTAACAGGAGCATCTAAACTTGGGTATAAATCATATAAATTATGAGTTATTGAACCACTAAATATTAGTAGAGCTTCATTTCTTAAACTTCTTAGACTTTGTCCCAATAAAAATAGTTTTTCTGCACTATAACCAAGTGGCAAACTAATATTTATTACAGGTATATCAAGTTTTTTATACATCATTGCTAAAACTGTCCATACTCCGTGGTCAAAGCTATCTTTGTTACTTAATCTAACATCAAAACTTTGTAATTTATCTAATACTTTATTTGTATATTTTAAATCACTTTTTATTTTATATTTGTATTCATATAACTCTTTTTCAAAGCCATAGAAATCATACATTATTTTATTTGCATTAGGACTTATTATCTCTAAACTTCTAGTTGACCAGTGTGCAGAAACAATAACTATATATTTTGGATTTTTTAAAACGTTTGTTATATTTTTTAGACTTTTTTTTGTTGTGTTATCGTGTAAAATTGTATTAGGGCCACCGTGTGATATAAATAAAGATGGAATCATGGCTTTACTCCTAAATATAAAGGGGAAATCCCCTTTAATTATTTAGCTTGGATACCTTCTAATTCGATATTTAATTTAACGTTTTCACCAACCATTACACCACCAGCTTCTAGTGCTTTATTCCAGTTTAATCCAAAGTCTTTTCTATTAATTTTTCCGCTTAATTCTAAACCAACTCTTTGATTTCCCCATGGATCTTTAACAGTTCCATTGTTTTCAAAATCAAAAACTACATCTTTAGAAACACCTTTCATAGTTAATACACCATATGCTTTATCATCTTCAACTTTTTTTAATTTAAAAGTTAATTTAGGGAAGTTCGCTGCATCAAAGAAATCTTTTGATTTTAAGTGACCATCTCTTTTTTTATTTTCAGTGTTAATAGATGCAACATCTACATTACCAGTTAAACTTTTTAATGTTTTTGTTTTTTCATCATATTCAAAAGAACCACTAAATTTATCAAATTTACCTGTAACATTTGAAATCATTAAGTGTTTTACTTTAAAACCAACATTTGAATGCGATGCATCAACATTATATGTTCCAGCGAATAATGAACCTGCTGCTACTATTGAAACTAAACCTAATTTTACTAAATTTTTCATTTTTTTCCTTTGTTCTAATTAGTAATTTTTATTTAAATTTTTAATTTGCTTTATACACTTTATTTAGAAGCTCATATAAGCTATTTAACTCATTATCATCTAAAACTTCAAGGGAATCATGAAGATTTTGGGCATGAGAAGGAAACACACTTTTTATTATATCTCTACCTTTAGACGTAATAGTTAAAATAGAAGCTCTACTATCATTAGGATCTTTAACTGAAGTAATCCAGCCATCTCTTTTTAAGTTCCTAATTACTACTGTAATGTTACCTGGTGTACTCATTGTAAGTTTTGTAATTGAACTTACATTTAAATCACCTCTATGGTACAATACTTCTAAAACTTTAAACTGATTGAATGTAAGGTTGTGATTTGCTAAATAATTTACAGTCATATTATGAAGTTTAAGACTTGCTCTTTCTAGTCTTACAACTGTCTTCATAACTTTATCAGTTCTTTTTCCATAACTTTTAAGACTTGTTTTTTGCATCATTTTCCTTTCATTTGTGAAATTATACTACTAATTAGTACTAAATGTCAAGAGTGAAAAAAGAAAATTTTAAAATTTCTATAAAAAATCCCTAAAATCAGTATCTCTTATTAATATCTTTTTTGTTTTTTTATTATATAAGAACCTAGAATCTTGAGATTTGATAGCTGTAAGGATAATAGTCTTAATCTCTAAGTCATTTTTTCCATATGCTTTCATCATTTTTGCAAACTGTTGTAAAGTAAGATATTTTACTTCACTCATTTTTTGTTCATTTGAAGTTTTTTCTTTAGTTTCTTGCTTATTTTCTATTTGTGGTTTATATATTGAACGCATCTCATTAAATGCGCTTTGCAGAAGTTCAATTTCTCTATTAAATACAGTAATAATCTTTTTTTGATTTCTTTCTAATCTATTTATTTCTGAATTATACTGTTTTCTCATCCATTTCATATTTTTTTTAAGTAGATTAATTTGCTCATCTTTTGCTTTAATTATCTCTTTTATTTCCACTATTTGTGGTTGTTTATCATTTGATTTATCTTCTACATGTTCACTAATATAAACATAAGTTTTGCCAGATTTTTTTATTGATTTTAATTGATTATTTTTAATTCTATAGTGTACACCTTGAAGAGATAAGCCCAATATTTGTGCGGCTTGAGATGTAGTTACTAATCTCTCCAAGACTCATCCTTACATTTTTGCGCTATCTATTTCGATTACAGTATGTACATTACCTCTTGGTTTAAAATCTGCAACAACTTTCATCCATTTTGGTTCTAAATTTTTGTATAGAGTATCAAAAATTTCATTTGCTGAGTTTTCATGAGAAATTGATCTATACATAAATGTATTTATATAAATTTTTATAGCTTTTAACTCAATAAGTTTTTTATTTGGTATATATTCTAATTTTATTGTAGCAAAATCTGGATATCCACTTCTTGGGCATTTCGCCATAAATTCTGGAAGTTCAATATTTATTACATAGCTTTTATCATTGTTATTTGGCCAATAGTGCTCACTACTATTTATATCAAATTCAACAATCTCTTTTTCACCATATTTCATTTCCATTAAATAACCTTTTAAATATTAAATTTTGCCCATTTTATCAAAAAAATACTTACAAAGATAACAATATAAACTTCTTTAGTATATAATACAATAACTATGAGAAAAACAAAAATATATACAGATAAAAACTTACCATTTTTGGAATTAAGATACTCTTTTTCTAATTTATCATATAAAGAGCATTTTCACCATGATATTTTTTCTATTGGCGCAGTTATAAATGGACAAAGAGAATATAAAAATAAAAATAATAAATATATAATTTCTAAAAATGACTTGGCAATTGTAAATCCCAATATAATACATAGCTGTAATTGTAAAGAGCTACAAAATAGTGAGTATTATATGCTTTATTTAAATAAACACTGGATTTGTGATGTTTTAGATTTTAAAGAGTTTGTAAATGTTAAAGATGAATTAATTCAAAATAAAGAACTATTCAATGAGTTTATAAATGTTTGTGAAGCTATTTTTTCAAATATGCTATATCTAGAAAAAGAGTTAATTTTAATTGATTTTATTACTAAAATTTATGAAAATCACTCAAATATCAAACCTTTAAAAATAAAAAATAGTACAAAAATAGATAATTTAGTTAAATTTTTAGAACAAAATGTAAAAAAAGATATAACATTAGAAGAGTTATCAAAAAAATTTGATTTATCAAAATTTTATATTATAAAACTATTTAAAAAAGAGTTTGGAATATCTGTTTATTCATTTTTTCTAAATTTAAAAATAGAACTTGCAAAAAAATTATTGAAACAAAACTATACAATAGTTGAAGTTGCTTTAGAGTGTGGTTTTTATGATCAAAGTCATTTTCATAGAAATTTTTTAAAAATCACTGCATCAACTCCCAAAGAGTATAAAGACAACTTTGTACAATAATTAATTTTTGAATTTTTATAAAATTCTTTTTTTTAAAGGAGTTTTATGAATTTAGATATTTTTTTACAAGGTTTTATTCCTTTAGCTACTGCTCATTTCATTGCTTTATTAAGCCCCGGTGCAGATTTTTTTATACTATTATCTACTTCTTCAAGACAAGGTAAACTTGCTGGAATACTTACAGCTTTGGGAATTGCTATTTCAAACGGTATTTATATTTTACTAGCATTATTTGGTATTATGTTTATTACAAATAATCAATTTTTATTTGAAAGTATAAAATTATTAGGTTCTTTATATTTAATATATATTTCATATCATTTAATTAATTCAAAAAAAAGAGAGCTTTTTGAAAATATACAAACAAAAAAGCATAGAAAAAAAGAGCTTTTTAATAACTTTTTTAAAGGGTTTTTATCTGCTATTTTAAATCCTAAAAATTCAATATTCTATTTTACAATGTTTTCTATTTCATCTAATGAACATATAAATTTAATGTATCAATATTTCTATGCAGGATGGATGTTTTTTGCTGTTTTATTTTGGGATATTTTTATTGTATATTTAGTAAGTCATAAAAAAAATAGAGTTTTTATTCAAAAATATTCAAATAAAATAGAAAAAATATCTGGATTAATTCTTTTATTTATTGCAGTTATTATTTTAATTAATATATTTAGTAAGTAAAATTTACATTTTACTTACTCTAATATTAATAACTCTTTGTATCTCATTTTGAATATTAGCTGCAGATCTTTTTGTACTATTAGCATTTGGAAGAGAAGCAACCACTTTATTGCAATTATCACAAATAAATTCAAGTTTACTAATTGCTAATTTATCATAATTTGAAATAGTATCATCATAATAAACTTCATTAGCACAATAAGGGCAATAACACTGTAAATTTACAATTTTATCTTTTGACCAATCCCATTTCCATTTTAAATTATAAATAACATCTTCTTTATAAGAGCATCTATTTTTTCTAATTTGTTTTATTATAAAATAGATAATAAAAGGTAATAATATTACAAATATTTGTAAATATAATGGATAAATGTTTATATATTTTTCATAAAAAGCTTTTATACTGTTTTTAGTAAATAAAATATCTTCTGAAATATTTATAGGTGCAAAAATAAGTACTAATATAGCAAAAATAATTAAAATAACTTTAGCTTCATAAGATAAGCCTCTTTTTTTTCTCATTAAGTCTCCAAATTATATTTGAAAGGGTAGGTTAAAAAGTAAAAAAGAGGATAAATCCTCTTTTTTATACATCTAAGTGTTCTACGTCTTTTGCGTGTTCTTCTATATAGTTTCTTCTTGGTTCTACTTCATCACCCATAAATAGAGTAAATGTATCACTTGCAACTTCTGCATCTTCAATAGTAACTCTTAATAGTCTTCTATCTTCAGGAGTCATAGTAGTTTCCCAAAGTTGTTCAGGGTTCATTTCTCCTAAACCTTTATATCTTTGAATATAAGCACCTTTTTTAGCTAAATTTTCAATTCCTTCAAGTTCAGTAATTACATCATTTTTAAACAAAGAAATATCTCTTGCTACAAGTCTTGAATAAATATATGTTGCTTCACTAAAATATGGAGATGCAAATAATTCATCATCAATAATTAATTCTTCTAGTCCTTCTGTTGTTTGAACAAAAAGTTGAATCATATGATCATTTATATTTTTTGTTAAGATATTATAACCTTTATTTTCAAGGAACTCTTTAACAATTTCATATAATCCTGAATAATCTAATTTTACTAAATCAGGATTTTCAATTAAATGTCTAATTACAGAGATTAAAGAGTATCTTTTTTCTAATTGTTGAAGCATCTCTCTATATCTTGCAACTGTTTTAAATAAATCAAGTAGATCATTATAACCTAGTCCTTCAAACTCATATGATTCTAAACCATTTTGAATTAAGAAATTTGATAATGCAGTTTCATCTTTTAAGTAT
Source organism: Arcobacter sp. CECT 8985 (assembly GCF_004116495.1). Lineage (GTDB taxonomy): Bacteria > Campylobacterota > Campylobacteria > Campylobacterales > Arcobacteraceae > Malaciobacter. The sequence continues at coordinate 14,299 of NZ_PDKC01000022.1, read as the reverse complement.
GTCTCATTTTTACCTTTTTTATATCTAAATAAAGGTGGTTGAGCAATATATAAATATCCATTTTCAATTACTGGTCTTAAGAATCTAAAGAAGAAAGTAAGTAATAGTGTTTGAATGTGACTACCATCAACATCCGCATCGGTCATTATAATAATTTTATGATATCTAATTTTTTCTTGATCAAAATCTTCACCAATTCCACAACCAAGTGCAGTAATCATATTTCTAATTTCATCAGATTTTAAAATCTTATCAAGTCTACTTTTTTCAACATTTAGAATTTTACCTTTAAGTGGTAAAATTGCTTGATAAACTCTATCTCTACCTTGTTTTGCTGAACCACCTGCAGAATCCCCTTCTACTAGATATAATTCTCTAATTGCAGGATCTTTACTTTGACATTCAGCTAATTTTCCAGGTAGTGTTCCAACTGTCATTGCATCTTTTTTTCTAGTTAAATCTCTTGCTTTTTTAGCAGCTTCTCTTCCACGTGCTGCCATTAAAGCTTTATCCATAATTGCTTTTGCAGCGGTTGGATTTTCTTCAAAATATTTATCTAATTGTTCACCAGTTAATTTTTGAGTAATTGGTTTTACATATGAAGAACCTAATTTACCTTTAGTTTGTCCTTCAAATTGTGGTTCTGGAACTTTTACAGAAACAATTGCAATAAGACCTTCTCTTACATCATCACCTGTAATTTTAGTATCTTTTTCCCTTGCATTTGCGTTATGATTTAAATATTTAACAATACTTCTTGTAAGCCCAGCTTTAAAACCAGCTTCATGTGTACCACCATCAATTGTTCTAATATTATTTACAAAAGATATTGTTTTTTCTGTATATGAAGTATTATATAATAAAGCAATATCAACTTCTACATCTTCTACTTTATCAGAAAACGATACAGGATCACATACAGGTGTCTCTTTGTTTAAATCTGCAACAAATTGAGCAATACCACCTTCAAAGTGATAAATCTCTTTAACCTTAGTTCTTTCATCTTCTAAAGTAATAGAAATCATTGGATTTAAATATGCAACTTCTCTAAATCTTTTAGATAATGTTTCAAATACATATTCTTTTACTTCAAAAATTGAGTCATCAGCTAAAAATTCAATTGTTGTTCCAGTTTTTCTTGTATCACCAATAACTTCTAAAGGAACAACTGGAATACCTTTTTTAAACTCTTGATAGTGAATTTTACCTTCTCTATGAATAGTCATTTTTAAATCGCTAGATAGTGCATTTACAACAGAAACACCAACCCCATGAAGTCCACCAGAAACTTTATAAGTATCTTTATCAAATTTACCACCTGCATGAAGTACTGTTAAAACAACAGTAGCAGCTGATATTTTTTCTGTAGGGTGAATTGAAGTTGGAATACCTCTACCATCATCACTTACTTTAATCCAGTTATCTTTTGTAATTGATACTTTAATATTTTTACAATATCCTGCCATTGCTTCATCAATAGAGTTATCAACAACTTCGTATACCATATGATGAAGACCATTGATATTTGTATCACCAATATACATACCTGGTCTTTTTCTTACAGCTTCAAGACCTTTTAAAACTTTAATATTACTAGCGCCGTATTCTTGACTCATTTATCTATATCCTTATTTTAATTACTTTATTTTTCTAATACAATTGGCATTACTATTGTGAAGAATTTTTCATCTTCTAAATAAAATGGTAAATTAGATTCATTAAATCCAATAGTTATGTCTTCTTTGTTTGTTAAACTTAAAAAGTCTAATAAATATTTTGCATTTACTGCAAGGTAAAAAGATTTATCAATATTTAAATTAATATCAATTTGTGTTTTTGATTCACTATCTTCATCTAAACTTTCAAAGATAATATTATCATTATTAAATGTAATTTTTATGTTTGAGAAAAGTGAAGTAACTAATTTAATTGATTCTATTAGCATGTTTTTTGGTAGAGTAAAATTATATTTTAAACTCTTAGGTATAATTCTATCATAATCTGGGAACTTACCATTAATTAGTTTTGTAAAGAAAGTCATTTTATCATTTGAAATAATTAAATTAGTTTCATCATATGAAATATTTGCATCATCTAAAAATAGTTTTTGAATTTCAATTATTGCTTTTTTAGGAATAATAAATTGATTTTCAGTGTTATTAGATATATTTTGAAGATGAGATACTGCTAATCTTCTTGTATCAGTAGCTACAAAATTTATTTTACTATTTTTTATATCTACTAATGCACCATTTAATTCAAATTTAGGATTGTTATTATCAATTGCAGGAGTAATTTTTCTAATTGAGTTAATTAAATTTAACATACTAATATCTAGTTTACTATTTTCTAAAGCTTTTGGTAATGTTGGATACTCTTCTGGATCATACATTGGTAATTTAAATGTAGATTTATTTTGTCTAATAATTAAATTGTTATTAGATGTTTCTACAATTATTTCTAAATCTTTTAATCTTTTTAATATTCCAAGTAGATTAGTTCCATTTACTGTAGCTTTACCATTTACACTTTCATTTAGTTCTTCGATTTGAGACTCTAAACCTATTTCATAATCTGTTGCTTTTATAATTAATTTATCATTATTTACTTCTAAATATATATGTGAAGTAATAGAACTAGCATCTTTTTTTTCTAAGAACGGTTGCATTGAAGAAACTATGTTTTCAATGATATGTTTTGTGATGATAAATCTCACTTTGATCTCCTCTTATTATTTCTTTTAAGTAGTGGTAGCAGTAGAGCGTGTGAAAAGATGAAAATATTTAGTAAACTTCCATTTCATCGTACGAAATGAAAGTGAACAATAAATTGTTTATATTCACATCTTTTCACACAAGCTTCTAAAACTTATTTTTTACCACTCCTTATTTATGATTTTATTTTTTAAATTTTCGATGATTAATTTAAAGTTTTCATCTTTTTCTATTAACTCATTTGCTTTTCTAATATTATGTGAAATAGAACTGTGATCTTTCATTCCTAAAAATTTAGCAATATCAGGCATAGAGTTATGTGTAAGTTCCCTTGCTAGGTAAATTACTACTCTTCTTGCATTTGCTACAGTTGCAGTTCTTTTTCTTGACTTAATATCACTTGGTTTAATATTTAATTCACTTGCTACCACATTTATAATATCTGGAAGCTTGATATTCTCTTTAGTCTCTTTTATTTGTTCTTTTAACAAACCTTGAACAAGTTCTAGGTTTATTTCTTGATTTAATAGTGAAGCGCTGGCATTAATTCTAATTAAAACACCCTCTATTTCCCTAATTGAGTTATCTAAGTTAGTTGCAATAAAATTAATAATTTCTCTACTTAAATGAATACCATTTAATTCACTTTTTTTCTCAATAATTGCTATTTTTGTTTCAAGTCCTGGAATTTGGATATCAGCTGTTAAACCCCATTCAAATCTAGATTTTAATCTATCAACAAGTCCTGCAATTTGGGATGGAAGTCTATCACTTGTCATTACAATTTGTTTTTTAGCATTGTGTAATTCATTAAAAGTATGGAAAAATTCCTCTTGAGTTTGTTCTTTACCACTTAAAAATTGAATATCATCAATTAATAAAACATCACATTTTCTATATTTATTTCTAAAATGTTCCATATTTTTATTTTTAATAGAGAATGTAAAGTCATTCATAAACTGTTCGATTGTTACATAAATTACAGTTTTACCTTGTTCAATTGCATCATTTCCAATTGCTTGTAAAAGGTGAGTCTTACCAAGTCCCGTTCCACCATAAATAAATAGTGGATTGTATTGAATACCTGGTTTTTTACATACTGCTAAAGATGCATTATATGCCATTTGGTTGGAACTACCAACTACAAATGAATCAAAAGTATAAGATGGATTTAAAATTGTACTTTCAGCAGTATCATTTTTTAATTTTTCAGTTATTATCTCTTTTTTTGTCTTTTTTTCACCAGCAACTTTTATTTCTACTTCAGGTTTTGTTCCGTCAATAGTTTCAAAGCAGTGTTGAATAAGATTTCTATATTTACTCTTTATCCAAGATGCAATATATTTATTTGATACTTCAAATACAGCTATTTTTTCATCAGATGAAATTTTTTTATAAACTAACTGTTTTAAATATCTGTTATAATCTATAGAATTTGATTCTTCTTTTATAATTGATAAAAACTCTTTATTTGTCATATAATATATACTCTTTATTCATAATTGGTAAATATTATATCTAAATAATTATAAAAAAATTAATCAACAAGTGAATAAATTTATAAATTTTAAGTGAAAAACTTTTGACTTTAAGTGAATATTTATAAAAGATTAACGATTATTCCATACTTTTACTATGTGAATAAGATGATTTAAACTAAAGTGAAAACATGAAAACTTTAAAAACATGTGATGAATAAAAGGTGAATAAGTAGTGAAAATATTAGGAATAGATCCTGGAACAAGAAATTGTGGATATGCAATAATTGATAAAAATGGTAGAGATATTAAGCTTTTAGAAGCAGGGCTAATAAAAATAAAAACAAAAATATTACAAGAGCAAATTGTTGAGATGACAGAAGGTCTTAATATGATATTTGAAAAGTTTGATATAGATGAGGTTGCAATAGAAGATATGTTTTATGCCTTTAATCCTAAAACTGTGATTAAATTAGCACAATTTAGAGGTGCGATATCTTTGAAAGTATTGTTAGAATTTGGTAATTTTGCAGAGTATACACCTCTTCAAGTAAAACAAGCAGTAACAGGAAATGGAAAAGCACAAAAAGAACAGGTTGCTTTTATGGTAAAAAGAATGCTTGGAATAAAAAAAGAGATTAAACCTCTTGATATTACAGATGCAATTGCAATTGCATTAACACATTCACAAAGATTAAAATAAAAAATTACTATTTTATAATTTTGAAATTTTTTATAAATTTAAATATAATTCGCGATCAAATAAGTTTTAGGAAAAATTAATGAAAAAAATTGGAATATTATCATCACATAATGGTAGTGGATTTGAATATATACAAAAAGCGTGTGAAGATAAGAGTTTAGATGCAAAAGTTGTAGTAGTAATATCAAATAACAGTAATGCAAAAGTTTTAGAAAAAGCAGCATCATTTAATATTGCAAATTTTGTAGTAAATAGTAAAACTTATGAAAATGAAAATCTAGATTTAATAATTACAAATATATTAAAAGATTATGATTGCGATATTATATTTTTATCTGGTTATATGAAAAAAATTGGAAAAGAGATATTAAATGCATATGAAAAAAGAATTATAAATACACATCCTGCATTGTTACCAAAATTTGGTGGGAAAGGAATGTATGGAAGAAATGTGCATGAAGCAGTAATAAAAGCAAAAGAGAATAGTTCAGGGGTAACTCTTCACTATATTGATGAAAATTATGATGAAGGTGAATATATTCTTCAAAAATCAATAAAATTAAGTAATGATGAAAGTGTAGATTCTTTGGAAAAAAAGATTAAACAGTTAGAAAAACAGACAATTTTAGAAGGGCTAAAAACTATAATTTAGGAAGATGCCATTTTTTATAATATGCAAGTAATCTAAGGCTAGTACCAAAGATAAAAACTAAAGTTAATGAAAAAATACTAACTAAATCAAAAAAATGTAAAATATAAGTTATTAATCCTACAATAATTGATACAGTTGCATAGAATTCAGAAATTAAAATAAATGGTACATTATTTATCAAAATATCTCTAGTTGTACCACCTCCAACAGCTGTTAAAAATGCAAGCATTAAAATACCTAATAAATTAAAATCATTATCAATTGCCACAAGTGAACCTGTAATTGCAAAGGAAGATAATCCTATGGCATCAGATACAATAAATGCAATTTTACCTTCTAAATTATTTATATTATGAAGTTTAAAAATAAATGATAATAAAATAGTTGCTAAAACAAGAATTATAGGTGTTGTATGAGTAAAAATATAAGGAGTTTTATTTGAAATAACATCTCTTATCATTCCACCACCAAGTGCAGTTAAAAAAGAAGAAATAAATATTCCTAAAATATCTAGTTTATAGTGAACTGCTATTAAAAATCCACTGAGTGCAAAAGATATAATACCAATAATATCTGCTAATTGTAATGCACTCATTTTTTACCTTTAATTTTTATTGGAATTATACAAAAAAAGTACTTATTGTAGCTGTATTTATATTTATGTCATTTGATGATACTAAAGTATTATTTGGTTTTATGATATTAAAAAATATAAAAGCAATTAGTAAAATTAACATTATAAGTGCAAATATTTTTTGAATAAGATTTAATTTAATAGTTAGTTTACTTTTACTAATTTTATATCCATTAAAAATAGATATAAGTGCAGATTTTTGTTTATGTAATAATTTGTCTAATAGAACTCCTGTTAAATGTAAACCTATTAAAAATAGTAATAAATTTGCAAAGAACTCATGTATTTTATCCATACTTTTAAAATCTTTTAATACTCCTGTACTTAAAAAACTAAAAAGACCTTTTTTTTCTTCAATACCATATGTAAAAGCTCCTGTAATGATAATTAAAGTAGTAACTATTAACATACCTATCATTATATAAGATGCCACTGGATTATGACCTAAATATTCACTGTTTTTAATAAATAAAGACTTTATAAAAGTTTTCATTGATTTTATATTTAAATCAAAATCTTTAAATTTAGAGAATTTTGGACCCATAAAACCCCAAGAAAATCTAAAAACTAAAAGTATAAATATACAGTATCCAGCTATTGCATGATAAAAAAGCAATTTATCATCATCTGTTAAAAATGCAATTAATATAGTAACTACAAAAAGCCAATGAAAAACTCTTGTAGGAAGAGTCCAAATATATGATTTGTTCATCTAATATTCCTTTATAAATATAATAAATTATAAAATATAAATATGAATAATAAGTGAATTTTATGTTACTAAATTTTCATTTAAAAAATTGATAATCCTGTCATTGTTGTAAAAAGTTCAAGTGCTTTTGTTCCTGCTAAAGAGTTACCTTTAGAGTTTAATTTTGGTGAATATACACAAATTGCCATTTTTTTAGGAACAATTGCAACGATTCCTCCTCCTACACCACTTTTACCTGGTAGACCAACATGAAAAGCAAAATCTCCTGATGCATCATAATGACCACAAGTTAGCATCAAAGAGTTAATTCTTTTTGCTTTTGATGAAGTAATATACTCTTCATTTGTTAATGGATTTTTCCCATGATTTGCTAAAAAAATCATTGAAGTTGCTAATTGTTGAGTATTCATCATAAATGAACAGTGTTTAAAGTATGTTTCAAGTGTGCTATTTATAGGATTTTTTATATTTGAAAAACTTTTCATAAGATTTGCTAATGCTCTATTTCTATGCCCTGTTTTTAACTCTGACATATAAATATCTTCATTAATTAATATTTCATCTGCACAAAGATTATTTATAAAATCATTTATTTTTTTAATTGCAATATTTTTATCTTTAAAGTGAGTTATTAAGCTATCAGTTGTAACAATTGCACCTGCATTTATAAAAGGATTTCTTGGTATTCCTTTTTCATATTCAAGTTGAATTAACGAGTTAAAAGGATTACCTGATGGTTCATACCAAACTCTATTATAAAGTTCTTTGCTATAAATATTAAGTGCCATTGAATAAGTAAAGACTTTAGAAATACTTTGAATAGAAAATTTCTTATCAAAGCAGCCAACATTAAATGTTTGCCCATCTAAAAGTCTTATACTCATTGCAAAATCATCTTCTTTTACATTTTTAAGTGCAGGAATATAATCTGCAACATTTCCTTTATTTAGTTCTGGTTGAATCTGTTCTTTTATATCTTCTAATATCTTTTGATAATTCATATATAATCCTTAAAAAATGAGCAGTATTATACAACAAAATTGTAAATGTAAAGACTATTTTTTTATTATGTATCTAATTGTTGGACCACTACTATCAACATCTAATACTTTATATCCATGTGCTTTTGCATCAGCTGGAATATTATTAATACTTTGTGGACAATCACTTATTACTTCAAGAATTTGTCCTTTTTGCAAATCTTTCATTGCTTCAAGTGCATTAAATGCTGGATAAGGACAAGGTTCACCTTGCATATCAAGTCTAAAATCTGGAATAATTTCTTCTATTTTCATCTACTTTCCTTTATCTATTTATTGATTTATTTAAATATCTTTTTTCTAAAACTAAAATTGCTAAAAAAAGTAAAAATAGTAATCCATAATTTAAAAATAAACCACCGTAATTTCCAAATGATTCTAATAAATTTATTTTTGGCCAGCTTGTTGCTAAACTTAATGATAAATCATCCCATACAAATGCTAAAAGAGTTGAACCAATTACATTACCAATTCCCACAATCCAAAAGTGAACTTGACCTTCAACAGCTCTATACATCCAACCACATTCGCAACCACCTGCAAGTACAATACCAAATCCAAATAGTAATCCACCAATAATTGCATTTGGTCCTGCCCACATAATTTTTGGTGGTTGTCCAAGCGTAATATAAGAAAATACACCAATAGTTGCAACAATCATACCAATTACAATTGCTTTAGCCATTTGGCTTCTTCCTGTAATAAATAAATCTCTAAAAGCTGATGTAAAACAAATTTGTGCTTTTGCAATAATTAATCCAAATGCACTACCAAAAAGCATTGCCATACCAAGTTTTGTACTATGTTGAAAAAAGATTAAATATAAAGCCCATAAAATTATTGCAATAAAAACAATACTTCCTAATTTAAATACATTATTAACTTTTGTTTCATCTTTTTCTAAAGGTTTAACACAAGATACTTTTTTCATTTTCATTTTTGATCTAAACATAGGTAAAAGCGTAAATTTTGCACCAAAATATACACCTATAATCATTGCTATTGTAAAAATCCATGCATGAAGAGAAAATTGAGGAATCCCTGTAAAAAAACTTGCAAGATTACAACCCATACCAAGTCTAGCACCAAAACCTGCAATAATTCCTCCAAAAAGTGCTTGAAATACTCTAATTTTACTTGATGGAATTCTTAATTTTATATTATTACCCCAAAATGCAGCTGCAATACACCCAGCAAACATACCAATAATCATAACCCCATCAACTCTTGTAAATGAGTTACCATCCATGTGCATTATTTGATAATAACCCCATGTTGATAAATCTACACCAAAAGCTTGTAAAATATGTCCTCCCCATCTAGTGAATTCACCAGTAACAGCCCAATATGTTCCTGTTATCCCAAAATAATAAGCAGACAAAATACCAAGTGCAATTACTGCAGGAATTGGTGACCAAAAATTAACTAAAAAATTTTTTTTGAAATTTTTCCAAAAATTCATATATACCCCTACAAAGAGTTAAATTAAGTAGTTTTAGACAGAACTTGAAAGAAGAATCAAGATGTCAATTTGTTACACAAATCTAAGGCAGAATATTAACTAAGATAACATAAAAGTGTATTTAAATATGGTAAAATTTTTTTTACTTTTTTTAAATAAAGCACCTAAAAATAATATTTTATGAAGTTTTATAAATTTAATAGAATACATAGCCAAGTAATTGTACAAATAGATATACTTATAAAAACAATTGCACTTCCAACATCTTTTGCTCTTTTTGCCATATGATGAAATTCTAAAGTTACTAAATCAACAGTTCTTTCAATTGCACTATTTATTATTTCAGCTAATAAAACTCCACTAAAAGTTATAAATAAAAGTAATTTATTTGTTAGTGATTGATCTACTAAAAAAATTATAGGAATTAAAATAACAGAAAGAAAAAGTTCAATTTTAAATGAACTTTCACTTTTTATTAAATCTTTTAATCCTTCAATTGCATATGAAGTATTCTTGAATATATTATATTTTGGTTGGTTTCTCATTTTTCTTCTTTTCTAACAGTAGATAATATATCTAGGTTTTTATCATAAACATCTGTTTTTACTTCAAATAATCCAAGAAGTGTATGAAATAAATTGTCTTGAGATAAGTTTTTATCTTTTATCTTATTTAGTTGTTTTAAATTTAATTCTTTTTTCATACTATCACCAAACCACATAAGTGAAGCAATATGAGTTTGTTCAACTGGAGCCATAAAATAAGGCATTCCATGTAAATAAACTCCATTTTCACCAAGACTTTCTCCATGATCACTCATATAAAACATTGCAGTTTCATATTTTTTAGAATATGGTTTTAGAAAATTTATTACTTTTGATAAGAAATAATCAGTATGTAAAATTGCATTGTCATATGCATTTGAAATCTCTTCTTTTGTACATTTTTCTAATTGATTTGTTTTACAAATAGGTTTAAATTTTTCAAATCTTTTAGGATATCTTTTGTAATATGCAGGTCCATGATTACCCATTTGATGAAGAATAATTAAAATATCTTTTTTCCCACTATTTTTTATAAATTTATCTAATCCTACTAACATCCCTTCATCTCTACATTCACCATCTTCACAAATTGTATTTAATTTAGGTGATTTATAATCTTCATATTTTACTCTTAAGGCAACACCTTTTGATGAAGAGTTGTTATCTCTCCATAAAATATTTACATCTTTTGTATGTTTTAATACATCCAATACATTTTCATTTGAAATTGCTTTATTATGACTATAGTTTTTTCTAGTAAATTTTGAAAACATACAAGGCACGGAGTACGCAGTAGATGTTCCACATGATGACATATTAGAAAAATTATATATATCTTCTTTTTCTAATAAAGGATTTGTATCTTTTTTATAACCATTTAATGAAAATCTATCTGCTCTTGTAGCTTCCCCAACAACCATAATAATTAATTCTTTTTTATCTTCAGGTAATTCATCAATAAGGGCATTTTTTCCTACTTTTTTAATAACAATCTTCTTTTTAAAATATGTTTTATTTGTATAGTTTACTATTGCAAACATCCAATAAGTAGGATTTGCATAATATTTTAATGTTTTATGTTCTCTAAAAAATGATGTATAAAATTTACTTGTACTAAAAAGTGTAATAATAATAAGAAGTAAAATTAGTATTAGAGTTTTTAATTTTTTTAAAATTTCTTTTTTAAATGTGCCATAGTCTATATTTGTTTTATAAATTAAAAAACTTGGAATAATTCCTAAAAAAACAACATATAAAACTAATTGAAAACTAAATAAATCAAGACTTTCATTTAGATTTGTTTCTAAAGCATTTCTAATCATTTCTTTATCAACAACTATATTATATGTATCCATAAAATAAGCAGTAAATGATGAAACCATTAATAAAATAATTAAAAATGGTTTTACATAGTATCTAGAGCTTAATAAAGATAGAACAAAACTAATAAACAAAAATAGTGTAAAGAAAACACTAATAGTATAAATGATATTAATTCCAGTAAAATTATAAGCTAAAAAGAAGTTTTTAAAAAATGAAAAATTGTAAAAAACTGTAAAGAGTAATGATACATAAATGATAAGTTTATATTGGGATATTTTTTTCATATAATTCCTTTAAATTGTTAAAGGAATTATATAGGGTAACCATCAATATTAGGTTAATGTAAAGTTAATAAAAATTTAATGTTTTATGAAAAAAAATTCATATTCATTTTTTGAATTTAAAGAATACTTTAGTTCCTTTATTTTCTTGGCTTTCAAGTTCAATTTTTCCTTTATGTATTTTTACTATTTTTTCAACAATTGACATCCCAAGTCCTGTCCCACCAGACTCTTTATTACGGCTTTTATCAGTTCTAAAAAACTTTTCAAAAATTTTCTTTTGATCATCTTTTGAAATACCAATTCCTTTATCTTCAATACTAATAATATAATACTTATCATCACTATAATTTTTTATGTATACATTTTCATTTTTATAACTAAAAGTAATAGCATTTTTAATGATATTTTTTATTGCAATTTTAAGTAGTTTGTGGTGACCTTTTATTTGAATTGGTTCATCTATTTCACATAAGAGTTTTATCTGCTTTAATTTAGAAAATGAAAGCATCTCTTTATATGCTTCATTTGTAACCTCATCAAGATATATTTCCTCTTTAGTATTTTCTAAAACTTCATACTCTTCTTTTGCCAAAAATAGTAAATCATCAATTGTTTGTTGGATTACTAGAATTTCATCTAAGCAGTTTTCAAAACTATTTTTGTACTCTTTTATTGATCTGTCTTTTCTTAATGCAATTTCTATCTCACCTCTAATAATTGTAAGTGGGGTTTTTAATTCATGGGATGCATCGCTACTAAATTGAGAAGTTTTTTCAAATGATATTTCAAGTCTTTTTAATAGATTATTTATCTCATTTGCTAATAAATCTATCTCATCATTCATATTTTTTGCTTCTAATCTTTTTGATAAATCACTAGCATTTATATTTTTTAGATTATTTAACATTTTTTCTACTGGTGCAAAGGATTTAAGAATCAAAAAATAACCTGCAATAATTGAAATTATTAAAATAATTGGAACTATAAAAAATAGTATATATAATATATTATCCAATGTAGAACTTATTGCATCAAAATTAGTAGCAACTTCAAGAACATAGCTTTTATTATTTATATATATATTTATTTTACTAATTATATAGTTTTTTTGATATCTAAATACAATGCTATTTTTAGATATACTTTTTAAATCTTTAATATTTTCTTTTATATCATTTGGAAATGTTGTTGAGTTTATTATTTTATAATTATCTTCTATTTTTAGAAGTCTAATATACAAAGGTTTAAATTTATACTCTTTTTCTTCATTAAAAACTCTTTTAGTAAGTTTATCTTTATGTTCAACAATATCATCAACAATATCAAGAACAATTACTTTTAAAGTTGCTTCAAGTTTATCTTTAGAAGAAGACTCTAATGTTTTATATAATGAAAAAGAGAATAACAATAAAATTATAGTTTGTATAATTATATTATAAATTAATAGCTTTTTTTTAATAGATAAATTAGTCATCACTTATTTTAAATCCTAACCCTCTTAGTGTTTTGATAAGTTTTTTTTCATAAGGCTTATCAATTTTGTTTCTTAATCTATAAATATATACATTTACAATATTACTAATATTAGTATCATCCATATTACTAAGTGCTGAACTTATAACACTTTCAGATAAAACTCTATCTTTGTTTTTTATTAGATATTCTAAAAGTGCAAACTCTTTTGCTGTTAAATTTATATTATCTCCTGCTCTTGTTGCTGTTTTTGTTAAGAGATTTAATTCTAAATCATCTATTTTAAGTGTTGTGGTTTGATTTGAAAAGTTAGTTCTTAGTTGTACTCTTATTCTTGCAAGCAATTCACTAAATGAAAAAGGTTTTGCTAAATAATCATTTGCACCTATATCTAAACCTTTTATTTTATCTTCAATGGAATCTTTCGCAGTTAACATTATTATTGGGGTATTTATATTTGAATTTCTAAGTGTTTTACAAACTTCTATTCCATCTTTTATAGGAATCATAATATCAAGAAGTATTAAATCATATTCATTTACAGTTGCAAGATAAATTCCTTCATCTCCATTTAAAGAATAATCAACAATATATGATTCTTCTTCCAATCCCTTTTTTAAAAAATTTATAATTTTTTCATCATCTTCAATTACTAAAATTTTCATGAAAACCTCTGTTTTTAGATTATGTATTATAATATAAAAACAATATGAATATTAAATGAATATCTATTTATATATTAATTTAAGTAGTGTAATTTCATTGTTTGCTTTATATCTAAAGTCAAATCCCCAAGTCCCAAGACCTTTATTTACATATATTGCACTACTTGCTTTATAAAAAAGTCCTGCTAAAAATGGTTGAACTAATTTCACGAGATAATGAAAAGGAAATATTTGTCCTCCATGGGTATGACCACATAAAAAAAGATTGGTATTTGTATTTACTGCAAAGTAATAATCTTTTGGTTGATGTGCTAATAAAATAGAATTATTATTTTGTTTTAAAAAATTTAATATTTTTCTTTCATCTCTTTTAATTTTAAAAAATTTAGAAAACCTATCACTAAGTCCAGCTAATGCAATGTCTTTATTATTATATTTAATAAATAGTGTTTTATTATCCATAAAATTAAAGTTATCTAATACTTTTTCTAAATCTTTTATTCCATAAACTAAGTCATGGTTACCACTAATAAAATATACTTTTTTTAAATTATTTAATATTTGTAGTTGCTTTTTTATTTTTTTTACTTTACAATCAATTATATCTCCTGTAA
>NZ_PDKC01000021.1 GCF_004116495.1 Arcobacter sp. CECT 8985 | reverse complement strand
TTTCGAATGGAAACTCTGCTGTTTCTTTAACTCAAATTGCTGATAAGGCTATGTCTGAGCAATCTAATATTTTGGATACTATTAAAACGAAATTAGTTCAAGCTGCAACTGATACTACTTCAGATCAGGGTAGAGAAGCTATTGGTAAAGATGTTAGTAAACTTCTTGACCAATTAAATAACATTGCTAGCCAAACTAATTATAATGGTACAACTCTTTTACAGGGTGCTAGTGCTGGTGCAGCAGCAAGTTCATTAACATTTCAAATGGGTGAAACTGATGCTGATACTATTAAAACAACAGCAGGTGTACAAGCAAATGTTGCTGGATTAACACTAAGTGGATTAAAAGCTTCTGCTGATGCAGGATTTACTTCTGCTGGAAGTGCTAGAAGTTTAATGAAAAACGTAGATAGTGCGATTAACACACTAAATGGTTGGAGAGCAGACTTCGGTTCTACTCAAAATCAATTAGAATCTGCTATCAGAAACCAAATGACTCAGCAAACTAATATTAAATCTGCTGAATCTGTAATTAGAGATGTTGATTATGCACAAGAAAGTGCTAATTTTAATAAACAAAATATTATTTCGCAAGCTGGTACTTATGCTATGAGTCAAGCGAACTCTATTCAACAAAATGTTCTTAGACTTCTTCAATAGTCTTTGAACCTTTTAATATTTTTAAACTTTTAAAGGGCTAGAATTACTCTAGTTCCCTTTAAAAATAAAAACCTAAGAATCTTTTATGTAAAATAGAATATCTAAAGATAAGGTTTTACATGCAAGAACTTGATGAATTAACTCAACTACTTTTTAATTTATATAAAAAAAATTTAAATTTTTTAGAAAATAATCATCCTGATATATATGAGAAAGTACAAAAACTATCAAATGATCTAGATAATAAAAAAATTGAAGAAAGATACTCTCTTGAATATATAGAAGATGGGGGATATTTTGATGTTTTAGACCATACAAAAAATAAATTTATTTATGGTTTTAATAGCTATCAAGAAGCAGATAAAAGAGCCCAAATAACTAACTTCACAAGGGATAGTTCATTAAACTTACTAAGAATTGATACAAATACTAATAAATTAGCATTAATGGGTTCACTAGGAGTTATATCTACATTAGTAAATTATATAAATCACAAGGTAGATTTCTCGAATGTAACTTTTTCTAAAATTTTTAAATTTATATTTATTGGGGTTGGTTCAGGGGTTCATCTAAACGAAGTATATAAAAAAGTTGATTCAATGAATACTTTAATTATTGAACCTGATATAGAATTATTTAGAATATCTTTATTTACTGCTGATTATTCACTACTAGAACAAGGGAATAAAAAACTATTTTTTTCAATTGCTGAAGATGAGATACAAAGAGAACAAACTCTTGCAGATTTTAGTTACTATCATAACTATATGAATTACAATATAAAACATCATGTATTTTCTATAGAGTATAAATATATATTAGATCAAATAATTGATTTTTTTGGATCACATGATGCGGCTTCATTCCCTTTTGGTGCAGTTTTAAATGTGCTTGAACAAACAACTAAATTTATGAGAAATAAAGAGTTATTTCTAAAAAAAGATTTAATTGACAAATATGCTCCATTAAAAGATAAAAAAGTATTAATCATTAGTGCAGGACCATCTCTTGATAAAAATTTAGAGTGGATAAAACAAAATCAAGATAAATTTATAATTATATGTGTAGATGTAATATTAAGAAAATTAGAAAAAAATTCTATAATTCCTGATATAGTAGTATCTATTGACCCTTCTCACCTTTGTGGAAAATATTTAACAACTGAAGATAAGGATTTTTTAAAAGATAGTGCAATAATTTTTCTTTCTCAACAAGAAGATAGTGTTTTAGAAAAAGTTAAAGATTTAAATTATTACTTTTCACAAGTTTTTCCAGTATCAATGGATTTAGGATACTCTTTCTCACTGCCAAATGTAGGAACATTTTCATTTGCAATAGCAGTATTTTTAAAAGCAAATGAGATTTACTTAGTTGGAAATGATGCTGCATTTAACCAAGAAACAGGAAGTAGATATGCTTCAGATAGTTCACATGAGGTTAAAGATTTTGCACTACAAGACAACAATGAGGAAAAAGACAATAACTTAGTTTCTTCATATGATATTATTGAAGTAAAAGGTAACTTTCAAGATAAAATCAAATCAAACAGAACACTATTAACATTTAAGAAAGATTATGAGTCATATTTATTTGCATTAACAGAAGATGTAAAAAAATCTCTTAAAGCATATAACTTGTCAGATGGTGCATATATGGAAGGTCTAATTCCTTTAAAAAAAGATGATATTAACATATCGAAATTTACAAAAAAAGATTTTGATGCAAACGAAATACTTAAAAATATATCTTGTGTTGTAAAAGATTTAGACTTTAAAGATGATGTAAAAATATTAACTAAAATGATTACAAGAGTAAACAAATTCAAAAAAATTAGAGTAAGTTCAAAAGATGACCTTTTGGCTAAAAAGCTTGATATTATGATTTGGATTCTTGAACAAAAGAAAATTATGAGTAGTGAAATATTTGGAAATGTCTTTTTAAAATTTATAGAACTTATTGATATTTATATTAATTTCTTCCTAAACCTTAGACAAAATGGGCTTTATGATAAAAAGAATTTAATGGAAATTAAGTCTTATTGGTGTGATTCAACAATTTATGTATTAAAAAATCTAAAGCGAATAATAAATCAAAAGTAATCTTATTTTTGATTTATTATTCCATATAATTTAATATCAACATATTTCCCATCTTTAAAGATTGCTTGTTTTAAAGTACCCTCTTCTTGCATACCTAGTTTTAATGCAAGTTTTTGCATTGAGATATTTTCACTACTTGTTCCACAATAAATTCTATGAAGATTTAAACTATTAAAAGCATGTTTTATAACTAATGATGCCGCATCAAAAGCAAACCCTTTACCATGATAATCTTTCTCTCCCATAATTATGGCGAACTCTGCATTTGAATCTATGTAATTAATATTTTGAATACTTACATTTCCTATATGAGTATCATCTTCTTTACTACAAATAGCAAGAACTAAACAGTTATTAGATGCATTTACATTTAAAATATAATCTTGTGTTTTTTCTATAGTATTTACAAATCTATGGTGTGCATTGAATTTACATATTTGCTCATCATTTAGCCAATTTACATAGTTTGACTTTGCATCTTCTAAACAAAGAGGTCTTAAATATATTCTACTTGATTCCAAAAATTTATTCATCTAATTTCCTTAATAATTTTTTTAATCTATCTTTAGTACTTATAACTTCAACACCTTCAATAACATCAATATTTTTTGATAATTGAATACTATAAGTATCAATATTTAAAAGAGTTGATTCTTTAAATACAGAAGAGTTTATACCAAATACACATTTACAATTATATAACACTTCATTAATATCAAACTCTTGAATAACGATATTTAAATCTTTATACTCTTTTATTATATCATCAAATTTTGATTTTTCCTCAGCTGGATGCAGTTTTATAAAAAAAGGTATTAAAAAATTTTCTTCTTGCATAGAAGATAAAATAAATTTTAAAACATCATACTCATCAAAACCAAATTTATTTCCATATAACTCTTTTATATATTCAGATAAAAATAAAATATATTTACCTCTATTTTTTAAAATCAATTCATCTTTAGTGATTAGTTGTGGGTAAAATACTTCTTTTATATACTTTAAATATAAATCTTTTTTAAAAATAGCTTTTTTCTTAATATCATCATTTTCTATTTTTTCTATATCTTCACAATAAATTATATCAGGTAAATAGTTACTATCTAAAGGTTGATTTTTTATAAAAAATCTTTTATCAAGATTTAACACAGAATCTAAAAAACATCTAACTTCTAAGCCTTTTTTCTTAGCTTCTATAAGTATTTCAATCTCATAATCAGAGTGAATTCCTGATGTTCCAATAACAATAATATCACTATTTTCTAAAACTAATTTTTCTTTGCATATTAAATAAGGAATATGCTTTTGAAAAGTTTTTAATGCAGGACCTTTAGGGTAACAAAGAATGTTAAAGCCTTTTTTATGCATAAAATATGCATATGCCATAACTAAATTTGCACCACCTGCATCATAAGAGAATAGTTTTATTTTTTTATCTAAGCTCATCTAAATTTTCACATACTTTAATATATGCATTTATCACATCATTTACATCATCTTTGCTTAAAGGACTTCTTGTAAAATCATGAGTCCATAAAGTATGGTAGTGAAAATTTTCTACATTAGGACAAGTTCCTTTTTCATAAGAAATCTCATCTTTAAATGCAAAGTTTTGTTTATTGTATGCAATTTTATTTTGAAACATAGGTAACATATAAATAGGTTTTACATATCCTTGTCCTATTGGTACTCCTTCATTCTCTCTACCTTCTACTGCTACTAACTCTTCTTTTACTGCACTTATAAATTTATCTCTTGATACTTTTGCAATATCTTCTAAAAACTCAAAAGCTTGTATATAATAAGAGTGTGTTCTATTTTCTAGTTTAGTTGTTCGTATAAAAGGGTACTTACTTAATGCTTCATCATACATTTTTGCATATTCTTGTCTAACTTTTAACTCTTCATCAAGTTTTTTTAACTGTTCTATTCCTATAGCTGCTTGAATTTCAGTAAGTCTAAAATTAAAGCCCAACATATTTACAAATTGTGTTTCGCCTTTATTTTCAACTACTGATTCTGCATGATTTCTAATTAATTGCATTCTATTAGCTAAAGCATCATCATTTGTTGTACAAACTCCACCCTCACCTGTATGAATATGCTTATGATAGTTTAAACTAAAAACTCCAATATCACCTATAGTTCCAACAAATTCATCATCATATTTTGCGCCTGGTGCTTGAGCACAATCTTCTATAACATAAAGATTATTCTCTTTTGCTACTTGCATTATCTCTTTCATATTTGAAGGACAGCCAAAAATATGAACAACTACTATTGCTTTTGTATTTTTTGTTATAGATTTTTTTAATGAATCTATACAAAAGCCATAAGTATTTGGCTCTAAATCACAAAAAACTGGTGTTGCATTCCAAAATAAAGGAGCACTTGCAGAAATTGACATTGAGTAAGGTGAAACAATAACCTCATCACCAAGACCAATTCCACAAGCACCTAAGGCTGTTATTAAACCAGAAGTATTTGAATTTACAGAAATTGAGTGTTTTACACCAAAATAATCACTCCATGCTTTTTCAAACTCTTGAACTTTTTCCCCTCCATAAAAATCCTCATGCCATGCACCTAAATATTTTGAGAGAACACCTTTTTTCATAACTTTTACAACTTCATCTATCTCTTTTTGATCAATATTATTATATCTTCCAAATAACTCTTTTCTTACTTTATTCCCACCATTAATAGCTAAATTAGGCATTTTTATTCCTTACTATTTAATATTTTTGTTAAAAATTCTAAGTTTTTTAACTCATTTTCAAAAGAGGCACAGTTATCTTTTTTTTCATTTATTTGTAAAAATATCTCATCATATACATTATAAATTAATTTATTTGATATCTTATCTTTTTTAGTAGATACTTTATTAATAAACTTATAACCTTTAAACTCTTTTTTTTCAACTATCTCTTTATAAAAAATCGTTCGTTCACTATTTATATAACTTACTACTTGATTATCAAAATATAAATTTAGTTCTATAATATTATATTTAGTATGATCTAAAGCAATAAAATATACAGGTATTAATTTGTTATTGTATTGTATTTTAAAAAATAAATCATAAGATTTATCTTCATCATTAAAACCAATAGTTTCATCAAGTATTTTTATATCTTCTATTTTTGGATTAGAAAATAGATAATTAATCAAATCAATAAAATGTGAACCATTATTTTTCAAACCCTTTACATAATTAAGTGTTATTTTTTGTAGATTTTCTAAACTCTTATTTTCTATATTCTCTTTTAAATTTTTTATTGGTTTTTGAAATCTTCTTATATAATTTACTACTATTTTATCTTTAAAAAAAGAGTCTAAATTTTCATACTCATCTTTAGTTGAAAAAAGTGGCTTTTCAACTAAAAACTTTTTAATATGATTACTATTTTTAAAACTACTTAAAACTTCAAAATGCATATTTGTTGGAGTAGCAATAACTAAAATATCAATATCTTTTTTATCAATTAGTTTTTTATAATCATTATAAAAAATCACATCAGAAAAAAGTTTTTGAACTTTTGATAAATTTCTATCATCAATATCTGCTATATATTTTAAATTAAACTCTTTATGTAAATATATAGCTTTTATATGAGAATTTGCACTATTTGTATTTTTATCATAATCAAAAAGTAAAGAGATATTTCCTATTCCAATTACTGCAACATTTAACATTAACTAAGACCTTTTCTTTTTATACTTCCATTAATCTGTAGTAAGCTAGGGTTTTCTCTTACATATTTAACTAATTGCTCTATTGAAAAATACTCATCATTAAAATGATTCATTATTTTAGTAATCATTTCATAATCTTCTTTTGTATCCAAAGTCACTGACAGTTCTGGGAATTCCAATTCCTTAGGAGCATAAATATTAAAAGTTTTAAATCTATTTGTAGTATAAAATTGAGGAGTTACATGCTCTTTATCCATATTATCTAAACCATACTCTTCAATCCGTTCTAAAGATTTTAATGAATAAACTTGAATAGCCATTCCAATAGGAAATGTACTTTTTATACTATTACTTACATATTCATAGTCATTGTCTAAATATATTTTTATTGCTTCATCTATTAATTTAGAATCAATAAAAGGACAATCTCCTGTAAGTTCAACAATTACATCTGTATTAAACTTCTGATGTGCTTGTAAAACCCTTTGAAAAACATTATCTTCACTTCCTCTAAAATGTTTAATACCTTTTTTTTCACAAAGTTTTACAATATCATCATCATCTTCATTTATTGTAGTTGCAACAATTATTTCATCAACTAACTCACATTTTAAAACTCTATTTATCATTAGTTCTAAAACAGTACTATTTCCAAGTGGTTTTAAGACTTTTTTAGGAAGCCTTGAAGATGTCATTCTAGCTTCAATTGATACACTAACTTTCATAAAAGCTCCTATTTTTTCTTTTGTTTAAAAAGCTGTATAAAATTTGCTTTCCAAGTCTTTCTTTGATAAGTTTTTTTCATACTTCTTCCTATATTAATATTATATTTAATTAAACTCTAATCTATCTGCAAATTTATAATCTTTTTTTGATTTTTGACCTAATATCTGTTTTAAATATTTTGGATGAAGTCCATACCCAGGTCTTACACTTCTTATATTTTCTAAAGTAAACTCTTCACCTTTTTTTATATCTTTTGATACATATAAACTTCTTGAGAATACTCGATTTTTTCTTTTCTTTTCTGTCATCTCATAGCTTACTTTACCTAATAGCTTTTCACTATCTCTTATAGCTTTTACCATATCTTTAAACTCATCTTTTTGCATAGAAAATTGTGCATCTGGTCCACCTATACTTTTATCTAGTATAAAATGTTTTTCAATAACTTTTGCACCTAAAGTTACTGCTATGATTGGTGCAGTTGAACCTATAGTATGATCAGAGAAACCAACTTCTACTCCAAAAGTTTCAGCCATATTGGGTATTGTATTTAAATTTGCATCTTCTAAAGCAGCAGGATAAGCACTTGTGCATTTTAATAAAATAATATCTTCATTTCCTACACTTCTACAAATATCAACAATATCTTGAATCTCTTGTAATGTTGCAATTCCTGTTGAAATTATAATTGGCTTACCTTTTTTTGCCGTATATTCAACCAAATCATAATCTGTTATTTCAAATGATGCAATTTTATAAGCGCTTGGATTAAATTGTTCAAGAAAATCAACTGCACTTTTATCAAAAGGAGATGAAAAAATATCTAAATCTAAACTTCTTGCATAATCAAATAGCTCTTTATGCCATTGCCAAGGAGTATAAGCCTCTTCATATAACTTATATAAAGTCTTATCATCCCACAAAGTACCACCTTTAATAACAAAATCCTCTTTATTAGAATCTAGTGTTAAAGTATCAGCAGTATATGTTTGAAGTTTTATAGCATTTGCCCCAACCTCTTTTGCGGCTTTTATGGTATCTAATGCATTTTGTAAACTGCCATTATGATTTGCACTTAACTCTGCAATTATAAATGTTCCATCTTTTTGTAAATCAAATTTTCCTATTTTCATATTAAATTCTCTTTTTCTTTTTTAACTTATTTTTATAAATAAATTTTTGTATCAACAATCAATAAAATATCTTCCTTTTAACATTATCTCTTTTGAAGATTCTAATCCTTCATTAAATAATAAATCAAGTATTCCAAGTTGATAAATAAAGTTTTCTCCTACTTGATTATAAATAGGATGTTTATAATATTGATAAACTATATCTATATTTTTCATATTAAATTTTTTTAAATATTTAAGATTAAATCACCTTTATTACCTTGAATATTTTTTAAATTTGAAGATAAACTAAAATTAGTATTTATGTTTAAAAGCTTTGAGATTTCTTTTATGAAATTCATATAAAGAAGATGATTTAGTGTGACTAAAATTAAATTTAGCATTTTCAATTGCATCTTCATTTATATCTACTCCTACAATATCAAATTCATATTGATATGGAAGCATTAAATTATTTCCACTAGAACATCCAAATTCAAAAAATTTCAATCCTTTTTTTTGATGAAAACTATTTTTAAAAAAGTATTTTATAAAATACTCATCTGGATATTTCAAACCTCTTATTTCTTTTATTTTCATAAATACCTCAAAATATTATTAATTTTATTATACTACATTTATTCACTTAGTTCAATTTTTAAAATATATTTTTTATCATTTTTATAAAAGAATGCAGGATATTCTTCATTATCAACTACTCTTAATAAATTAAACTGCTCATTTATTGTTTTATTAATATCTAATTGACTATTTAAAGGTGTCCTTTTTTTATAAAAACTTTCTTTACCTATTTGTTCGGTTAAGACATTATATTTTTCATAATTTGATACAAACTCTTTACACATACTATTTACCAATTGAGCTTGTTTATGTCTTAATAAAGGATTCAATTCAGTTCCATCAAGATTAAGTATCTTTTGCATATAGATACTCCCCTCATCTACATCACAAGAAGCTTCAAACATAGTAAAAGGTATATCATTTTTACCCTCTAAAACTTGCCAAAAAAGAGGAGACCAACCTTTACCTTTAGGTAAAGCACTTGCATGTACCACTATATTATGTTCATTCTTTTTTAAGTATTCTTCTTCTATAATCTTATGATAACTTAAAATAAATACTATTTTATAATTACTTGCCATTTTTTTATGATCAAAAAATAACTCACAATTACTTAACTCTTTTGCTAGTTCTTTTGCGTAATCAATGAACCATTGATTAGGAGATGTTAATATTGCAATTTTCATTTTTTAACCTCTTATTAATTCTTCTATATATTCTCTTAAAATTTTTTTATTAAAAGATCTTATTGTAAGATATTTTTTCTTATTTAAATATTTATATATTTCTTTTTGGTTATTTGCAGTTTTTATTGCAATAAAAGGTAACTGCATAAAGTAGACTTCATTTAAAATTACACTAGCACTAACTACTGCAAAATCACTTTTTGCCATAAGTTTCGCAATTTTTTTAGTATCTATATATAAATTTATAAAATCTTTATTTTTACAATATTCTTTTAATTGTTTCAAATTTTTATTTGCACTTGTAGTAACTATATAAACTTTTAGATTTTCAAACAACTCTAATACTTTTAATATATCAATATTTATATTACTATGATCAGTTCCTCCAATTGCTACAAATACTCTTTTTTTTTCATCACTCTTTTTTATTTTTTTATTTTTATATTTGTAAAATTCTTCTCTTAAAAGAGTATATTTAGATCCACACTTCAATTTGCAGTTTTTAGGAACTAAGTTTTTATATTTTTTTTCATTTGCACTAATATTATGATTTATTAAAACATCACAATAGTGTTTTTCATAAGTATCATCAAGACATACTATTTTCACATTTGTTTTTTCTTTAATTGATTTTTCACTTTTATAATCAATTTCATAATTATCAATTATTAAAATATCTATATTTTGTTTTTTTATTAAATAAATAAGTTCTTGAATATTTTTAGTATTTAGATTATATAAACCAAATTTATTATCAAGAATTTTTTTATTTAGATTACCTTCTAAGTTCAAAGTTGCAAAACTTACTTCAAAACCTTTTTGCTCATACTCTTTTGCCAAAACAAAAGTTCTCATTATATGACCATGACCTATACTAAAAGAAGCATCTGCTCGAATAAGAACTCTTTTCATAATTATCTTTTCTTTTGTTCTACAAATTTATTTATCTCGAAAATCTCTGGATTATCTTTTAGTGTTGAAATAAGTTTTTCATAAGAGAATTCTTCTTTATTTCCAAATTTTTCATATAGTTTTTTAATAGCTTCATAATCAGCAATTTCATCTAAAGTAATTCTATATTTTGAATTATCTTCAAAACTTTTTAAAAACTCTATTTTCAATTTATCTTTTATTGTTGTATGCATATAAATAGTCACATGCTCTTTTTCATAATCTGTAGTTGCATTATTATAAGCTTGTGTTAGTAATTTAAAAGAAAAAACTTCAGTGTCCAAACCTCTTGGAAATCCACTATGAACTCCTAAACTAACATAATCAGCTTTTGAAGTTTTATATAAATTTATGGCTTTTTGGATTAGTTTAGCATCAATAAAAGGGCAATCACTTGTACATCTTATTACAATATCATCATCTTTTAGCTCATATTTAAGACAAGATTCATAATATCTACTTAGTACATTATTTGTATCACCTTCATAATATTTTATTTTATGTTTTTTACATATATTTACAATCTCTTCTTGAGTTCCATCATTTGTTGTAGCAATAATAATATTATCTTTAAATTCTTCAAGTCTTTTAAGCATTGTTTCCAAAACTGTTTTATCTCCTAAAGGTAATAAAACTTTTTTAGGAAGTCTTGTACTTGTAGTTCTTGCTTGAATAACTATATATGTATTCATCTTTTTTCCAATAAAAACCAACTAATATCATCTTGAGGAAAGTTATTATCTCTATGATATAAAAAACCATAATCAACCAGTTTTAAATCATTATATTTATCAAGCATCTCACCTGCAAAATCTCTTTTAAATAGTTTACCTTCATTTCCTCTATATGGTATTTCTACAGGAGTTGGGTTATAATATTCTGCAACTAAAATATATCTATTTGAATAGTTATATAGTTTCTCATATACAACATCTAAATATTCTGGATTAATATGAATTAATACACCTTTTATCAAAGTCATATCAAACTTCTCATCTAAATTTATATCAAGTAATGATTCATTATATACTTTTTTAAGAAAATTTAATTTTTTTAGCTCATTAACTGCTGTTTTATTTATCTCTATTGCAGATATTTCTAAATTTGAAATTGTGCTTAATGCATGCAAATTCATACCAATATTTGAACCAAACTCTATTACTGAATTTACATTATCAACTCTACTAAAAACTTTGGAAAAAAAGTTTATGTTACTTTTTATAATTGAAGTATTTCTACAAGAATACTCATCTCCAAACTCTTCTGCCCAAAATTTTTCTTGTTCTGTTTTATATTCCACAATTTAACCTTTTTCTAAAATTTCTATCAAATTATGCAAAACATATTTTTGATCTTCTTTACTCAATTTTGGGAAAATTGGTAAAGATATTGCTTTTTTGTAATAGTTATTCATTACAGGTGTTTCTTCATCACCATAACCTAATTGTTTATAATATGGCTGTTGATTTATAGGAATATAGTGATATTGTAAATAAATACATTTTTCTCTAAGTTTTAAAAATAACTCTTTTTTTGTAATATTACATTTGTCAAAATCAATTAAAATCACATATAAATGATATGAACTATTTTTTGTATATGCATATAAAGGTTTTATATACTCAATTTTTTCAAAAAACTCATCATATTTTTTGGCTATTTTTCTTCTTTTTTCTAAAAACTTATCTAATTTTTCTATTTGAGAAAGACCTAAGGCACAAGCAATATCAGTTAATCTATAATTAAATCCCAATTCATTCATTTCATAAAACCATGGTGCTATTTCTGTTTTTGATACCATACCGTGGTTTCTTAATTTCAATGCTTTTTTATATATTTTTTTTTCATTTGTTAAAATTGCACCACCTTCACCTGTAGTTAACTGTTTTACAGGATGAAAAGAGAAAACACTTATATTACTATTTTTGCAACTGCCTGCTTTTACTTTATTTTGTGATGCTCCAATTGAATGTGCACAATCTTCTAAAATTTTAATATTATAACTCTTTTTTAAAAAAGCAAGTTTTTCTTGATTTACTGGATTTCCTGAAAAATGAACAACATAAATTGCTTTGATCTTATTATTTTTTAAAAGCTCTTCTTCACATAAATCTAAATCAATATTTCCATCACTTTGTATATCAACAAAAATAGGTTTTGCTTTTGCATAAAGAATTGAATTTGAAGTTGCTAAAAAAGAGTTAACTGTTGTAAGAACTAAATCACCCTCATCTAAAAGTATTAAAGAACTTAAATGTAATGCTGCAGTTGCATTTGATACACTTACACAATATTTTGCACCTGTATATTCACATAAAGCATTTTCAAACTCTTGAACTTTAGGTCCTGTTGTTAAAAAATCACTTTTTAATACATCTTTTACTGCTTTAATATCTTCTTTTGTAATTGATTGTTTACCATAAGGAATATTTTTCATTGTATTTCTTTTACTAATTTTAAAAATTCATCTTTTTCCAGCCATTTACTATTATTACCTGAATTATACTCAAATCCTTGACTAACATGTTTCCCAACTTCACCAATTTTATTTTTACTAAAATCAACTTGATTAGTAAACTTAATTGTGGGAGCTATTACATAATGGTCATCAAACTCATAAGTCAAATGTGAATCATCTGCAGGACACATTATTTCATGAAGTTTTTCACCTGGTCTAATTCCAATTATTTTATGTGGCAAGCTAGGAGCTAGAAATTTAGCTAAATCTACTATTTTAATTGAAGGAATTTTAGGAACAAAAATTTCTCCCCCATGCATTCTTTTAAAATTTTTAAGTACAAAATCAACTCCACTTTGCAGGGTAATTATAAATCTAGTCATTCTTTCATCTGTTATTGGTATTTCAGTTGCATCTGAAGCTATCAATTTTTGAAAATATGGGATTACAGAACCTCTACTACAAATTACATTCCCATATCTTACAACCGAAAATTTTGTATCTTGATCGCCAACTAAATTATTAGCAGCAACAAATAATTTATCACTTGCTAATTTTGTAGCACCGTATAAATTTACAGGATTTGCAGCTTTATCAGTTGAAAGTGCGATTACTTTTTTAACTTTATTTTCAATCGCAGCATCAATGACATTTTGTGCTCCATTTATATTTGTTTTAATACATTCCATTGGATTATATTCTGCAATTGGAACATGCTTTAATGCAGCCGCATGTATAACATAATCTACACCTTTAAATGCTTTTTTTAATCTCTCTACATCTCTTACATCTCCAATAAAATAACGCATGCATTTATCATTAAATTCTTGTTCCATTTCGTACTGTTTAAGTTCATCTCGAGAATAAATAATTATCTTATTAGGCTTATATCTTTTCAAAATTGTTTTAGTATATTTTTTACCAAAACTTCCAGTTCCACCAGTAATTAAAATATTTTTTCCATTAAACATAATACAAACCTTAATTTTTTGTTCTATTTTACATCATATTCTCTTTATAATAGTTAATCTTACTTATAATTATTACCTAGCAAAAATAAAAACATTACAAAATGCAATAAAAACTTATAATTTATATTTTTTTCGCTAGAATTCACAAATAAAATAAATAAACCAAAAAAATTAGGAAAAGAAATGGATGAGAATCAAAAAAAATCACTTGATTTAGCAATAAAACAAATTGACAAAGCCTTTGGAAAAGGTACTCTTATCAGACTTGGAGATAAAGAAGTTGTTCCTACTGAAGCAATTTCGACAGGTTCATTAGGACTTGATTTAGCTTTAGGTGTTGGTGGTCTTCCACAAGGTAGAGTGATTGAGATTTATGGACCTGAAAGTTCTGGTAAAACAACTTTAACATTACATGCAATTGCAGAGTGTCAAAAAGCTGGTGGAGTTTGTGCATTTATTGATGCAGAGCATGCTTTAGATACTATGTATGCAAGAAACTTGGGTGTTGATATCGATAACTTACTTGTTTCTCAACCAGATTATGGTGAACAAGCATTAGAAATTCTTGAAACTGTAGTAAGAAGTGGTGCTGTTGATTTAGTAGTAATCGACTCAGTTGCAGCACTTACTCCAAAAGTAGAAATTGATGGAGACATGGATGACCAACAAGTTGGTGTCCAAGCAAGACTTATGAGTAAAGCTCTTAGAAAAGTTACAAGTATTATGAACAAAATGGGAACAACTGTAATTTTTATTAACCAAATTAGAATGAAAATTGGAATGACAGGTTATGGAAGTCCAGAAACAACTACTGGTGGGAATGCACTTAAATTCTACTCTTCTGTAAGACTTGATATTAGAAGAATTGCTACTCTTAAACAAGCTGAAGAGAGTATTGGAAATAGAGTTAAAGTAAAAGTTGTAAAAAATAAAGTTGCACCTCCATTCAAAATTGCAGAATTTGATGTAATGTTTGGAGAAGGTATCTCTAAAATGGGTGAATTAATCGACTACGGTGTAAAACTTGATATAGTTGATAAAGCAGGAGCTTGGTTTAGTTATGGTGATTCTAAAATTGGTCAAGGAAAAGAGAATTCAAAACAATTTTTAAAAGATAATCCAGAAATTGCAAATGAAATTGAAGCAAAAATTCTTCAAGCTATGGGAATAGATGATGAAGAAAAAGTTGAAGAAGAATCAAACGAAGATTAATACTTTTAAAATCTCAATACCAAAAAAGTAACTACTTTTTTGGTATTTCTTACTAAATAAAAAACTATAAATATACTTATCAAAGCAATTATCAATTAACTTTTTTATATAATATCTAAAATTTTGTAACTTAATTAGGAGACACAGTGGTATATATTGATAACGTTTACGCTGACGAAGTTTTAGATTCAAGAGGAAACCCAACAGTAAGAGCAACAGTAATCTTAAGTGATGGAACAAAACAATCTGCAATTGTTCCAAGTGGTGCTAGTACAGGGAAAAGAGAAGCATTAGAACTAAGAGATGGTGATGGCAGATTTTTAGGGAAAGGTGTTTTAAAAGCAATTGAAAATGTAAATACATTAATTGCGGATGAATTGATTGGTTTAAGTCCATATAATCAAGCAGAAGTTGATGCTACAATGAAAGACATTGATGGTACAAGCAACTACTCTAAACTTGGAGCTAATGCAGTACTAGGTGTATCAATGGCAACTGCAAGAGCTGCTGCAGCATCTTTACAAATTCCATTATATAGATATTTAGGTGGAGCAAATGCAATGACTATGCCTGTACCTATGTTTAATATCATAAATGGTGGAGAACATGCAAATAACTCTGTTGACTTTCAAGAATATATGATTATGCCTGTGGGATTTGAAAACTTTAATGATGGATTAAGAGCAACTTGTGAAGTTTATCACAATCTTAAAAATATCATTAATGAAATGGGTGAAAGTACAGCAGTTGGTGATGAAGGTGGATTTGCTCCAAATTTAAAATCAAATGAAGAACCTATTCAAGTTATACTAAAAGCAATTGAAAAAGCTGGATATAAAGCTGGAAATCAAATTGCTATTGCATTGGATGTGGCTGCATCTGAGCTGGTAAATGATGAAGGTAAATATGTACTTAAATCAGAGAATAAAGAGTTAACTTCTGAACAGATGGTTGCATACTATGAAAACCTTTGTTCAAAATATCCAATTGTTTCTATTGAAGATGGATTAAGTGAAGATGACTGGGATGGATGGAAAGTATTAACTGAAAAGTTAGGCAATAAAATTCAACTTGTTGGTGATGATTTATTTGTTACAAATGCATCTATTGTTGCAGAAGGTATCTCTAAAAATATTGCAAACTCTGTACTAATTAAACCAAATCAAATTGGAAGTGTTAGTGAAACTATGTTAACTGTTAGATTAGCACAAAGAAATAATTATAATTGTGTAATGTCACATAGATCAGGGGAATCAGAAGATGCATTTATTTCAGATTTTGCAGTTGCTTTAAATTGTGGTCAAATCAAAACTGGTGCGACTTCAAGAGGTGAAAGAAATGCAAAATATAATAGATTATTAGAAATTGGTGCAGAAGTTGCATATGCGGAATATTTAGGAAAAGCTCCTTTTTCTAAATAATTTAAATGAAGCGTAACATTCATGAAATAAAAAGATTTAGTGTAATAGCAATAGGTTCTATTGTTGTTACGCTATTTCTTAGTTATCATGTTGCAATACTTTTGTTTGGAAGTAATTCATTAGATGTTTATAACTCTTTAAAAGATAAAAGGGTATATTTAATCAATGAAATAAAAAGATTACAAGAAGAAAATGCCCATTTACAAAAAGAGTATTTTGAATTAAAAAACTTGGAGCCAGAACAATGAAAAAGCTATCTTTATTTATAACATTACTAATTATCTCATCAAATCTTTATGCAAGAGAGAATCCCTTTGTAGCAACACAGTCATACAATGAAGAAGTTGCAAGACTAAATGAAATAAGTGACACATATCCAGATGAATTTGACGGTCAAGAAAAACAGTATATTGAAGAAATTCAAAACAAAATGAAAAACGCTGATAGTATAAATAAAGATACTAAAAGTAATCAAAAGGCTAAAAAAGCTAAAGAATTAACAGAAGATAAAATCAAAAATCTTATCACTCAAGCACAAGAAAAAACTGTTAAAGAGACAAAAAAGATTGTTCAAGAACTAAAAAAACAAAAAAAAGAAGAGATTATTTATGTTAAACCAAGAACAGATGTTACTATGGAAAAACAAATTCTTCCTTTTGTAAAAATTGAATATACAAATCAAAAACTTGATTTATACTCTAAATATAAAGTATTTAAAAAATTTACACTTCCAAATCAAAATAAAATCATTTTGGATTTTTATGCTAAAAAGAATTTTTATACAAAAAGAGAAGATTTAAACTCTACAAATTTCACAAAAGTTACAGTAGGAAATCATCAAAAAGACAAATTTTTTAGAGTTGTAATTGAACTTACAAGTACTCCTGATAATTATGAAGTTACATATAGTGATGGACACGTTACAATTTATAGATTAGAGCAAATGTAATATTTGCTCTTATCAATCTGCTACAACTTCATCTTTTATTTTCAATACACTTACCAAAACTCTAATAAATATCATTACAAGTAATACTTCTAATATTGATGCTAAAATAAATGCATAATAATAAAACTGTGTAATTGCATGATTGTGGTATGCTAATGTTGTAACTGCAATTAAAAGTGTTAATGGCATAGCATGAGATAAACCTAACATAAAAAATCTATTTAAACCCATTTCTTTAATAAATAGTAATGAAGCAACAACTCTAATAATAACCATCGCTAATACAATCAATAATGCAGTCTTAATCAAACCATCTTGGAATAATTCATGTAATTCAAAAGATGAACCTACATATATAAAAAATATTGGCACTAACCATCCAAAACCAAAGTGTTCCAATTTATGTGGAAGTAATTTATTATGCTCAAAGAAAGTAGTAATAAATGTACCTGCTATAAATGCACCAAAAGCAACTTCTAATTGCAAATAAAGCATAACTGCAATCATAACAAAGAATATAGCCATAGATACTCTAATATCTTGTTCTTGATGATCTTGTGTAGGCATTAAATATGTTTTTATTTCTGGGTACCACCATATCACATTATTAAACAGTCTATAAATAATTGCCATTAATACCATAAAACCAGTAAATAATAACATCGTTTTATAAAATTGCCAAGTAACGCCAAACTCTAAAATTGCAGAAACTGTTGTCAAGGCAATAATTGATACTATTTCACCAATAAGCCCAACAACTATTGACATTCTAATCCAATCTGTATTTCCATACTCTTTTTTCAGTGCAGCAAGTAAACCTATTGAGATTAAAGGTAATGTAACAATAAATATATTCCCCAATTTAAAATAAAAAGTAATTAAAGCTGAAAGTGAAAATAGTATCACATTATATACTAATGCTTTTTTTAAAATATTTGGGGGAGCATGAATAAGTTTTCTTAAATCAACTTCTAATCCTGCTAAAAACATTAAGTATAAAAATCCAAGTTCCGCGACTAATTCAAAAATTGTGTTTTCATGTATAAAAGAAAAATATACAGCAAGTGACCCCATCATTATTTCGATGGGAATTGTAGGTATTTTTAATGCCTTTGATAAAAGAGGCGATGTAAAAATAATTACAGACAAAGATATAATAATTAAAATTTCATCACCCATTAATAATTCCTATATTATTTAGTTTTTGTTTCAAATTCTTTAGTAATTGAAAAACCTAATTTTTCAAGTGCAGCAATGTCATCTTTTGGTGTTTTACCTTGTGTAGTTAGATAATTTCCAATTACAAATGCATTTGCACCTTTTTCAAAAATTTTATACTCTTCTTCACCAAACATAAGTTCTCTTCCACCTGCAACCATAATTTTCTTTGCATTAGGAATCATTTTTCTAGCTAAAGTAATAAGCTCAAATGCTTGTTGTCTATTAATTGTATTTTCAACTAATGGTAAAGCTTCATTAGGATGAAAAAAGTTCAAAGGAACATTCATAGGTTCTAAAGAAGCTATTGATTCTAGCATAGATTCTCTTTGCTCTTGAGTCTCACCCATTCCAAAGATTCCACCACAAATAAGTCTTAATCCTACTTCTTTAACATTTTTACATGTTTCATATCTTTCATCCCATGTATGTGTTGTACAAATTGTTGGATAAAAATCTCTAGCTGTTTCAAGGTTATGATTATAAGCATCAATTCCAGCTGCTTTTAAAGTCTGTAATTGCTCGATTGTAGCAGTTCCATTACATGCAATTAAAACTAAACCTAAATTCTCTTTTTTAACTGCACGTGCAGCTTCACATACAAATTCTAATCTTTTTTGAGTTAAACCTTTTCCAGCAGTTACTAAACAAAACCCATTTGCATGATTTTCTCTAGCTTTTTTTGCTTCTTTAACAATTTGTTCAATATCTTTTCTTTTATATCTTTCAATATCTGCTTTATATTTTACACTTTGTGTACAAAATTTACAGTCTTCATTACATGTACCACTCTCTATATTACAAATAGCACATAAAAATATACTCTTATTATCGCTCATATTTAAACTCTTCTTTCTTAAAATTATTAGTATTTATATCTTTATAATAGTAGTTAATTATATACTCATTTTCATTAATTTCTAGCAATACAGCCTCACTTAGAGGTTTCTCTCTTGCACAGACTTCACCTGGATTAATAAATAAAGTACCATTATTATAACTACACTCAAACTTATGTGTATGACCAAAAATTACAATATCACTATCTGCATTTAAATAAAATGGAAGATGCATCAATTTAAATTTCACATCTTTTATTTTAAAGTAATATGGCTCTTTTTTGATTTTATACTTACTTGATAATGAAATTAGAGCATTATCATTATTTCCAAAAACAGTAACATATACTAACTTTGAATTTTGTAATAACTTTAAATTATCTTCAATACATAAGTCACCTGCATGAATTAAATATTGTGCACCACTTTCTTTTAAGTGATTAATTACAAGCTCAGTATAGTCACTTCTTGTGTGACTATCTGATAAAATTCCTATTTTCATCTATTTTTTTGTAGTACTGCTCGTACTTTTTTTAGTTGTTGTAGTTTTTTTTGTTGTAGTTTTTTTTGCTGTTGTTTTCTTAGCTGTTGTCTTTTTTGCTGCAGTTTTTTTAGTCCCTTTAGATTTAGGGTCTTTTTCAATTATTTCTTGGCACTCTTCAAGTGTTAAATCCTCCGCAACTTTGCCTTTTGGTATTTTGAAATTTTTTCTTCCTTGTTTTATATATGCTCCATATCGACCATTTAAAACTTGTATTTTCTCTTTTTCAAACTCTTTTATTGTTGCTTTTGCTTTTGCTTCATCAAGCTCTTTAATAACTTCTAATGCTCTTGGTATTTCAATTGTATAAGGATCATCATCTTTTAATGAATAAAATTTACCTTTTGCTTGTAAATAAGGACCAAATCTTCCTATATTTGCTACAACATCTCCACCATTTTCATCTTGTCCTACAACTCTTGGTAGATTAAATAAATACAATGCTTCATCTAAAGTTATTGTATCCATATTTAAATGTTCTGGAATCGCTACAAATTTTGGTTTCTCTTCATCATCTTTTGTTCCTATTTGAACAAAAGGACCAAATCTTCCAACTCTTGCACTCACTGGTTTTCCTGATTTTGGATCTGTTCCAATTTCTCTTACTTGGGCATAATCTTCTTTATTTACACTTGTTTCTTTATCATTAATTCTTTTTTTGAAATCTCCATAAAAATCTTGCATCACTTGTTCCCATGCAATTTTTCCTTCAGCAATTTCATCAAAATCTTCTTCTATTTTTGCTGTAAACCCTAGATCAATAATCTCTGAAAAATGGTCATTTAAAAAACTATTTACAACTTCTCCTGTAGGAGTAGGAGCTAATTTTTTATCTTCAGTTTTTACAACATATTCTCTTTGTTGAATTGTAGAAATAGTTGGAGCATAAGTTGAAGGTCTACCAATTCCTTCACTCTCTAATTTTTTTACTAAACTAGCTTCAGTATATCTTGCAGGTGGTTTTGTAAAATTTTGTTCTAAATCTAATTTTTCAAGATTTAAGATAGTTCCAACTTTAACTGTTGGTAAGATTTTTTCATTACTTTCTAAAGCATTTTCTGGGTTATCACTACCTTCTGTGTATGCTTTCATAAATCCTGCAAAAATAATTCTTTGTCCCTTTGATTGAAACTCATACTCTTCATCTTTTCCAGCACTTATTTTATAAGTTGTATTTGCAATTTTTGCTGCACTCATTTGTGTGGCTAAAGTTCTTTTCCAAATTAATGAATATAATCTATATTGTGCATTTTCAACATAAGGTTTAATATCACTTGGTTTTAAAGCTAAATTAACAGGTCTAATAGCTTCATGGGCTTCTTGTGCACCCTTTGCTTTAGACTTATATGCTCTTGGCTTACTTAAAGAGTATTCTTTGCCATATTCTTGTTCAATAACTTTTTTAGCTGCTGTTGTTGCAACCGTTGAAAGATTTAAAGAATCTGTTCTCATATAAGTAATTAAACCACCAGTATGATTTGGGATATTGCCAACATTACCTTCATATAATTGCTGTGCTATTACCATTGTTTGTTTTACTGAAAGTCCAATTTTTCTACTTGCTTCTTGTTGTAAAGTTGAAGTTGTAAATGGTGCTGCAGGATTTCTTGAAGACTCTTTTTCTTCAATATCTGCTAATTTAAAATTACCTTGATTAATTGAAGACTCAATAGCCTTTGCTTCTTGTTCATTTTTAACTTTTATATTTTTGCCATTGTGTTTTGCAAGTTCAGCTTTAAAGCTAGGGTCTTTATAATCAGCTTTTATTTTCCAAAACTCTTCTGGTATAAATTTTCTAATCTCATTTTCTCTATCTACAATAATTTTAACTGCAACAGATTGAACTCTACCAGCACTAAGTCCATATCTTACTTTTTTCCATAATAAAGGTGATAACTCATAACCAACAGCTCTATCTAAAATTCTTCTTGCTTGTTGTGCATCAACTAAGTTTTTGTCAACATCTCTTGGGTTTTGGATTGCTTTTAAAATTGCATCTTTTGTAATTTCATGAAAAACAATTCTTTTTATAGGATTTTTCTCTATTTTAAGTGCAGGAATTAGATGCCATGCAATAGCTTCTCCTTCCCTATCCTCATCGGCCGCTAGGTAAATAACTGTATCTTTTGTTATTTGTTTTTTTAAATCTGCTATTACTTTTCTTTTATCCGTAGAGACTAAATATTGGGGTTTAAAATTATCATCTGGATCAAAACCAAGTTTTGATTTTGGCAAATCTCTTACATGCCCCATTGACGCCATTACGGTATAACTTTTATCTAAAAACTTTGATATTGTTTTTGCTTTTGCTGGTGACTCCACTATTACTAAATTCTTCAATTTTTTTAACCCTTAGCCATTTTTTAAAGTGCAAAGTGTATCATAAATTATTCTAATAAAAAATAAAGCTTAATAAATTACA
This sequence comes from Arcobacter sp. CECT 8985, assembly GCF_004116495.1. Taxonomy (GTDB): domain Bacteria; phylum Campylobacterota; class Campylobacteria; order Campylobacterales; family Arcobacteraceae; genus Malaciobacter. Next base: position 30,211 of record NZ_PDKC01000021.1, on the reverse strand, counting down.
ATCTCTTCTTCTAAATTTATACCAAATTTTTCTTTAACTCTCTTTTTTGCTAAGTTTATTAAATAAATAGCATCTTCAAAAGTTCCTTTTTGATTATTTACTAAAAAGTTTGCATGTTTATTAGAAAAAGACATTCCACCTTTTTCGAAACCTTTCAATCCAACTTCTTCAATTAACCTACCTGCAAAATCACCCTTTGGATTTTTAAAACAACTCCCAGCACTGGGAATTTGTGGTTGATTATCTCTCATTTTATTAAACTGTTTTAATTTATCTTTACTAAATCCACTTTCTATTTCTAATACTACTTCATATATTATAGTATCTATTTTTGTATCTCGATACGAATATGAAATATCCTGTTTTTTAATATACCCATCTTTAGTTTTTATACTAATTATATGATTAAAAATCTCCCAAGATTTCAATCCTGCATTCATTTTAGCAACACCACCCATAGTTCCTGGAAGCTTTGCTAAAAATTCTAAGTTTGCAATATCATTTTTTCTACAGTAACTTAAAACTTTTCCTGTACTTGTAGCACATCCAATAAAAAGTTTATTACCTTCTTGTTTTATATAATCAAAATTTGAACCTAAAATTGCAAACTTTTTATCGCTATTAGAGACTAAAATATTATTTGCTTTGCCAATAATAGTATGATCATCAAAATCGCCAATTTCATCGATTACTTGTACATCAACAATTGGTCCAATTTTGATTGAAGAGTATCTTGAAAAATCTATTTGTTTAATCACTTGTTTCTTAAGTCCTCATATTCACTTGGAATTAAAAACTCTTTTGCTTTTACTAAATTTTCGTAAAAACCATGTTTATATCCAAGTTCAAATAACTTATCTAAAGCTTCATATTGAACTTCACTTAAATTGATAGATTCATCATTTGCATATAAATCTAAATATGTATCAAGCGTAGGAGCATCAACTCGTATAAGACCTTTTTCTAAAAGCATTGTTGCTAATACTTTTCTATTTTTATTTGCAACATCAACAGCTTTTATTAGTGTATTTTCATAATCAATAGCACTATGTAAAGGAAGTGATCTTCTAATACACATTCCACCTAAAGGTAATGGAAGTCCCCCTCCACTTAGTTCTTCCCAAATATCCCAGATTTCTCTTTGTACTTCTAACTCTTCACTATAATTTAATATAGATTCATGAATTAATACCCCAGCATCAACAGTTCCATCTAAAACAGCTTTTTCAATATCAAGAAAATTCATATATGTTATTCTTGCATCAGGATATGCTATTTTAAATAGAAGTGCATTTGTAGTGTATTCTCCGCTAAGTGCAACTTTAAAGTTTTTCTTTAATTTTGCGTCTTTTTTCTTTATTAGTTTTGGTCCATACCCTTGACCAAAAGATACAGCAGTTTTTAATAGTGCATAATCATCTTTTACAAATGGATATAAAGCAAAAGAAATAGCACAAATATCATATTCACCTTTTAATGTAGCTTGATTTAATGTTTCAATATCAGCTGCTATATTTTCAAATTTTGCATCTTTTGCAGTAACCCAACCAAATTTAATTGCATAGTACATAAAAATATCATCAGCATCTGGTGAGTGTGCAACGCTTATTGTTTTCAAAATATTTCCTTAATTTATTGTATATTTATCAAAAAACGATTTTACCAAGTTATGGTTTATCTTTAGGTTAGTTGTAAACAAAGTAGAGATTTCTACTTTGTTTGTTTATCTTCAATATTTTTAGTATCTAATTTTTCTTTAGGTTCTATTTTTTTAATTGTAGACTTTTTTTCTTCTTTTATGTTAGTTTTTTCTACAGTGTCTTTTTGTTCTTTTGTATTAGTTTTTTCTGTAGAGTTTTTTTCTTCTTTCACTTCTTTTGTATCAGTTTTTTCTGTAGAGTTTTTTTCTTCTTTGGCTTCTTTTGTTACTAATTGTTCTTTTTTCTCATCTGCAGTTGATTCATCAGATTCTTTTTGTTTTTGCATAACCTCTTCTTTTTGTATATCTTCAGAAGTAGTAATATCTTCATTGCCAGCTTGTTCTATAGATTTTTTTTCTAAATCTTCTTCTTCTTTTTGCTCTTCTTTTGTCAATTTTACATCTTCTTTTTGAGTTACAAACTCTTTATCATCATATTTTGTAAAATCATTATATTTTATTACAGAAGCCAACTCTTTACCATATAAAGCTTTCTTTTCTGAGTATCTATTTAGTTTTTTTACTAATAAATAAGGATTTGGATTTTCAAAGTTTTGTTTTCTAAAAGCTTCAAATGCAGCACTTTTTGATAATGTTTCATAATAATCTCTTATTGCATCTTTTACAGTTGCATACTTTTTAAGCCAAATTGTTTTTGAACCTCTTTTACTATTTGCAGCAATTCTAGGCTCATTTTTATTAAATGACCACACACCAAACATATTATTTGCTTCTTTAAAGAATCTTGACTGACCCCAAGCACTCTCCATTGCACCTTGCGCTAGAGCAATTGACATTGGGTGAGGTTTTAATGCATATAAAAGTTCTTGATCTGAATTAGTATCATAATACTCTTTTAATTTTTTTATTTCATCACTAGTTTCTTTATTATCAATTAATTTTTTAACTCTCAAATATCTAGTTTTTAAATCATTATAAACCTCTTTTAATGGAGGTAACATCATAGAAATAAATCTTTTTTTCTTAACAGAAACAGGAACCTGTTTTTTCTTTGTATATTTTACTAATTGTATTTTTAGTTTATTTTCGCTTTTTTGTAGTATTTCTATTTTTTTATTTAGTTTTACAACTTCTTTTTTTAACTGATTAATTTGCTTATTTTGAAGTTGAAAAAAATACCCAAATAAAAAAAGTACAATTATACTCATACCAACTAAGTAATTTTTTTTCATAATATTTCCTATATGTGTTTATATAAGTGTATCAAAATATCAATAAAACTAATTTTTATTGATATTTTTTATATTAAAACCCCGATATTTGAGTATAAAAAGAGATTATTTGAAGTAGTGGTTCAACTATAAAAATAGCACAAATTGTAAAAATTGCACTTATTATTGCAACAAATTTTATCATTTGCGTCATATTTACTAATTGAATTGTATTTTCATCTGGTTGTTTTAAAAATATTGCCACCACTGGTTTTAAGTAATAAAATGCAGCAATAGCTGAATTTAGAATCATTATAATAGCTAAAATAATATGTCCTGCATTTACAGCATTTCCTATTAAATAAAGTTTACCCCAAAATAAAGAAAATGGTGGAAGTCCAGCTAAAGTAATCATAAATACACCCATCAAACAAGCAATTAATGGTGAAGTTTTAATTAATCCTTTATATTTTTCTAAAGTATGGTCACTTCCATTATTATAATCTTTTGTTCTTTTTAACCAAAGAATTGAAAATGCTCCTAAATTAGCAAGAAAAAACATTATCCAATATAAAAAAAGTGACTCAGTTGCTTGTGTTGTACCTATAAGTATTGCACTCATTGCAAAACCTGCATTTGACACTGAAGAATAAGCTAACATTCTTTTTATATCATTTTGTAACAGTGCAATTACATTTGGAATTGTCATTGTAAGAACTACAATAACATATAAAATTAATTCAATAAACTTATCATCATGAATAATAAAAATCTCAAAAAATCTTAATGCAACTATAAATCCAGCAATTTTTGGAACAACTGAAATAAAACCAGCTAAAGCTGAAGTTGAACCTTCATAAACATCTGCAACCCAAAGATGAAAAGGAAAAAGTGATAACTTAAATCCTAATGCTGCAATAATAAAACAAGCCCCTACTAAAGTAATAAAATAGTTTGAAAAATTATTTGCAGTCAATACTTGTGAAATTTCAGATAATTCTACACTTCCCGTTTGGGCATAAAAAACCATTGAACCAAATGCAAAAAAGGCAGTACTTAAAGCACCCATTGTAAAATATTTAATTGCTGCTTCTATTGCAGTTAATCTATTATGCATTGCAATCATAGTATATAAAGCCATTGAAGATGTTTCAAGAGAAACAAAAATCAAAATAAGACTATCTGAAGTTACCATAAACTGAAAACCTGCAACTACAAATAAATATAATGCAAAATATTCGGGATATCTCAACTCTTGAAATCTAAGCTTATTAAAATATAATAAAACAAAAAATATTGAACCTACAATTATAATAATTTGTCCTAAAGTTGCAACTCCATCAAATAATAATAAGTCAAAAAATCCTCTTGTATCAGAATCAAAACCTAAAACAAACCCTAAATCAATAAGTAAAGCTAATACTGTTAACATTATGTAAAGTGATTTATCAAGTTTTTTATTTGATAAATCAATACATAAGATTAATAATCCTGCAATAATAGCTACAATCATAGGAGAGATTGTAGCAAAATTTAAACTTAAAAAATCAATTGTTATTTTTGGCATTTCACTCATTTTTGCACTCCTATGCTATTTACATTTACTAGCTTGACTGCTGTATCATTATCTAATACCTTTGCATGCATAATCTTAACCATTTTAGATACAGAATTATTTGCTGGTTCTAATATTGGTTTTGGATAAACCCCTAAGAAAATAATTAAAATAACTAAAGGAATTAAGGCAGTTAACTCTTTTTTATTTAAATCTAATAATTTCTTATTCTCTTCATTCGTTACTTCACCGAAAAACACTTTTTTATACATTACTAACATATAAACTGCACCTAAAATTATTGTCATTCCAGCTACCAATGCTAAGACTGGCGAAGTTCTAAAAAATCCTAATAAAGATAAAAATTCACCAACAAAACCTATAGTTAAAGGAAGTCCAATTGCTCCCATCATTACAAATGCAAACATGGTTGCATATTTTGGCATCACTTTTGCTAATCCACCAAAATCACAAATTAATTTAGTATGTCGTCTATCATAAATTACTCCCACAAGTAAGAATAATCCACCAGATACAATTCCATGTGAGATCATAAGAAAAATTGCACCACTAATTCCCTCTACATTTAAAGCAAAAATACCTAAAATAATAACACCCATATGTGAAACAGAAGAATATGCAATTACTTGTTTCATATCTTCTTGTGCATAAGCCACCATTGCAGTATATATAATTGCAATTAATGATAATATTGCAACTGGTATCACAAAAAAAGAACTTGCATCAGGAAAAAGTGGTAGAGAAAATCTCACAAATCCATATGTACCCATTTTTAAAAGAACGGCTGCTAGAATAACTGAACCAACTGTTGGCGCTTGCCCATGGGCATATGGTAACCATGTATGAAATGGGAACATTGGTACTTTAACTGCAAAACCAATAAAAAATGCAATAAATAACCACATTTGTAAATCAAATGGCAAAATTAGCATGTTCCAATCTTGAATATTAAAACTCCAATTTCCAGTAGTTTGGTAATATACATAACCTAAATATAGCATACCAACTAACATAATTAAAGATCCCAGAAATGTATATAAAAAGAATTTAATTGAAGCATAAATTCTAAGGTTTCCACCCCATGCTCCAATAATATAAAGCATAGGTATTAGTGATAATTCCCAAAATAAGTAAAAAATAATTGCATCTAAAACAACAAATACACCCACCATTGTCATTTCTAAAAACAAAATTGTAATAATAAGATTTTTTATAGCTCTTTTTTCACTTAATGCAATTAATGCAATCATCGACATGAATGTTGTCATCAATATTAAAAATAGTGATATCCCATCAATTCCAACAATATAATTTATCCCATACGATGGAATAATTGGTATATTTTGAGTAAATTGCATGTTTGGGTTTTGTACGTCAAAATTTACATACATAATTATACTAATAATAAATTCTATAAGAGTAACAATAATTCCATAAACTCTTATAGAATTACTATTTACCATAAAACCTATAAATGCTGCAAAAAGAGGAAAAAATATCAAAATCGATAAAATATAATCCATAAAAAAACCTTTTATTTAAAAATTGCAAGCGATGCAATTAATATTAAAATAAATAAAACACCTGCTGTCATAATTTTCAGACTTTGAGATAAATTACTTGATTGAATAACAACAGAATTTTCACCTGTTTTATAAATAAACTTAGCAATAAAATCAACTATAGCATCAATAATTTTTACATCTACTACTTTAAATGCAAATTTTGAAATTAAAAAATATGCTTTACAAATGACTTTGTCATAAAATAATGGAATAAAATATTGATTTGTTAATACTTTATAAGAAAAAGTCTCTTCCCATGATTTAGAAAAACCACCTTTATTGTATTTATAAACTGCAAGTAATATTCCACCAATAGCAACTAAACTTGTTAATGCAATTAGAATATATTCTGTTGAATGAACAATAGTTGTTGATTCCCAATTTGGTAATAAATAAGTTACTAATCTTACAAAATAGTGTTCAAACCAACCTGCAATTGAAGCTAAGATACCAAGAGGAATCATTGCTGCAATAACAAATGGATAAGTTTCATGTGGATGATAGCCATACTCTTCATAAGTTGGCTTCATAAAGAAAACTCTCATTATAAGTCTAAATGAATAAAAAGATGTAAGGCCTGCAGTAATAAGTAAAATCCCCCATAAAAAAATTGCATTTTGATCAAATGCTACTTCTAAAATCTTGTCTTTAGAGAAAAAACCTGCAAAAGGGAATATACCTGAAAGTGCTATTGATGCAATTATCATAATAATTGCTGTTGCTTTCATTTTTTTATACAATCCACCCATTTTTCTAATATCAAGTTCATTATTCATAGCATGCATTACATTACCTGCACCTAAAAATAATACCGATTTGAAAAATGCGTGAGTAGCAAGATGGAAAAGAGCAACCCAATATGCTCCAAGACCAGCTGCAACAAACATATATCCTAATTGAGATAAAGTTGAATATGCAATGATTTTTTTCATATCATTATTTACTAAAGCCATACTAGCTGCAAAAATAGCAACAAAGGCTCCTAAACAAGCAATAACATATCCAACTTGAGGAACAGTTGTATAAATTTCATTTGTTCTTACAAGTAAATAAACACCAGCTGTTACCATTGTTGCTGCATGAATTAATGCAGAAACTGGCGTTGGTCCTTCCATTGCATCAGCAAGCCATGTATGAAAAGGAAATTGCGCAGATTTTCCCATAGCCCCAATAAATAAAAAGATTGCAATAGTAACAATCAAAGACATTGGTAAAGAGTCTATATTTGCAAATACAATTTCATATTGTAAACTTCCAATATTCCAATATATAAAGAAAATTCCAACTAACATACCTAAATCAGCAATTCTATTCATAATAAAAGCTTCATTTGCTGCCCAAGCTGCTGAGTTTTTATGATACCAAAATCCAATTAGTAACCATGAGCAAAGTCCAACACCTTCCCAACCAATAAATAATCCAGCAAAGTTATCTGACATTACTAGAATCATCATAGAAAAAACAAATCCACTTAAATATGAAAAATATCTATTAAATCCTTTGTCATGATCCATATACCCAATTGAATGAATATGAACCATTGTTGAAACAATAGTAACCACACTCATCATTACAATACTTATATGATCAACAACAAAACCAAAAGGAATATCAATATTTCCAACTTTTATCCAATCAAGCATCCTCACATGAACTATACTATCAGTTGTATAAATATAATAAAGTAAGTTAAGTGAGGCTATCATAGAAATAAATAACATTAATGATGTTACTACTCCTGTAATAATATTTTTTTTACTCATAGAAAATAGTGCAGCAAATATAGAGCCAACTAAAGGAGCAAATAATGCTATATATAAATATTTTTCCATGATTTATCCCTTTAATCTTTGCATGCTATCTAAATTTATGGTACCAGTTTTTTTATACCATAAAATCAGTAATCCAAGTCCTATTGCAACTTCACTTGCAGCAATAGCTATAATAAAAAATGCAAACATTTGCCCAGTTAAGTCATTATGAAATTTTGATATAGCTGCAAGTGCAATATTTACAGAATTTAGCATTATCTCTGTTGAGAAAAAAAGCATTATAAGATTTTTTCTTCTAATAACTCCAAAAAGCCCGATACAAAATATAAGAGTTGATAAAACTAGATAAGCATTTAAACTCATAACTCTTCCTTTTCTAAATTTTCAATTTCCTCTTCTGATAATTCAGAATATGAAATATCCATTTTCTTACTTGCTAATATAATCCCACCAATCATTGCAACAAGTAGCATAATTGCAGCAACTTCAAAAGGAACTAAATACTTAGTAAAAAGAACAACTCCTACATCTTGCGTATTACCCCACTCGTGATGAATTGGTAAATTTGCTTGTATATTTTCTCCAATTATAGGAAATATAAAAATCAAAACAATAATCAATGCAATAATCCCACTTAATAAAAATACTAATCTAGGATTTTTAATCTGCTCATCAACAACAGATAAAGAATCAAAAAACATCATACCAAATGCATATAAAGCCATTACAGCACCTGTATATACAACTATTTGTACTGCTCCTAAAAATTGAGCATCAAGTAAAAAGAAAAATGCCGAAATAAAAATCATTCCTGCTGCTAATGTACTTAATGCATATAAAGCATTATTTGTAAAAACAGTAATACTAAACATTGCAATAGTTAAAAAAGCAAATAGATAAAAAGCAACTATTTCAAACATTCTGTCTCCTAGTACTGTAATGGAGTCTTTTTGATTTTTTCATCAGCATCAGGAGAAACTGAACCAAAACCTTCATACTCTTTTTGTAAATGTAATTTATCAAGAGGTGTTAAAAAGTCCTCTTTTAAACCAAAGTGAGCTCTTTGTTCACTTGCATTCTCATATTCACTTCCATGAACAATTGCCAATTCAGGACAAACCTCAGCACAGTATCCACAAAAGATGCACCTTCCAAGATTAATTGTGTATTCTAAAACCTCTTTTCTAGAGTTTTCATCTATTTTTGTATCCATTTTTATACAATTTGAAATACAAATTTTTTCACAAAGTCCACATCCTATACATCTATTTTCACCTGATTCAAGTAATGCAAGTAATTTATGTACTGCTCTATATCTAGGACCAATAGGTAATTTTTCAGCTGGATATTGAACTGTATGCATTTGTCCTTTAAAAAGTGCTTCTTTCATCATATTAAAAGTAATTTTCAATCCTGTAAATAGTTCACCTTTTAAACTTCTTTTTACAACTTGTTTAAAAACTTCACCATTTGTTTTAGGATAATTATCTTCTTGAACAGTTATATAGTTTTGTTGTCCTACATTTCTATTTTTAAAATCTTTCATCTGCATTTTTTGCTCCTAAAACATCATAACAAAACCAGTAATAACAATATTTATTACTGCAAGTGGCATTAAGATTTTCCAACAAAGCCACATCAATTGATCAGGTCTAATATGAGGCCAAGAAGCTCTTGTCCACAAGAAAAAGAAGATTAAAAACATTACTTTTAAAATGATTGCTAATCCTCCAGGAATAAACCATAAATCATTAAATCCCCCAAGAAAGACTAATGAAACTATAAAGCAAATTGTAAATAGATTTGCATATTCACCTATAAAGAACATTCCCCATCTAAGACCTGAATATTCTGTTGCATAACCTGCAACAATTTCAGCTTCATGCTCTAATAAATCAAATGGTGTTCTATTTGTTTCTGCAAAACCTGCTATAACAAATAAAATAAATGCTAAAGGTTGAGTCCAAACTAGCCATGAAGTAAAACCACCACTTTGATAATTATTTATATCGATTAAAGAAAGACTTCCCACCAACATAAGAGGTGCAAGTAAAGCTAAACCAGATACTACCTCATAAGATAGAAGTTGAATAGCAGTTCTTGCTCCCCCTAATAGTGACCACTTATTTGCACTACTCATACCTCCTAATAAAGGTCCATATAATCCAACAGAGGCTACTCCCATTACAAATAAAATCCCTACATTTATATCAGATAAAATTGGTCTTACTGTATATCCAAACATTTCAAACTCTGGAAGAAAAGGAACTGCACTCATAGCAATAAATGCAGTTGCAGCTGTAATAATTGGAGCTATCATAAATACAGGTCGTGCTGCATTTTGAGGAACAAAGTCCTCTTTTGTAAATAATTTAATACCATCTGCAACAATTTGTAAAAGACCATAAGGTCCTACATTTGTAGGTCCTAATCTTCTTTGCATAAAAGCTAAAACTTTTCTTTCGATATAAGTAGTAAAACCTGCTAACGCAGAAAATACTGCTAATATAACAATTGCTTTTATAATAGTTTCAATAATAATACTTGTTTGCATTCTATGCCTTTACAATCTTAGCTTTTGAATATCTATATGAATCAAAAAACTCTTTTGTATCTATAGATTTGTCAAATGTCGAAATATATGCTATTTTTCCTTCAAGTTGTTTATCTACATATACATTGAGTTCCAATGTTTTAGTTTTTGCACTAACAATCACGCTACTATTTTCAATAATTCCTAACTCATCAAGAAGTGATTTTGAAACATACATTCCAGTTTTTGCTTTATTTTTAAACTCATGTGAAATTGCAACAAATTCATTAAATATATTAATTGGATTTGCTCTATAAATAATTATTTCATCATTATCAACAATAAAATCTTTAAAATCAGAAATATGATTTAATTCACTTATTTGATCAGATACTAAATTATCAAGTACATAACCTCTATATTCTTGCCTATCATTTGAAAAATAGTTAGTTAAAGAATCAAACTCAATTTCCTTAAACCCTTTTGATATAGGAAGTTGTTTTGTATATTCAATAGTAAACTCTTTTTGTTCATCTAATAATTCATTTGCAATATCGTTTAATACATATCCATTATAAGGAAGTGCTGCATTCGTTGGTACCACTTTTTTATCTATATTTACAAAAGTTCCTTCTTGCTGATTTAATGCAGGGATATCTAAATCACCATCACCTAAAGCACTTAATTGAAATTGAGCTTTTTCGTTATATCCAACAGTAAAGCCCTCTTCTTTTTCATCAAGTTCACAAATTAAGCTAACTCCTAAGGTATTTGTTTTTGTAGGAAGAATTACTACATCAAATTTTGTATATTTTTCTATTAATGCAGTTAATTTTGCAAGGTTTTTCCAGTTAGGATGAAATATCAAATCCTCACCAATAATTAATGTAAACTTATCTTTTTTCAATAACATTGAATCAATTAATTCATAAAAAGTTTCATCTTTTCCTATTTCATCAAGAAGTTTTGAGTAGACATATTTCACCTCTGTCTCAACTTTTTTAGTAACCATTTTTTTTACTTCTTTTTTTTCACCTGAATTTTCATCAACTATATTTTCAACTATTTCTTCTTTTTTATTTTCAAGAACAACTTTAACTCTTTGCTCTTCTAGTGATTTTAAATATTGTTTAATATTTTCAGGTAAGTTTTCATTTGCAAAAACATCAAGAATAAAATATAAGATTGACTCTTCTTTTAATGGCTTATGAAAAATAAAATCTGTAGTTTTCCCTTTTTTACCAACTTTTTGCATAGCGGTATCTTCTAAAGGATGAAAATATAAAGCACTTCCTTTATTTAAAACAACTGAATTATTAAATGCATATCTTGCATTTGGTAAATCATGTTTTAAAAATGACCCAACTGAAATTACAAAGTTTGATTCATGTATATCTTTTAAATCTGCACTATAAAGAGATTTACCTGTATTTTTTGAATACTCTTTTAAAAATCTTTGATATTTAAAAGCATCATCATTTACAAGTTTAAAACCTAACTTTTCTTTTAGTTTTTGTAAAATTAAAGCCTCTTCATTTGTAATGTAAGAATTAAATTTCACACTATTTGCTTTTTTAAATGCTTCTATTGCTTCTTGAAATGCTTTATTATCTTTTGATTCGACTTTATTTTCAAAATCATAAGCAAATCTTGCTGCACCATTTAAAGATACATAGTGATGATCATTTGTTACTCTATAAATTTTCTGAGTACTATGTTTCTCAATTGATTCATGTTTTTTTTCATAATACATTAATGCACAGTCACTTGAATGTGGATTTGAAGCAGGAATTTTTGTTAATTCCCAAGCATTTGATTTATATTGAAAATCATTTGAAACCAATGCACCAACAGGGCAAACAGAAATACATTCCCCACAATCTGTACATGAGTTTTCATCAAATCCAATCAACGATTTATTAAGCTTATTCCACATTGAATAAGCATCTTTTGGCATACTATCTTTAAATGTTTTTTCAATTGCTTCTGAACCTCTTTTTACTGTACTTAAAGCATTTGAACCTATCATATCTTTACATACAGTTACACATTTCTCACAAACAATACATAACCCTGGGTCATAATTCATAACTCCCCAATGTTGAGCTGGTCTTGGAACATCTTTAATTGAATAACTTTGAGAATCAACTTTCATATATAAACTATAATTTTGTAATTCACACTCTCCACTTTGGTCACAAACACCACACTGCAGAGGATGATTTACGTCATATACTTCCATTATTGCTCTTCTTTCTTTTGCAATATTTTCAGTAGTAGTTTTAATATCCATGCCCTCTTTAGCTTTTGCATTACATGCATATACTTGTTTACCATCAGCTTCTACAAGACACAATCTACATGCTAAAGTTGGACTACATCTTGTCAAATAACAAACAGCAGGAATAAATATTCCATTTGCTCTTGCTATATTTAATAAAGATTCACCCTCTTTTGCTTTACAAAGTTTTCCATCAATATTTAAAGATATTAAATCACTCAATCTTCTAGCCTTTCTATTTTTACGGGTTTATAAATATACCCACATGATAAGAAATCATCACCTTTTTCTTTTGTTGAACAAATTGCAATTGTACTTTGTAAAGTATCATCTAATTTAATAGTTTTAACAGTTTCATCATTAGAAGATATTAATTTAATTTTATCTTTATCATTTACTTTTGCAATTCTTATAAAAGATGCACTTGCATAAACTATACTCTCATCTTTTTGTTTATCAACATAAGAGTAAATAACTGTTCCATTATAAGGAAGTAACTCTTCTACTTCTTCAAGCTCTTCATTATCTAATCTAAATTCAGATTCACATACAACTTCAAAATCACTATATTTATCAATTGCTGTTAACATTTTTTTAATATTTTCAACTCTACCATGAGAAAAAATATCATCACCAACAAATAAAACTTTTGATTTACTATTTTTAGATTTTTCTAAAATTTCTTCAAACTCTTCTTCACCAGCACTTGATTCAGCAGAGATATAACCAATATCCAAATCATCAATATATGCTTTAATTTTATCACTTGGATTTTGAACTAAAGTATCTAAAAGTAATGCACTAACACCCTCTTCACTACCTGCTTCATATTTAATAAACTGAGTATAAAAGTCTTTTAATGCTAAACTATCAACAGCATGCATATAAACAACTTGTGCACCATTTGTATTTTTTGCATAATTAATAAAATCAACTATATTTTCATTAGTATTAGCCAAGAATTGACCAAAACATAAAATAAAATCACTATTTTTTAAAACTTCTAATTTACTCATTTTTTTCCTATTCATCTTCAATTTCTTTTTTTTCAGGTTCTACTTTTTTTACAACTATTGTCCAATCTACTTCATTAAATTTAATAGAATTCATTAAAGTATAGCCATTTTCATATATCAAGTCTGCACTTTTTTGTATAGGTGAAAAATCTCCTATTTCAAATAAAAAAATCGCATTTTCACCATCTTTGATATCATCTTTTATTAACTGCAACATTCGTTCATAAAAGTTATCTTTTAAGGGTCTTAAGTCATATCTTTTCACTATTTTACCTCCATGTCACAATTATTATCTATCTATTTCACCAAATACTAAATTTAAGTTACCAACTAAAGTAACCACATCGGCAAGTTGATGCCCTGGAAGTAAATCTTCTAAAAGTCCTGTATGGAAAAAACTTGGAGCTCTTACTTTAAGTTTATATGCATAAGGAGTTCCATCACTTACAACCATAAAACCTAATTCTCCTTTTGGTGATTCAGTTGCAACATAAACTTCACCTTTTGGTGGTCTCATTCCTTGTGTAACTAAAACAAAATGTTGCATTAAAGAGTAATTTTGTGTCATAATTTGCTCTTTAGGTGCAGATATATATTCAGGAGCATGTGCCATTAATTCACATTTACTATCTTCATACATAGACGTAAGCTGTCTTAACATTTTAATTGATTCTCTCATCTCTTGTAAATAACACTTATATCTTCCATATGCATCACCCGTTTGTGCAATTGGAATATCAAAATCCAACTCAGGATATAATCCATAAGGCATCTCTTTTCTAAGATCCCATTTAATACCAGTTGCTCTTAGTGCGATTCCAGTAACTCCCCATGTTTTTGCCAAATCCTGTGAAATAACACCAACATTTTCAAGTCTCATCTTCCAAATTCTATTTTCTGTCAATAAACCTTCATATTTTTCTATTTCTACTTCAAGAATTTTTAAATATTTTTCTAAATCATCACACCATGATTTTGGTAAATCTAAAGGAACACCTCCGATTCTTATTGTACTGTGAGTTAGTCTTGCGCCACAATAATCTTCAATTAAATCAAGTGCAAATTCTCTTTCTCTAAATGTATATAAAAATACACTCATTGCTCCAACATCAAGTGCATGTGTAGCTAACCAAAATAGATGAGAAACAATTCTATTTAGCTCTAAAAGCATTGTTCTAATAACTTCTGCTCGTCTTGGAACTTCAATATCTAACAATTTTTCAACTGCTAATGCAAATCCATAATTATTTGAAGTTGCAGCAATATAATCCATTCTATCTGTTGTAGGTAGAAATTCATTATAGATCATATTTTCTGCCATTTTCTCCATACCTCTATGAAGATATCCAATATCCGGTCTTGCTTTTATAACTTCTTCACCTTTAAGTTCTAATATAAGTCGCATTTGTCCATGAGCAGAAGGATGTTGTGGCCCAAAGTTAACCACCATTGCATTATCATCTCTTTCAAAATTTATATTTTCAAAAAATGGTTTTAATCTATTTGGCGTTTGTCTTTGCATAATCTACTTTCTCTCTTTCAAAGTAACAGAGTCTTCTTCTTTAAATTTTTTGATAAATTTAACTCCATCATCTTCTAAGTACTGTTTTGATGTTTTTTGTTCATTATCTTTTGTAACTTCATCACCAAAAGCAACTTCATGACCAAGTCTTGAAAATCTTGTTGTATCATATCTATCAATTGCAGCAGCATCTCTTATTTCTGGCCCAATTACATCTCTTGCTTCTTTGCCAAAAATTTTATCAACTTCATACCATGCTGCAAATTCATCACCTTGTAATGGATATGTTTTTCTTAAAGGATGTCCTTGCCAATCATTAGGCATAAGAATTCTTTTCATATTTGGGTGATTAAGTATTTTTACTCCATACATATCATACATTTCTCTTTCTGCCCAGTTAGCCATTTTAAATAGACCATAAACAGAATTAATTGATTCTTTCTCTTGTATAAAAAACTTTAGTCTTAATCTTTTATTTTTACTCATTGATAACAATTCATAAAATATCTCAAAGCCATCTTTTGATGCTAAATAATCAATTGCAGAAATATCAATCATCATGTCATATTCTAATTCATTTTTTAATATTTCTATAACTTTTAAATTATCATTTGGATTTATATATAGTACTAAATGTTCTTTTTGTATATATTTATCTAAAATATCAACTTTAGAAGATAAATATTTTACATCATTTGCAAAAATTTCATCTTGATTAACATCAATTCTAGAAATTGTAGGAGTTACATAAAATCTATCACTAAAATATGATTTTTTCTGTACATCTTGTTTATTTACATATTCTCTCATACTAATCTCTTTTTCTTTATTGATCTAAAAATAGATTCTTTTCTTATTTTCTTTTGTAACATCATTAATGCGTATTGAAGTGTTTCAGGTCTTGGTGCACAACCTGGAAGATAAATATCAACTGGAATAACTCTATCTGCACCTTGTACAGTTGCATAAGTATTAAACATTCCACCTGTATTTGCACATGAACCCATTGAGATTACCCATTTAGGATCAGGCATTTGATCATATAGTCTTCTCATAAATTCTGCGTGTTTTTTTGTTAGAGTTCCTGCAATAATAAGAACATCAGCTTGTCTTGGACTTGCTCTGAAAATTGTTCCGAATCTATCAAAGTCATATCTTGATGCTCCTGCTGCCATCATCTCAATGGCGCAACAGGCTAAACCATAAGTTAAAGGCCACAAAGAGTTACTTCGTCCCCAATTTACTAGTTTATCTACAGTTGTTAAAGCAATTGGTGCACCACCGTTTGAGAAATAATCTACTTTATGCTGTGCCATTCAAGTGCTCCTTTTTTCCAAGCATATATAAATCCGATTGTTAAAAGAACGATAAATAGAATCATTTCAATAAAACCGAACCATCCAAGTATAATAAAATCAACAGCCCATGGAAACATAAAAATTATTTCAATATCAAATAAAATAAAAAGTAATGCCATCAAATAAAACTGCACTGATATAGTATTTGGTTGTTTTGTAGCTTCTGGTCCACATTCGTACAAAGATACTTTTAATTTCTCTGTATTTAATCTAGCAATTTTTCGACTAATAAACCTTGCTAAAGCTACTGTCAAAATAAAAGCGACAAAGGTCAAAACAAACATAACAAATACACCAAAATACGGATGAGAAAAATCCATATGTGTCATTATGTATCCTTAATTTCAAAATATTTTGCTTAAACTTTCATTAAATATTATCTAATATCTACTAAAGCTATACTTACACCATATTTACATAGTTTATTATATTTATGCAAGAACTATTCCAAAATAATTTCTAAAAATAGCCTTGAGAATTAAAGCCTTAGTTAATTAAAGCAAAAAACCCTTTTTGATGGGTTTGTTTATAATAATTTTAAATCGTATTTTATTTAACAATTACTTAAATAAGACTTTTTTTATCCTATTTAGCAAAAAATATTTACATCTTTTTTTACTAAATTTCATATAAAAAAAATGACCACTTTTATTATTAAGTAGCCATTTTTTTAATATATTTTACATAATATAAGTATTAGTTATAAAAGTTTATAATATTTTATTATAATTTATTTAAAACTTTTCTTTTAACTCATAAATCCCATCTTATTTTCACTGTCAAAATTACCTTTTAACTCTTTTTCGATTTGATCTTTAAATGAATTAACTGTAAAAGTAGGTTCATCATCAAGTGCAACTTTATATGCTGTATTTTTAATTATCAATTCAATTTGTCCACCAGTTAATTCATAAGTTAATAACTCTTCTAAGTCAAAATCTTCACTTAAAGGAAGTGCTGAAGGAAGAAGTTTTTTCCAAAGTTCTCTTCTTTGTTTTATATTTGGTTTATTAAACTCAATTTTATAATTGAATCTTCTTGAAAAAGCAGTATCTATTGATTCTAAAAGATTTGTAGTAGCAATCAAAATTCCATCAAATCTCTCTATTTGTTCTAAAAATATATTTTGCATTTGATTATGCATCTTTTCACTTCCACTATTAGAAGCTGTACTTCTTGAACTTAAAAATTGATCTGCTTCATTAAGTAATAAAATTGGTTCACTTTTAGTTCTTTGAACTAAATCTTTATATGTATCAAAAATATTTCTAACATTTTTCTCACTCTCTCCAACATACATAGATAAAATTTTACTACAGTCAAAACTAAGGACTTCTCTTTTTAAAGACTTGGCTAAAGCTAGCGCAGTAAGTGTTTTTCCTGTTCCTGCGAAACCATAAAAAATAATTCTTGCTTCAATTCCTCTTTTTTTCTCCTTAACTCCCCACTGTTTTAATTTATTTAAAACATTTTTATCTACTTGCTTTAATAATGCATTTAATGTATCTCTTGTTTTATCATTTAAAACTACATCATCTAAACTTTTAGTAGTAGAAACAAGTTCAAACATCTCTTGTTCTTTTATTACTGAATTTAATTTTAATTTTGGAGTTCTTTTCTTTTTCTTTGTAGGATGAGATATTTTATACAATATATCATCTGGAATAAAGAAGTTTCTATTAATTCCACCAAATCCACTTAAAACCTCATCATAATCTATTAGATTTTTAGAAACTAGTTTTGAACTCTCTTCTAGTAAACTCCTAAATTTTATCTTTTCATAATCATCACTAGAAATTAATTCAATTAAATAATTCATATCTCTAATTGTTCCATCTCCACCTGAATATTCCTCTTTTAATAAAGCAAGAAATATCATCTGTTCTTGTTCAGTTAAAGAGTGTTCTTTGAAAAAATCTTCTAACATTATTTCATGTTCAGTGACTTTTACTCTCTCTTTAATTCTATTTTCAAGCATTAAAAGTTTTGATTTTAATCTATTTCTATTAGGTGAATTTTCATCAAAATTTCTTTTTACCATATTTAGCTGTTTAGCCAAATCAATTTTAAAAAATTGATCTTGTAAATACTCCAAATGATCGCTATATTTTTTAATCTCTGGAAGAACGAAATCTAATGAACCATCTTCTAATAATTTTAAAAAAGAAGTAGATAAAGAAATACTTGAATTTAATAACTCTAATCTTGATATTTCACTTATTTTCACATGTTCAAAACTATTGTGAGCCAACCAACCTAATTCAAGTAATGACTTAATATCTTGTACTTTGTATAAATGTTCATAACTTTTAACATCATAAAATTCACTAAGTACATCAACAACAACCAAAGAATCTCTTCCTACTATATACTCTTTTGTTAAAAATTGTAAAATTTTTGCTTCTTCTAAAGTACATTTTAATTGTGAAAAAAAAGGAACTTTACTTACATCTTTTGCTTTTAAAAAATCAACTATTTCTGTCATTGCTTAACTTATCCTGTAATATTTTGTAAAATCTTTTTGCATTCTCATCTTTTTTGAATTCAAATTTTTCTTTATTTATATATATAATATTATTTTTGTGTTTTATGCTGCGTATATTATCATATAAAATCTCTTTTTTATTCTTTTGTATATTAATTGTAAAACTATTTTCTAATTTTAAAATCTTTTTAGGACAAATAGCTTTATAATATCCCCTTGAATAATTTGATTCTATACAATTTTGAGTTTTTATATAGTTTTCAAGTTTTGTAATATTTGAGTTATCATAGAAATTTAACGCTGTTATTGCTATAATAACAAATAAAATGATAACAATAAAAATCATTTAAATCCTTTTACTTTGAACAGGATAATACATTAATAACTCTTAACTATTAATGAACTATTTTTTTTTATCAAATTCCTACTGGTCTATAAAAAAATAATAATTTTTATCAATAAATAATAAATTATATCTTGATTTAAGATTAATTTTCTTATTATTCGAACTAAGTATAAAAAAATTAAAAAGCAATTGGTGTTTCAATAGATTCTAACAATAAAAAGACATAGGAAAAATATATGAAATTCATAACTCCCCTTATAATTGTATTTTTGTTTTTTACTGGTTGCTCAAATCTAAACTTAGGTACAGCAAGTATAGACTCAAAGAAAAACCTTATTGAAAACGCAAATAATGCAGACATTGGTGCAATGGCTGACCTTGCAAAATATTATAACTTCCCACAAACAAAGGAAGGATTATACCTTTTCAATAAATGGTATGATACTATATTAAAAAGTGATGAGCCAAAACAAATTGTAAAAGTTGCAAATGCATATTATGAAAATAAAGATATGTTTATTGATGGTGAAAAAAAAGCTTTAGCTTTATACAAAAAAGCTTATAAACTAAATGATACGCAAGCTGCAATTGAACTAATTAAATTTTATGCAAATAAGTATGATAAAGATAAATCAAATGAAATATTAAATAAAGTTCTTAATAAATTATCAAAAGAACAAGTAATTAGCTTATACAATTACTATGATAAAAAATATAGTAATTCTCAAAAAGAAAAACTATTTAAAATTTTAGAAAAAACTGGATATAAAAAACCATTTAATATAAAGTTTAATAAATTCAAAAGAGATTATTATAGATCATATAGAACTGAAAATAAAAATAGTGCAGATAAATTTATGCAAGATGTTATTGAATCAAAAGATGTTAAAAACATGCTTAAGATTGCTCAATTCTTAAAGAATAAATATAAATATAAAGAAGCATTAAATATATACAATAAAATTATAAAATTAGAAGATAATGCAGAAGCATACTATGATATTTCTGACATATATAAAAGAGGAAATTATAGACAAAAAATAAATAAAGACAAAGAGAAAAGTTTAAAATATCTTAAAAAAGCAGCTAAGTTAAATAACAAAGATGCAGCAAAAAAACTTTTACAGTACTACTCACAAAAACTTGATTATATTGATGATTATGAAGAGCTAAAGAACTCACTTTCAAAAACACAAGAAGGTAAACTAATACTTGCAAATTTTTATAAAAGTAAAGGCTTAAAAGATAAATCAAGTAAACTTTATAATGAACTTGCAAAAGATGATAATAAAGAAGCTATTATTGAACTTGCATCAAAAAGAGTATCATCTTATAATTTTAACCCAGAAGAGTACAAAATTATAAAAAAATGGCGAGATTATGTACTAAATAGTGATAATATAGAATTAAAAAAAGCACTACTAGAAGAGTTTAATAAAAGATATTACTCAAGAAAAAATAATAAAAAAATAATTGAAGAACTTAATTCTCAACTTAATTCTAAAAAAAATCAAAGTGAAATTAATATCTTAGATTTAAGAAAATTGGGTGAAAAAAACCTTTATAGAGATCCTAAAAAAGCTATAGAATACTACGAAAAAGCAGCATCTTATGGAGATGTTTATAGTAAAAGAAAATTAGCAAAAATTTATCTTAGAAAAGAATTTCAACAATATGATAAGTCAGTTGAGATTTTATCATCTTTAATGAAACAAGGAGATTATAAAGCAGGTCAACAACTAATAAGACTTTATAGATATCCATCATATCTATATAAAAAAGATTTAAAAAAAGCAATAAAGATATATGAATATTATGCAAAACAAGATGATATTAATTCAATAGATAAACTTAAAGATATTTATCTTTGTGGTTCTTGTAGTGAAGAAAAAGTAGATTATAAAAAAGCATATAAATATGTTAAAAAATTAATTAAATTAAGACATGATTCTTATGATTATGCAAATCTTGGTTGGATGTATCACTATGGTAAAGGTGTGAAAGTTGATCTTCAAAAAGCAAAAGAGAACTATTTAAAAGCAGTAGAATTAGGTAATTATGGTATGTATTATAATCTTGCATGGCTTTACTATAAAGAAAAAGGCAATAATGATCCAATTATTAGACTAGATTATAAAGAAGCAAAAAAATATTTAGAAGAAGGGGTTAAACATAACAGTAGAAAATGTATGAATCTTCTTGGTGTTTTTTATAAAAAAGGTCTTGGTGTAAAAAAAGACATGGAAAAAGCAGTGCAATATTTTAAACCTATTGCTAAATATGAAAAATATGCAGGATACCATTTAGCTAAATATTATGAAAATAAAAAAATGTATAAAAAAGCTGCTAAATATTTTGAATATTCTGCAAAACAAGGAAAAGCTTCATCACAAATTGAATTAGGTATTTTATATGAAAAAGGTCTTGGAGTACCAAAAGATGTTGAAAAAGCAATTTTATATTATCAAGATGCATATGCAAATAAAAATGATACAGAAGATAAAGATGTTGCAGCATACAACATAGGATTAGTATATGAATATGGAAAAGCTGAATATAAAAAAGACTATAAAAAAGCGATTAAATGGTATAAAAGATCTAATTATAAAAAAGCAAAAGAGCATTTAAAAAAATTACAAAAGGCTAAAAAATGAGAATAAAAAGTAATTTTGTATCTTCTTATAAAAAAGTAGTTTTATCTACTTTTTTATTAACATCTTCAGTTTTTGCAACTACAAATATATCAAATATAAAGATAAAAGAGGATTGTACACTAAAATCGGCTACTGCATTTAGAACATATTGTTACGAAAAAGAGTTTAAAGAAGGTAATTTTACTCATGCAGAAGATCTTATTCAGGGTTTATCAAGATATGATGACAACGAAAAAGTAAAAAAATATCTAAAAATTTTACAAAAAAAGAATAAACTTGACACATTAAAATATCTTTATGGATTAAGTAAAGAGAATAAAGAACTTTTAAATGATTTGAAATCAAAATCTCTTGATATGAAATATATTAAAAATAAAATAAGAAGAGGAACGGATGAACTAAACTATTATTATAAAAAAGTATTATCTTCAAAAAGATATGATAAATATGTAGATTTTGCAGAGCTTATATATTATAATGATAAAGACAAAGCATATAACCTTCTAAAAATTGCTGCAAAAAATAATAATGCAAAAGCAGCATACACATTATATACTAACAAATATTTCTCATATGTATCAAGTAAGCAAGCAAAAAACTATCTAAAAAAAGCTGCAAAACTTGGTAATCTTAAAGCATTAGATTTACTTTTTAAAAAAGATTATAAACTAATTTCAACAGTAAAAAAATTAAAAAGTGATAAGCTTATAAAATTTTATGAAAAAAACAATGCTTTATTAAAATACAATGATAAAAAGTATATTTTAAATAAACTTCTAAAAGAAGGAACTCCTATAGGTATTTTTCTAAAACTTAACTCTATTGAAATGCATAAATATGGATTTAATGAACTAATTCAAAATATTGTAAAAAAATATCCATCATCTAAATTTCTAGAATTACGACTTCCATATAAATATAGAAGATATCAAGAAGCTATACTTGAAGCTTATTATAAAAACAAAGATATTCCTACTTTACTTACTTTTATTACTTATGGAAATTCTAGAGCCAATAAAGCAAAACAGTATTTAAAAAGTTTAAATAGTAATAAAATATCTTTTCTTTTAGCTCGTGCAGAAGCAAAGGGAAGAGACTTAGATTCAGCTATTAGTATTCTTGAAAAATTATCAAATAAAAATTATAAACCGGCAAAAAGATTATTACTAAGTCTATACCTAAAAAGAAAAAACTTTGATAAATACGATAATAAAATAGCTCCTCTTGCAAAAGAGTTATCAAAAGAATATAACTTCGAAGCAATTGGATATAAATTACGAAAAATTGGTAGTCCAAGAGATAAAGATAAACTAACGAATGATCAGTTTAAAGTAATAATCAAAGATTTAAAAAAATTAAATGAACTTGGATTTTCTGCAGCAAGACAAGGAATATATGAAGTTTATAGATATATTTTGAAAAATAGACCTAACTTTGCAATTTACAAAGATATTAAAAAAGAAGTAAATATAGGTATTAAAAAATCTGATCCATATATGAAAAGATTACGATATTATATAAAATAATTCTTTTTATTCAAAGTTCTTATGAATAATTCATAAGAACTTATTTTATACAAAATTAATATTAAAAAAGGAGAAAAATGAAATTATTAATTTCAACATTAACTATTATATTAATATTAACTGGTTGTACAACTTTAGGAACTCCTAATTTAGATAAAGCATCTAAACAAGACCTAATAAAACAAGCAGATAATGGCAATATTAAAGCAATGGTTACTTTAGATAAAAAGTTCAACTTTGCACAAACAAAAAAAGGTCTTACTTACTATAAAAAATGGTATAAAACAATTAATAAAACTTCAAATAAAGAAGATATTGTTAGTTTTGCAAAAATGTTTAAAAAATACAAAGATATGTATAATAATGGTAATTTAAAATACGAAAAACTATTAAAATTTGCTGATAATAAACAAGCAAAATTTATGCTATTTGATTACTATATTAAAAACTACAGAATAGATGATGCAGTAAGAACAAGAAATGCCCTTATAAAAAATGCTTCAAAAAATGACTTAGAAAAAATTTATAATAAATATGAGATATATAAATATAAAAATAGAGCGGGAAGATATGAATATAAAGCCCAAGAGATAAAACAATTAATGTTAAAAAAGGGTTATATAAAAGAATATTCTAATCTAGAAGAAAGATATAATTCAAATGATTTTAGTGTTATAAAAAATAGTGCAGATTTATTAAAAGAACAAAATAATCCTGAAGCTATTAAGTTTTATAAAAAAGCTCAAACATTAACTAAAGATAAAAAACTTCAAGCTGAAATATATTATCAATTGTATGCTACATATAAATATATTCTAAAAAAAGACAAAGATACAGCAATTGAGTATCTAAAGAAAAGTGCCAAACTTGATTATGAAAAAGCTAAATATCGATTGATTTCAGAATATTTAAGAGATAAAGATTATAAACAAGAGTATAAAAAGTTAAAAGATAATTATTTTAAAACTATTGAGGGAAAAAGATTTTTTGCAAATGCATTAGCAAAAGCATACAAAGTAAAACAAGCAAACAAAATATTTATTGATCTTGCAAATAACAAAGATGCTGATGCAATTGTAAAACTTGCATTTTCAAAATCTAATTTTGGTTTTCTTTCTTCTAAATTAGACAATGAAGCTAAAAAATGGCAAGAATACATTATAAATAATCCTTCAAAAGAACTTTTTACAAAAGCAAAAGCAAAATTCTTTGAATCTAGTACACAAAAGTTTATTCCAAATTTTATAGAAACAATATTTAAAAAAGATATTGAACAAAACAATATAATAATTTTTAGAAAATTAGTTGATTATTATAAATTTAAAAATAAAAAATTAGCTCAAAAATATCTAACTAAAGCTATTGAAGCAGGAGATATAAAAAGTAAATTTGATCAAATTAATCTAATTTATTTAAGAAGACATGCTACTTTAAATAAAGCTATAGAAGCTCTTAAAGAAATGTCTGATAATGGAAATATTAAAGCAACAATGAAGCTAGCTGATATATTTTATTATCCAAGTTATAAATATAAACAATTGAAAAATCCTGAACTAGGAATAAAATATTTTGAGAAAGCTATCAATTTAGGAGATGAAATTGGTGCATTAAATAGCTTATATAACATTTATAGTTGTAAAAGTTGTAAAGAAAATCTATTTGATTTAAAAAAAGCTAAACATTATGCTGAATTATTAGCACAAAAAGGATCTTCAAAAGGTTATTTTGAGTTAGGAAAATTTTATTATTATGGTGTAGCAGGTAAAAAAGATTTAAATAAAGCAAAAGAATATTTCCAAAAATCTGCAAACTTATACAATCCAAGAGCATACTACGAACTTGGTTTGCTATTTTATAAAAATAGTAAAGTAAAAATTAAAGTAGATAATAAAAAAGCCTTAGAATACTTCAAAAAAGGTGCAAAACTTAAAAATTATGATTGTAATTTGATAATGGGAGATATTTATTTAAAAGGATATCTTAACTTACAAAAGAGCAAAAGCAAAGCAATCTCTTATTACGAAAAAATTGCATACTTAAATAAAGATCTTGCTTTTTATGTAGCTTATTATTATGTTAATGACAAAAAAGATTATAAAAAAGCAGCAAAATATTTCAGTATGTCTTTAAATAGAAAAACAGGAAAAGGTTACTTTGAATTAGCATATTTATATGAAAATGGTCTTGGTGTAAAACAAGATGTTTTACAAGCAGTTCAATTTTATGATAAAGCATATTCACTTGCAAAAGATAAGCAAGCAGCTTTTAAAATAGCTGAAATCTTACATTATGGTAAGGGAAATGTACCTAAAAGAGTAGATCTTGCTAAACAATGGTATAAAGTTGTTGGAACAAAAGAAGCAAAAAAACAACTAAAAATACTAGAAAACAATTAATGAAAATAGCTATTAAAAAGCATTAAAATAGCTGAAATTGAAAGAATCGAAACTAATGTTTCTGTAGTAATAATTGCAGACATTAGTTTCGTATCTCCTCCTAATTGCTTTGCTAAAATATAAGCACTTGAAGCCGTAGGCATTGAACCAAAAATAACTAATACAGCTAAAGCATCACCTTCTACATTTAAAGCTCTTGCAATAAAAAATATAAATGCTGGGAAAATTGCAAGTTTTATAAATAAAGAGCTAAATAGTTCCATCTTAACTTCATTTATATGTTTAATATGCAATCCAACGCCAACGGATAAAAGACCTAGAGGAAGAGTTGCTGAACTTAAAATTCCCAATGTTTTTTCTAATGGTAAAAAAAGTCTAATTCCAAAATAGTTAAGAAAACCACCAACTACACATCCAATAATTAATGGATTTTTTATTATTGATTTAAAAAAAGAGACAATATCAATTTTTTGATTTGATGTATACATTGAAAAAATAAGAATACATAAAATATTTATCACAGGAATCATAAAAGTCATTAATAAAGCAGCAAGAACAAGTCCATTATCACCTAAAATTGTTGCAGTTAATGCTAAAAATACATATGAATTAAATCTAATTGCACCTTGATAAACAGAAGTAAAAGCCTTTCCCTCAAATAAAAATATAAATTTTGATAAAAACATAGATAATAAAGTCAAAATAAGAAGTGTAATAACACCAGCAGAAACAAAAGCAAAACCATTAATATCATCTAAAGAAGCAGTTGATAACTTATATATAAGTAAACTAGGGAACAGTACATAATAAGTAAACTTATCAGCATGATGCCAAAACTCTAAACTTGGAAATTCAATTCTTTTAAAAGTATATCCTAAAAAAATCAAAAATGAGATTGGTAATAGTGCATATAGAATTGTCTGCATTTGTTTCCCCAAAATAATTAAAAATAAAAATATAAGTTGATTATACAACCTTTATTTTTATTTTTAATTAAGCAATATTCTTATAAAGAAAATTTAATTTATGAGAAAATAAAAAAGTTAAATTTCCTCTAGTTTTATATCATATTCATGAATTATTTCATCAAGTTTTAGTTGCGATTCTTCAAGTTTTTCAAACTTTTCTTCAACTTCTTTTTCATATTTTGAAATTATTTGTGATAGTTCAATTATCTTACTATTATCTGCAACATTAGAAGCTTGAATAAGTTCTGCTTGTTCTTTTTGTATCAAGTCTTCTAATTGAATAATTCTTTGCTCATATTTATCAACTTCTTTTTTCAAAGGATTAGTTTGCTTATTTCTTTCTTGAATAAGCGCTGCTCTTATTTTTTTATTCTCTTTTTTATTTATTTTAGGAGCTTTTTTTACTTTTTCATCAACTTCTTCATCTTCCCAGCCAATTTTTTCCAAGAACTCATCATATGTACCATCAAAATATGTAGCTTGGTCTTTAGAAAATACAATCAATCTATCACAAACTTGACGTAATAGTTCTTCACTATGTGTAACAATAATACAAGAACCTTTAAAGTTTTTAATTGCTTTTGTCAAAGAGTCAATTGATTGCATATCTAAGTGGTTTGTTGGTTCATCTAAAAAAAGAAGATTTACATCTCTTGCTAAAATTTGAGCTAACATAACTCTACTTTTTTCTCCACCTGAAAGTAATGATATTTTTTTCTTTACATCATCTCCACTAAATAGCATAGAACCACAAATACTTCTAACAGTAGATTCTGGTAACTTTGAGTTCCCAAGATACACCTCATCCATTATTGTATTTTTAGGGTTTAATTGCGAGATATTTGTTTGTCCAAAATGGGCAAAAGAAGTAGAAGTATGATAATTTACTGTTCCTTCTAATTGTTTTAATTCTTGTGCAATTGTATTTAGTAAAGTTGATTTACCTTTACCATTTTTTCCTATAATCCCTAATGTTTCTGACTTATTTAAAGTAAAAGAGATGTCTTTAAATAATATATTATCTTGCGTATATCCAAAACTAAGGTTTTTTACATCTAATAATACTTTTGCAGGTGTGTCTTTAAAATTAAAATCAAAATCTATAGTTCCTTCATTAACTATATCATCCATCTCATCCATTTTTTCTAATAGTTTTACTTTTGATTGTGCTTGTGCTGCTGTTGAAGCTCTTGCTTTATTTTTAGCAATAAACTCTTCTAACTCTTTTCTTTTTTTATCTTGTGCAATTTTTTGCTTTTCATGGTGTTCATCATTTGCTTCTAATTGTTCATAAAACTTATGGGTATTACCTTCTAATATAAAAAGACTTTTCCTAATAATACCCATAGTATGAGTAGTAATAGCATCCATAAAATCTCTATCATGTGTAATAAGAATAACTTCACCATCAAAGTTTTTTAAAAAGTTTTTTAACCATCTTAAAGACAAAATATCTAAGTAGTTAGTAGGTTCATCTAAAAGTAAAAGATTTGGTTCAGTTATTAATAATTTTGCTAAATTTATTCTAATTTGATAACCACCCGAAAAAGATAAAGGATCTTTTTCTAAATCCTCTTTGGAAAAACCTAAACCAAAAAGTATCTTTTCAACCTTATAAATACTATATTTATCCTCTTCACTTAAAGCAAGTGCTGTTTCATCTCTTAAAGTCTTTTCACTAAATTCTAAATGTTGCTTTAATGCACCAATTTTATAGCCTTTAGGAATTGATATTTCCCCTGCATCACAAGACTCTTCTTCTAAAATAAGTTTAAATAAAGTAGATTTACCAGAACCATTTCTACCTACTAAACCTACCCTATTCCCAGCATTTAATCTAAAACTCAAATCAGAAAAAAGCTCTTTTGTTCCAAAATGTTTTGTTATGTTTGACAGTTGTATCATCTATATATTCTTTTTCATATTTTTATATTTATTGCTTTTATCAATAGAAATAGTATTCTATCTAAATGGTGCTTTTACAAGTTTAATTTTAGTAAATTGCTTTTAATCTTGAAAGAATTGAGGTTAATATAACTTTATCAATTTCTATATCTAATCGTGAAGCTACTAAACTTTGTAATTCAATGGCCTTTTAAATTGATTAATAACATTCTTTTCAGCTTTTTTTTAGAATTTCTGGATATTTTCTAACAACTTCTTCTGCCCATTCTGAAACAGTTACAAAATCATCAAAACTTTTTAATGTTTCTAAATATTTTTCATTTATTTTCATAGTTTTCCTATTAATGTATACTTTGAACTTTTTCTAATTCTTACTTCTCAACTAAATCATAAAGTGCTTGTATCTCTTCAGCCCAAATTGTCTCATCGATTGTCTCAAGTACAAGTGGAATATCATCCATTCTTTCATCATTCATAATGAATTTAAATGCATCCCAACCTATTTTACCTTGACCTAAACTATCATGTCTATCTACTCTACTTCCAAGTTCTGGTTTTGAATCATTTATATGCATTCCCATAAGATATTGTCTTCCAACTATATCATCAAATTCACCCCAAGTTTTATCATAAGCTTCTTTTGTTCTTATGTCATAACCTGCTGTGAACATATGACATGTATCAATACATACTCCCACTCTACTTTTATCTTCAATTTTATCAATGATATAAGCTAAATGTTCAAATTTATATCCAAGGTTACTTCCTTGACCTGCTGTATTTTCTATTACAAGTTTTACATCATTTGTAGCATCAATTGCTTGATTCATTGAAAGTGCAATTCTATCTAAGCACTCTTCTTCACTTATTTTTCTAAGGTGACTTCCTGGATGAAAATTCAATCTATCAAGTTTAAGAATCTCACATCTTTGTAATTCATGAATAAAACCATCTAGTGATTTTTGTCTTTTCTCTTCTTCTGGATGACCTAAGTTTATAAGGTAACTATCATGTGGTAAAATATGTTTTGTTTGAATACCACTTTTTTCTAATTCTTCAAACCATTTATCAATAGTTTTTGAATCTAACTCTTTTGCTTTCCATTGTCTTTGATTTTTTGTAAAAAGAGCAAAAGCTTTTGCACCTATTTGTGTTGCATTTATTGGGGCATTATAAACACCTCCACTTGCACTTACATGAGCTCCAACATATTTCATTTTATTTCCTATTTTAATTTTTGTGATGATACAAAAATGCATCTTTAAAGTAAATTTACTTTCACCAAAGAAAAAATCTATAAATTTTATCAAAGTTTTACACTTAAAGTTTTAATATTATACTTTAAATACAAGCTTAATCTAAAGAAGCATTAAAATTATAGCTATTTTACATAATTTATAAATATCTGAAATGTTTTTTCATTACTTTATTAATATA
>NZ_PDKC01000020.1 GCF_004116495.1 Arcobacter sp. CECT 8985 | reverse complement strand
AATTTATATTTTTTTTATAAATTTAAAATGGATTATTAAGAAGATGAGATTTATTTGTATTGTATCTTATAAAAGTTTCTTCTATATACCTTTTATAATTATTTTTATTTATACCTCTAAATTTTTTTAATCTTTGGGAAATATAATCATTTATATTTTTTGAAGAGTTTATATATCCTAGTATAAAGTATGAATCTCTATTTTTATTGTAAAGAATTTTTACTGCATTTGCTTTTTTATGATTTTTTAGTTTATTTTCAATTTCTTCTTCTATTAGTATGAATAGTTTTTTGTTTTTTGAATCATCTATATCTAGAAAATAGTAATTGTTTTTATCTTCAATATAATAAAAGTTTATTTTATTAAAACTGTATGAATTCAATATAATGCATTCTTGTTCAACATTTTTTATATTAAATCTATTTTGTGTTTTATTAAGAAGTGAATTTCTAAAATCTTTATAATATTTATTTATTGTTTGTCTACTAAGGTTTACTTTTTTTGCAGTATCGCTTGCTGTGAAATCATATATAAAATATTTGTAAATTTCTTCTATTTTAGTTAGTTCTATTTTTGTTGAATTTAAATTTTTAAGTATCATAATGATAATCATATTCAAAAAATATGTGCAAAAAATGTGGAAAATATAAAAATTATTAAAACTATTTTTGCTTGTCATGATAGCAAAATTTCTTATGTTTTAATAAGTAAAATTAAGAAATAATTCCAAAAGATTAATTTTGATAATTATTATCGCAAAAATACACAAGGAGCAAATATATGAAATTTAATAGAAAAAATTTCATTAAACTTTCTTTATGCACAGCTTTTATTTTAACTAATAGTTTATATGCAAAAGAAGAAAATAAAATAGTAAAAAATAGTAAATCATTAGGTTCTGTTGAGATTGTTTCTTCAAATAATACAGAAGACACAAAATCATATACTGTTGATAGTATGAGAACATCAAGTAAATTAAATTTATCAATAAGAAACACACCTCAATCTGTATCTATTTTAACAACACAGCAAATGAAAGATCAAAATATTACTTCATTTCAAGATTTAATGGAAAATGTATCAGGTGTAACTATTAATAGATGGGATGAAAGAATCTATCCTTATGCAAGAGGTTTTAAAATTGATTATTATAAAGTTGATGGAATGCCTTCTCATGCAACAATTGCAGATAATGATTTTGATTTAGCAATGTTTGATAGAGTTGAAGTTGTAAAAGGTGCAAATGGATTAACAACAGGTGCAGGAAATCCTGCATTGAGTTTAAATTTTGTAAGAAAACATGCAACAAGTAAAGATTTTAAGGGAAATATATCTTTATCAGGTGGTTCTTGGGATAGGTATAGTGCAATTGCAGATATTTCAACACCTTTAAATAGCGATGGTAGTGTAAGAGCAAGAATTGTTGCAAAACATGAAGATAAAAAATCATTTATGGATAAATATCAAAAGAAAAATGACTTTTTCTATGGTGTAATTGATATGGATTTAACTGACACTACATTTTTATCTTTAGGTGCAAGTTATCAAAAATTAGATAGAGATGGGATAAGATGGGGAGGATTACCTGCTTTTTATACAGATGGAAGTAGAACACACTTTGACAAATCAGATACGGTAACTGAAGATTGGACATATTGGAATAGTAAAACAAAAAACTATTTTGTAGATTTAAAACAGTTTTTATATGATGATATTACTTTTAATTTATCATATTCTCATAAAAAGATTTATAGTGATACTGCATTATTATATTTTGGTGGAAGAGTTGATAAAAGTACAGGTCTAGGTGTAGAATATACTCCTTTGGCATATACAAATGACCAGTATGATAAAGAGGATAATATTGATGCATATATCTCTGCACCATTTACTCTTGGTGGTTTAGATCATGAGGTTATTTTAGGATATATGTATAACAAAAAACAAACAGTTTATAATGACTGGGGATATCCTTCTTTAGCTGGTTCTTCAATGAATTTTAATCATATAAATATACAAAAACCAAAATTTGATTATTCAAGTGATACAGCTACTAATAAAACAGTACAAACGGGTATGTATTTAGTTGGTAAATTTTCACTTTTAGATACTTTAAAACTTATTACAGGTGCAAGACTTTCAGATTGGGAATATGAAAGTGCTGATGGAGTAGGAAATAGGGAGTTTAATAATGAAGTAACACCTTATGTTGGTTTAGTTTATGATATAAATAAAAATCACTCAATTTATGCAAGTTATACAGAAATATTTAATCCACAAGATAAAAAAACAACAAGTGGAAGTTATTTAGATCCGATTGAAGGGAAAAATTATGAAGTAGGTATAAAAGGTGAATATTTTGATGGGAAATTAAATGCTTCTTTAACTATTTTTAGAATAGAACAAGATAATGTAGCTCAAAAAGATGGAGATAAAAAAGTAATTGGTTCATCAAAAGATGCATTTAAAGCAGCAGAAGGAGTGACAAGTAAAGGTTTTGAGTTTGAATTAGCAGGTGAAATTACAGATAATTGGAATATCAATTTTGGTTTAGCAAACTTTGAAGCAAAAGATGCAAATGGAGATAAATTTGCAACATACGCATCAAGAACAACTGCAAATTTATTTACAAAATATAAATTAAAAGATTTAAGTTTAGGTGCAGGCGTAAAATATAATAGTAAACAGTCGAATAAAACAGAATATGGAACAATTAAACAAAGTTCAACTGTGATTGCAAATGCAATGGCAAACTATAAAATAAATAAAAATTTAAATCTTCAATTAAATGTAAATAATATATTTGATAAAAGATACTATTCTGGAATTGGAGAGGGCGGTTCAGATAATAGTATGGTTTATGCAGATCCAAGAAATGCAACTTTAACATTACAATACTCTTTTTAATTAAAACAAAACCACAAAAGTGGTTTTGTTTCTACTCTTAAATATACTAATGATAATCACTATTACTATTTATTAAAAATATTGTATAATATTTTTATGTTAAAAAATAAGTACAAAAAATTAAAAATACTTTATATTGAAGATGAACAGAACATAAGAGTAAATGCCGTTTCTTATTTAAAAAGATTATTTGATGAGGTTTATGAAGCAAAAGATGCATTTGAAGGTCTTGAAAAAATAGAAAAATATTCTCCTCATCTTGTAATATCAGATATAAAAATGCCTAAATTAAGTGGCCTAGAGATGATAAGAAAAGTAAGAAGAAATAATAAAAATATACAATTTATTGTTTTGACTGCATTTACAGATAAGAACTATTTACTAGATGCAATTGATTTACATTTGGTAAAATATCTTACAAAACCAATAAAACATGAAATAATTTTCCCTTTATTAATTCAGTGTGCAAAAGAGATATTTGAAGATGTTAATAACAGAAAATATTTTACCAAAAATTGTTATTTTGATATTGTAACAAATGAATTAAAAATAGAAGATGAGTATATAAAACTAACAAAAAATGAAATACTTTTTTTAAAGATTTTATGTGAAAACTCTTCAAGAGCTGTAACTTATGAACAAATACAAAATTATATTTGGTATGATGAATATATGAGTGAAAATGCAATTAGATTATTAGTTAGAGATTTAAGAAAAAAACTACCAGTACATTGTATTAAAAATCAGTCAAAAATCGGCTATAAAATAGAGTTATTATAATGAAAATTTTGCTTTTTATTTTACTTTTTATAGTAAATTTATATGCTTCTAAATTTAATGTTATTGAAAATGTATATATTTCAGAAGATTATAAAAGCTTTAAACCTGCTAATTATTTTGAATATAGGCATAAAATAGTTGATAAATTTTTAATTAAAGTTGTTTTAAATAAAAAGAATTTGACTAAAAAAGCACTATATTTAAATATTGTAAGCGATGATAAAAATTTAGTTTTTTCAAATATAAAACTAAAAAAATATAACCATCTTTTAATTAGTAAAATAGATAAAAATACACCAAAAATTTTGTATTTTAAATATGAGTATAAACAACCTAAAAGACCTGGGTTTAGGTTAAAAATGATTACTGATTTTGAATATAAATATATATTACCTTATGAAGGCATGATTTATGGTTTAGCATATGGAATAATTTTTTGTGCTTTTTTGTACTATTTTATAATATATTTTTCAACAAATAAAAAATGTTTTTTGTATTACTCTATTATGCAGTTTTTTGTACTCTTATCTTTGATGGGATTTGTATATTTTTCTTATAAACCTTATCCTTCAATATTAGGTCAAGCAATAGTTGATATTTTTGAAACTAGTGGATTTTTATTTACACTTCTTTTTGCAAAAGAGATTTTAAATATAAAAAGAAAAATGCCTATAATTAATAAATTTGTTAATTTCTTTATTTTTCTAAATATATTTGATTTAGTTCTTATTGTAATTTTTAAATATTCAATTTTGTATGAGTATATGCATTTTTATGTAAGTTTTTTAATACCTGCAGTTTTAGGAATATTATCTGTTTTAAAAGGTGATAAAAATGCAATTATTTATACTATTGGTTGGAGTTTTATGGCTATTTTTATAGGACTTGCAGAACAGATGTATTTTTCAATTAGTGGAATATATATTATTCATTTGGTGGCTCCCATGGAATCTATAATATTTAGTGTTGCATTAGCTTTTACTTTAAAAAAAATAGTAAAAGAAAAAAATGAAAAAGAGAAAATGTTAATTCATAAAAGTAAACTTGCTTCAATGGGAGAGATGATAAATAATATTGCTCATCAATGGCGACAGCCTTTAACACATCTAAATTATATAAATATGAATTTACAAGTTGCTGCACAATTAAATGAATTAGATTCAAAATATGTACAAATAAAAGTCAAAGAATCAAATGAACAGATTGATTTTATGTCAAATACAATTGAGAGTTTTAGTAATTTTTACAAACCAACAAAAGCAAAAGAATATTTCAATATTTCAACCGCAATAAAAAATGCAGTAGAGATAATAAGACCAGTTCTTGAACTTCAAAAAATACAAATAAATTTAGAAGTTTATGATGATAAACAATTATACTCTTATGAAAACGAGTATTCGCAAGTTATATTAAATCTAATATCAAATGCAAAAGATGAATTAATTAAAAAACAAATTGAAAATCCTAATATTAATATTTGCATTAATCTTGAAAATAAAAAAAGTATAGTAAAAGTTTGTGATAATGCCGGTGGAATAAATAAAAAGATAATTAATAAAATCTTTGAACCATATTTCACTACAAAAGATAATGGAAGTGGAATAGGGCTTTATATGTCAAGAACCATCATAAATAACCATTTTAATGGTGAAGTACTTGTTGAAAATATTAATGATGGTGCTTGTTTTTATGTAGTTGTTTAACTTTAGATATTACCAATAATATCTAAAGTTTAATCCTACAACTCTTTGATCTCCCATTTCATATTCATCTGAACCATAGTTGTTTATTTCGTAATTTTTATCAAATAAATTATTTGCATAAACATATAAAGCCCAGTCATCTTTTTCATAACCAGTTTTGACATTTGCTACATAATATGCATCAATTTTTCTTTTGTTTGCACTATCTCCAAATTGTGAGCCAATATAGTTTATATTTCCACCAATAAAGTATCCACTTGAATTTCTATAATTTGCACCAATATTAGCTGTAATATTTGGACTTTTTATTAAATATTTGCCTTTATAATCATTTGCTCCATCTTCATAGTCATCATATGTAGCTTTTAAATAACCAACATTCCCATATAAATCTATTTCATTATTAACTTGATATTTTGAGTCTAGTTCAATACCTTTAAGAGTTGATTTACCAGCGTTTACTACATTTATATCAAATGGGCTACTAGAGTTACCTTGTTCTGAAACTTGTTGATCTTTCCAAGTTGTATAGAAAATATTTGCATTTAAAGATAGTTTTTTATTTAACCACAGTGATTTAAAAGACAGTTCATAATTATTTGTGAACTCTGCTTCATAATCTTTTGCTAATGCACTAATTGGATTTACAGACATTCCTCCTGGTCTATAACCTTTAGAATAGACAAAACCTGTATGAATATTTTCATTCCATTTATAATTAAATCCTATTTTAGGTAAAAAGTTAGTGCTATGTTTTTTTGCATCAATATTCCCATTTGCAAGTGAAGCTAACCTAGAATCAATAATAGGATTTAAACCACCTAAATTAGTAGTTCTTTGTGCATCTATATCACTACTATTTTCTCTTGTATCTCTATCTAGCCTTGCTCCTAATATTAAAGTTAAATCATTAGTTAAATAGTAATCTGTATTAAAATATATCGCACTATTTTTAAATTTTTCTTCTAAGTCTTGTTGGTAGCTTAATAAAAGTCCAGGAACTCCAAAAGTTGAAGTACCATTTAAATCTGTAACTTTTCTATCATCTGTTCCTTTCCCTTGTGAGTGATAAAGACCAATTACACTTTTAGAGTTTTCTGCTTTGTAGTTAAATCTTATTTCTTGATTAAAACTTTTATTTCTTCTATCCATGTCTGCTAGTGAATTTCCATCAAGTTTATCAAAATCACTTAATCTATCTAAAGTCTCATCTGTAAAACTTGTAATTGATTTCATTGACCAGTTCTCATTTATTGGATAGTTTACTTCAATTGAGTGAGAAATTGCATCAGTATTATAATGACCATCCGTATTCCAAAGACTTTGTCTATCTTTTGTAACATTTGTATTTCCAGAATCATCATAATTTAATTTACTCAAATTTAATAAAACAGTTGCATCATTATCAAATTTATATAATAATTTTCCTCTTATATTTGTAATTTTACTTTCATTAAATTTGTCACCTCTAATATTACTATTAGTTACAAATCCTCCTGAATATTTGTGATCAACAGATAGTCTAAATGCTAAATTATCTGTAATTGGTCCAGTTTGCATAACTGAAAATTGTCTATTGTTATGAGTTCCATAATCAACTTGAACTGCACCATTTGGAATAAATTCAGGATCTTTTGTCTTTAATACTACTGCTCCAGCTAAGGCATTTCTTCCTTGTGTTGTTGATTGAGGTCCTTTTATAACTTCAACTTGTTGCATATCCCAAGTTGATATTGCACCTTGTTTTGAGGCATTTGAACCTTGAGAAACACCATCAATTGATACATCAATAGTTCTAGGACCCATATATGTTCCTGCTATACCAACCGTATTTACTCCTCTAATATTAAAACCATATTTACCAGAACGGTTAATATTTGATGTCTGTTCAAAGATATCATACATATCATTTAAACTACTACTATTTAAAAAATCAACATCATTAAAAACTTGAATACTTGAAGTCTCTTCTTGTAAATTTTTTTCTAATTTACTTCCTTGTATTATTACTTCACCTAAATTTTGATTATCTTTTGCATAGATACTATTTGCAGTACAAACACTAATTAGTGCTGTAGCAAATAGATTTTTAAAGCAATGTTTTCCCATAAATTTCCTTGTGTTACTTTATATATTAATAATCACTATTGATATTGTTTGATGATTTTAATAAAAATTAGTGTCCTAGTTATGTCTTTTTTGTTTTATATAGAAATTTTAAAGCATGCTCCTTCTGAATTGTTTTGTACAGTTATTTCACCTTTTAAATGTGATTGGATAATAACTTTACTCATATAAAGGCCAATTCCACTTCCATTATTTTTAGTAGTAAAATAAGGTTCAAATATTTTATTGATAATTTTTTTGTCAATTCCTTGTGCATTATCACTTATCTGTAAAATAGCCTCATTTTTTTTATTGGTATTTAATCTAATAATAATATTAGGTGATGAAATTTTTCTTTGTGTTAGCACATCTTTTGCATTTGTTATTAGATTTAAAATTACTTGAATCAATTCATTTTTATAAGCAGATATTTTTTTGTCTTTTATAATTTGAACATCAATTTTTATATTATCTTGTAATAGACTATTTTTTATTATATTTATAGAAGAGTTGATAGCTTCACTTATAAAAAAGCTCTCTTTTTTCCTATTTGGCTGATAAAAGCCCTTGAAATTATCAAGAGTTTCAGACATGAAATTTATCTGTTTTTTTGAGTCTTTTACTATCTCATTTAAATAGTCATTATTTACATCATTACTTTTTATTGCCATTTTTAAATCCATATTAATAAAAGATAAATTTGTCAATGGTTGTCTCCATTGATGAGCAATATTATTAATCATTTCACCCATTGAAGCTAGTTTACTTTGTTGTATTAACATATTCTCTTTTTGCTTTTTTTCATCGCTACTTAGCTTTAACTTATAGGCTAATGCAAAACTTAAAATAATTGATTCAAGTGGTAATCCAATGTGAATAATATATAAGTTATTTATATAAAAAATATCATGTTCCATCATGGTTAAACATATAAAAACTACAAGCCACCCTAGAAAATAGAATATTGCAACCTTTTGACCTTTTAAAATAGATACAAAACCAGCAAAAACTAAAATAAAAACAATAATTGAACGGGGAATGTAATTATAAAGTTGAGAGTATCCAGTTATTAATATAACTAACAAATCTACTAAACTCAAATAAATTAGTAAATTTAAAAATTTATCTATAAGTTTGAGATTCTTTTTACTATTTAAAATCTCTTTTGAAAATAGTATCATCATCAAAATGCATGTTGTTTCAAAAAAATCTGATAATATTTCTTGAGTTTTATTAATATATGATTGTTCTGCAAGGGTTACTGCATAATATAAAATAAACACTAGACAAAGTTGCATTAGACTGTAGTATAAAAAAGATTTTTGTTTTGTATATAAAAATATTGCAAAATTATATAAAAATGCACAAAAAATTATTCCATATGCTAAACCATAAAGTAAATTCTCTTTTTTCTCTATATAGCTATATTCAAATTTATTGTATCGAAGTATTGCAAATTTTAGTTTTTCTTTTTTTTGATAATTAATATTTAATAATATATTTTTGGGTGAAGATTTATCTACTTTTATTATAATAAAAGTAGATAAATCTTTATATTTCATATTAATATTTTTTATATTTTTAGTATCACATATTATTTTTAAATAAAAACTTCTTTTTTTTAAAATATTTTGATTCAATTCTATTTTTACAATCGCTTTTTTTAAAGTATCTTTTTGAAAATCAAAATTTTTTAATTGTATAAAAGCTTTATTATCTACTGAAATATATCTATTTTTTATTAGTAAATCTTTAGCATCTAAAGATAATAAAAATATAAATAATAGTAAAAAAAATCTCATTGTGAATATAAGTTGATTTTATATCCCATTCTTGCAACATTTTCCAATGTGTTATGTGGGAGTTTTTTTCTTAATTTTTTTACTAAAATTCTTAGTGCATTTTCACTCATTACAGAATCATACCAGATATGATTTTCAATCTCTTGGTAACATATAGTTCTATTTTTGTTATTTATTAAAAGTTCAAGAAAATTAAGCTCTTTAGGAGTTATTTTCATTTGATTTTGTTCTAAATATAGATTTTTATTTATAGTATCAAAGTAAGACTCTTTAGAGAAATATATTAGTTTCTGTTCTTGGTTTAAAATATTTTTTACGCAATCGCACAATGCAAGATAAAGTTCATCATGTTTAATGGGTTTTGTTAAATATTTTACAAGATTTAAACTAATTGCATCAAGAAGATACTTAGTGTCTAAAAATGCAGACAGAACAATTATTTGGCATTTAGAATCTACTTGTCTTACTTTTTTTATAAAATCTAAGCCTGAAGATTTAGGCATTTTTATATCAGTTATAATAATTTGTGGTTTTTGTTTTGAAAATACTTCAAATGCTTCTGAAACATTTGATGCTTCATAGGTTTTATTAAAAAGCCTTTTAAAATAAGACATAGCATATTTTCTTATATCTGCTTCGTCTTCAACATACAATAATTTTATATTTTTAAACTCATTTAAACTCATGAGCAAATTTTAACCAATAAATACTTAATATTGATAATTGTTATTATATGTTAAGATTTTTTCAATTCTTCAATAATTTTTTTTGTATTTTTTGCACTAAAATATATGGCTAAAATAATTAATATAAAACCAATAAATAAAAATATAATAAGTGTAATTCCTAACTCATGGTGGTCTTCTTTATTTTTTGATAATTTATCTAATATCTCTTTTGAGGCAAGTTTAGTAAAACCTTCATTTGGTTCAATACCTTTTTTTACAATCTGTTCTTCACCTGCATCAACTACAATTTGATATTGTTCTTTTGGAATATCAACTATTAATTTACTTTCATAAGGGAATCTTTTTTTATATAAAACTTCACCTGAAATAAGAGATTCAAGTCTAAGCATAGCTCCAGAAGCTTTTTGTTTTGTGTCAAATTGAGCATTCACAGTAATTGTGTTATTGTCATTTTTTGTTATATCAACTAATAGTGTATGAGCTTGTAAATTATTATATATAAAAAATATAAATAGTAAGACTTTTATTAAATTCATTTTTTTCCTTTTATACTTTTGCTTTAAAAAAAACTTTTGCTTTTTGTCTATTTGAAGGTAGTTTGATTGCTAAAATTAGAAAT
The DNA here is from genome assembly GCF_004116495.1 of Arcobacter sp. CECT 8985. Taxonomy (GTDB): domain Bacteria; phylum Campylobacterota; class Campylobacteria; order Campylobacterales; family Arcobacteraceae; genus Malaciobacter. The sequence continues at coordinate 43,638 of NZ_PDKC01000020.1, read as the reverse complement.
AAAATACCTACAATAAATAGAGCGATATTTACATTTAAAATAGTATTCATACTATTTTGTAATAAATTCATGGGAGAGTATCCACTAAAAACTGAGTGCATTAATGGAGTTAAAATAAAAAATATAGCTGCTAAATAGAAGAATTTTTTAGCAGTTTTATATGAATTGATTTCATAAAATGACCATGTATATGTTCCTATCCAAAATATAAAAAATAGTCCTTTTTGAATAATAAGTCTATTTTCTAAATCAAATGGTAAAATCCATTGAAGTAAGAAAATAAATCCAGTTGCAGGAATTACACCAATCATACTTGCAAGGCAAAACTTTCCATACCAATGATAAAAAGTTGTTTTGCCTTCAAATTTTTTTGCTTTTTTTTCTAAAAATAGCATTGTTCCAAATCCAATTGCAAGGGCACAAATTGCCATAATAGTGGCGATTAACAGTCTAATAAAAATATCTACTCCAAAAAGAAGATGTAAAAAATACATACTATCCGTAAAAAGAACTGACCAGTGCTTATCTAATACATTTATATTTTGAATAAGTTTGCCATCAACTCCACTTAGAATTACAGTAGGTTTATTAAATACTCCATTTAAAAATGGAAGTTTTGGATTATATCCACTAAGTTCAACTTGTGCACTTGAGTCTTTCCAGTTTATAAGTTCAATTTTTTCAAAGTTTATATTTGGATTTATTTTTTGTGCTTTTTGTATAAGCTTATTTATCTCAAGCATTTTTACATTATCATTTTTTCTTACAATTTGTTCTTTTTGTGGTTCTAAAACAGGTGCTAAAAGTACACCAATATTTGATGTTTCACCTTTTGATGAAATGTATGTCATTAAAGATGAACCACTATAACCAATATTCATCATTGCTCCTGTAAGAGTCACTATAATAAAAGGAGCAAAAAGCCATGTAAAAATTTTTCTATGCCATTTAGAAAATTTACTTTGTTGATTTTTACCTTTATTTTTATATTTTATAATATTTACTTGTATTAATCCACCAACTATTAAAAACATAACTGCAACTGCAACAAGTCCAAAAAGTATATAACCAAATGTTTTTAGAGGTGCTCCATAATGCATACTATTTAAAAACCAAGCTAGTTCAGAGATATGTTCTTCATCTTTTATTTGCTTGTTTGTATTTGGATTAAAAACAATAGGCTCTACAAACTCATGTGAAATTTTTAATGCAGGGTCATTCTTATATCCTGGAAGTGTGATAATTATATTATTTTTAGGAAAATCAGGATTTGAAATAACAGGATCAATCATAGCAGAGTAATCTATATTTTTTATATTTGCAGTTTTAAAATGTCTTGATGGTTTTTCCCATGTCTGAATATATGGAAGTAAAATAGCAAATATTCCAAAAAATACTGCAATATACATAAATATTGATGTGCATACACCTACAATTACATGTACTCTTTGTAATCTTTGTTTGAAAAGTTTCGATTCAGTATTTGACATATTTACATTCCTATAATAAAAATTGTTAATAATATGCATATAAATAGTGAAGGGATAAATACTCTTTTTAATGCAATTAATTTTGATTTTGACAAAGATATCCATAATGCTACAACTGCCCAAGCAAAAGTATTGAACATTAAAGGTACCACAATTGATTCTCCAGCTGAGCCTGGTATAATAAATACAAGTAAACACATAGATAAATATGATACTAATAACCCGCCAAAGATAGAACAAATAGCTCTAAATAAACCAATTTTATTGCCAGTTTCTTCTTCTAATGACAGTTTTATGTATGTTTTGATTAATAAATCTAACAATTTTAACCTTATCCTTAATTTTGAGAATTATAATCATTTAATATTAAGTAGATACTTAAAACATTATAAATCATGACAATCAAAAAAAGTACAAAGAAAAATTTAGATATAATTGCGAAAATTTAATGGTGAAAGATTAATTATGATTGATATAAAAGCGTTACAAAAGGATTTTGAAGCAACTGCAACTGCACTACTTAGAAAAAAAGTAGATCAAAAGATTTTAGATAATTTAAAGACTATCTCTGAAGAAGCAAAAAGTAAAAGACAAGAGATGGAAAATGTTACTGCTGAACAAAATAAATTATCAAAAGAGTTCGGAAGATATAAAAAAGAGGGACTTGATATTGCACCATTGCAAGCAAGTATCAATGAGTTAAAAAACAAAAAACAAGTTTTTGAAGAAGAAGTGAGAAAATTAGAAGAGCAATTAACTTCAATTGCACTATCTATTCCAAATCTTCCTGATGAAGAAGTTCCTAATGGAGAAGATGAAGAGGAAAATGTTGTAATTGATACAATAGGTGAAAAGCCAACATTTACTTTTGAACCAAAAGAGCATTGGGATTTAGGTGAACAAAATGGTTGGTTAGATTTTGAAAGAGGTGTAAAACTTGCAAAATCTAGATTTTCTGCAATGAGAGGAACAGCAGCAAGACTTGAAAGAGCATTAATTAACTATATGCTTGATTTTAATAGACAAAGAGGTTTTGAAGAGTGGTATGTTCCATTTATGGCAAATTCAAATACTTTACAAGGTACAGGGCAATTACCAAAATTTGAAGATGATTTATTTAAAATTGATGGTGAAGATTTATATTTAATTCCAACAGCAGAAGTAAGTCTTACAAACCTTTATAATGATGAAATTATTTCAGAAGATGAACTACCTTTAATGTTGACTTCTTATACACCTTGCTTTAGAAAAGAAGCAGGAAGTGCAGGAAGAGATACAAGGGGTTTAATAAGACAACATCAATTTGACAAAGTAGAAATGGTTTCAATTACAAAACCAGAACAATCTGATGAGGTATTTGAGAAGATGGTAGGTTGTGCAAGTGATTTATTAACTTCATTAGGATTAGCACATCAAAAAGTGATGCTTTGTACAGGAGATTTAGGTTTTAGTGCAGCAAAAACAATTGATTTAGAAGTTTGGTTACCTGGACAAAATAAATATAGAGAAATCTCTTCAATCTCAAATACAAGAGAGTTTCAAAGCAGAAGAGCAAAAATTAGATATAAAGATGGTAAGAAAAATATTTTAACTCACACATTAAATGGTTCTTCTTTAGCCGTTGGTAGAACATTAGTTGCAATTATGGAAAATTATCAACAAGAAGACGGAACTATTAAAATCCCTGCAGTACTAGAAAAATATATGTAAAAAAAAAGGAAACCTCTTGGTCTCCTTTTTTTTATAAGAAATTCGTATTTTTTATAATGTATTCGCATTTTTATTATCAAAATAATAAATGAGCTTAATAAATTTTCTCTCTTTATATTAATTAGGAATGAGAAATAAAGAGAGAAAGGGAAGAAAAAAGAAGTTGAAGTTTGATTTATTATGTAGGGAAGGAGACATATTATAAATACTTAAACTTCTTTAATCGTATTATATAATCTTTAAAAAATTATATTATTGATTTATATCAAATCAAGGTGATATTTTTGTGATGTTTAGGTTTTTTTTGAATAAAAATGAATTTTTTTTATAAATTTTTTATAAAAAATGAAATATTTTTCATAAGAAGTTATTTTATAATATTTATAATTATTTATTTTACAAAAATTCTATAATCATATAATTTATTATTTAAGGTGATTTTTACATATCCCTTTGATACATTTTCATGTTTATAAATTAGAATATCACCAATTTTTATTTTATATTTATTATATAAAGGTTTCATTTTTATAAAAACTCCTGCACTTTTTCCTATAAAAACTTTTGGTTTATTTTTTAAACTACCAATTACAACTATCTTTGAAAAACAAGTACCATTGTAGTTTGCATTTGTTTGTTTTTTGTATTGAACATTTTCACCATTGCCATTTTTATCAAATATTCCAATCACTCTTGCTTGAGTTACCTCTGAAGCAAATAAATAGTTAGATAAAAAAGATAAAATTAAAATATTTATTATTATGATTTTTTTCATATTTCTACTCCTATTTTATATATATAAGTATAACCTAGTTTTATTATTTTTTGATATAATTTTTACTTTAAGGAAATATTATGGATTTTATAAATTTTACATTACTTTTAGTATTTATTCCAACATTCTTTTTTGTCTCAATTACTCCAGGAATGTGTATGACATTATCATTAAGTATGGGAATGAGCATAGGATTAAAAAAAACTTTTTTTATGATGGCTGGAGAGTTAATTGGAGTAGGTATTGTTGCAACATTATCTGTTATTGGAGTCGCTACTATTATGCTTAAATACCCAGAATTTTTTGTGGTTTTAAAGTATGTTGGTGGTGCATATTTAGGTTATTTGGGTGTTATGATGTGGCTTTCTAAAGGTAAAATGGCATTAAATTTTGAAAAAAACTGTCAATTTGATATCTCAAAAAAATCACTTGTTAGTCAAGGATTTATTACTGCAATAGCAAATCCAAAGGGTTGGGCATTTTTTATATCATTACTTCCTCCTTTTATTGATAATAAACTACCTATGGCTTCTCAATTGCCAGTTTTAATATTAATAATACTTGTTTTAGAATTTTCTTGTTTAATGATTTATGCTATTGGTGGAGTAACATTAAGAAAATTATTACAAAATAGTTCAAATGTTAGGTTGATCAATAAAATAGCAGGAAGTTTAATGATTCTTATAGGTATTTGGTTAGCGATGAGTTAAAAAAAGTAAATAAAAATAGTACTAATTACCTATTTTTATTTATATATAATAATTCGTTGTAAGTCTTTTGTATCTTTTTTTATTTTGTCATAAAGTTTTTGATATTTTATTTTATCTTGAAAAGAAATAGGTGTTCTTATTGATTTGTATTCAACTATTTTATTGTCTTTTTTCACAACACTTATTTGTGCATATACCCAATAAAAACCTTTATCTTTACGAAGGTTTTTTACAACACCTTCCCAAAAATTATTCTTTTTTAAACTACTCCATAAATCTTCAAATATCTGTTTTGGCATATCTGGGTGTCTAACACAATTATGAGGTTGTCCAATAAGTTCATCAATACTGTATCCACTTATTTTGGCAAATGTTTCATTTGCATAAGTAATATTACCTTTCAAATCAGTTCGTGAAACAATTAATTCATCTTTAGGAACAATTGTTTCAATTAGAAATTCACTCTCATCAAATTGTGTTTGCATTTTATTTTCCTATTTTATCAAAGTGTTTTGCAAATCCATGAATATTTTTCTTTTTTAAATCACCACTATATACAATATCTTTAGGATCAATATTATCATCATTTAATACTGTTGGAACAACATCAGAATTTTCTAAAACTTCCATATGTTCATTTAACTCTTCTTCACTATAAGCCATTTGCATATCTGCACTTATTACATGATCAATTGCTTCAACAACTCTTAATTTAGATAACTCTTCTTCTACATTTGCACCTTCAATTGTGATTATTATTCTTCCTTGTTCATCATGGATATGATAATCACACTCTGGACATTTCTTTAAATTTTCTACAACTTCTTCTACATATTTTGGAAGAGTTTGAACAACTATACTTGAAATGTTCATTTTTATTCCTTTATTTTATAATAATTTATTTTACTATCATCACTTGAAACAAATATTTCATTATCATTAAGAAAAACAATATTTGTTATTAGCATTTTATTTCCAATAAGTTTATACATGGCTGTTTGTGTTAATGTATTAAAAATTGTAACTGTATTTAACTCATCACTTGAATAACCTGCATAGTGGGAATTTGGGCTAAGCCCACAACTATAAACTAAAAAATCACTCTGTTTATAATAAACATTTTGTGTTGTTTCATTATATACAACACTTCTTCTATCTTGACCTGCTGTAATGATTGTATCTTTTTTCCAATCAACTTGATATACATTATCTAAATTTTGATTTTTAAAGTTTCTAATAAACTTCCCATTTGAGACTTCATATTCATGAAGAATACCACTCTCATCAGCTAATATCACTTTTGATTTGTCATCATTTAAACTAAAATCAGAAAATCTTGATTGTGAAATTTGTCTTTCATATATATTTTTATTAGTTGATAAGTTATATAAAAAGAACTGATTACTAAGTAATGAATAGATAATTTTATTTTTATCTATAAATTTTGCTTTTGAGATAAATAATCTTTTTTTATCACTAATTATTTGTGTTAATTTATTATCTTCATATAAATATATATTTCTTCCACCTTTTTTACCTTGTGCAAGAATTAGTATTTTATTATTTAATACATCGACACTATAAACTTTTGCATTTATCTCTTCACCTGTAAAATCAACTGTTTTAGGTACTGAAATTTTTTTGATAAATTCTTTTGTATTTAAATCAAAAATATCAACTGTTCCATTTACAGTAGAAGCAAAAAGTCTGTTTTTTGATATTACAATATCTGTAACACCACCAGATGTTGACATTTTTGCATCAGGCTTAATAATCATACTTGCATTTAAAAAGATTGAAAACAATGAAAAAATAAAAATCATTTTTAAAAGTTTCATATTAAGCTCCTATCTCTATTGCTTCAACAGGACAGTATTTTATACAAAATCCACATGCTGTACAGTTACTATTTATTTCTGGTCTAAACATTGCTAAAAAATCAATTGCATCATCTAAACAAGGGTCTTTACATGAAAAACACATTGTTTGATTCCAGCTCAAACATTTTAAAATATTAATTGAGATTTTTGCATTTATATTTTTTTTAAAATCAACTTTTAAAACTTCATTTGGACAACTAATTGCACACTCATCACAATATGTACATCCTGAGTTTGAAAAATCTAATTTTGGAGTTTTATCTTCTTGAATAACTATGATTTTTTCTTCACATGCATTAGCACAAAGTCCTTCACAATTAATACATTCTTTGAAAAATAGATCTTCATCTTCAAAATATGGAGGTCTTAAAATAGCTATTTTTTCTTCTTTTTTCAATGACGATTTTATTGAACTAAAAAAATCTCTTCTTTTCATTAATAGATCCTTTTAAAATAGAAGAAAAATCTTCTATTTTAATTATTTAACACCTTCGTCCATATCTTTAAATAGATGAGATGAGTTTTTACTTCCTGCTTCTCTAAAATCTGGTTTAAAATTATTTTTAACTAATTGACCTTCTGATTGAGGAGCATGGCATTGACTACAATTAAATCTTGCTCCAGATAGTGTAGCTAATTTTTTCTCTTTTGCTAATTTAAGATCAGTAGTATTTTTTACAATTTTACCATCTTTTATAATATCACCTTTTTTATCCAGTTTTGTATCTGGTCTATAATTAGTAAAGTGTGTTTTAGGAATTGGAGTTGCATTCATAGACTCAGCAATTCCTGGTAAATGGCATTGTGTACAACTATTATTATTAATTGTAATTGGTAACATACCTTCAACGCTATGTGGAATCATTGGAGGAGCATTTTCATATGATCTCTCAATTCTTTCACTTGTTCCTGGAGTTGCTTGTTTATACATAGTTTTACTTGCAACAGTTGATTGTTCTGTATATAAATCAGTTTTTCTTAAACCTAATGATTCTTCACTGATAGTTTTTTGGCTAGTTGCACATCCTGCAATAAATATAGCAGCAGCTGTAGCAATACCTAAAGTTATACTAGTTAACTTCATTTTATTTCCTTTTAAAATTTTTTATCGAAAAGTTAAGTGCTTCGTCTTCACAAACTTCAACACATCTTCCGCAATTTGTACACTCTCCTGATGTAACAGGAATAGAGTTTTTTGTTACCATAAAAAGTACTTGTGATTCAGGACAAACCTCTTTACATTTCATACAAGCAGTACAATTTTCATGCTCATGATGTACTCTTAAAAGACTAAATCTTCCAATAAGTGAATAAAATCCACCAATAGGACAGATATGTCCACACCACCCATTTTTTAAAACAAAAAGATCAAATAAAAATATAATTAAAATAGCAGCCCAACCAAAGCCTAATCCAAAAATAATTCCTCTTTGAATCATAGCAACTGGTGAGATAAACTCAAATGCTGCATATCCCATAAAAAATGAAATTATTAAACTAAGCACTAACACGTAATATCTTATATTTCTACTTGCTGGTTGTCTTTTTTGTATTTTGTTAAATCCAAATTTTCTTCTAATATAATTACTTAAATCAGTAATCATATTAACAGGACATACCCAAGAACAAAAAGCTCTACCTCCAATTAGCATATAAAATAGAACAATTATAATAACTCCACCGATTACATCTGTTGCAATTACTGCACCAGCTGCAAGCATTTGAAGAACTGCATATGGATCACTTAAAGGAATTGTATTTAATATTTTTGATGAACTAAGATTTCCCATTAGGAAATTAAATCCCCAAGCATTTGCTGCAAAATATAAAAACATTATAGTGATTTGACTAACTCTTCTTGCTATAAGAAATCTATGTTTAGAAATTAAATTAATCATCTAAAAGACCTCCCATATCGTTTAGTGAATCTACTGCTTTTCTCTCACTAATTTTTGTTTTATTTATTTTGTTTGTTGCTTTTTGCAATCTTTTTTCATCATTTTTATCCCAACCTTTGATGTAATAATCTCCAGCTTTTCCTAATGCAACTTCTTTTGGAAGAACAAAAATAGCTGCTTTTTTTGTAACACAGGCTTTTTCACATAATCCACAACCAGTACAAACATCTGTATGAACTACTGGTTTTAAAAATGCATGTTTTCCTGTTCTTTCATTTTTTGTATATTCAATTGTAATTGCTTCTCCTAATAAAGGACATGCTCTATAACAAGCATCACATTGAATACCCCAAAATGCAATACAGCTACTTTGGTCTACAACTGCAACTCCCATTGAAGCTTTTTCAATATCAAGTTTATTATTTGTTGTTACTTTTTTTTCATCTAATGCATCTGTTGGACAAACAGGTACACATGGAATATCAGGACACATATAACATGGAATATCTCTAGGAACAAAATATGGAGTTCCTAAAGGTTTATTATCTCCTGGTTTTGCTAATTTTAATGTATCATATGGACATGCTTCAACACACATTCCACATTTAATACATGATTTTAAAAACTCATTTTCTTCAAGTGCTCCTGGTGGTCTAAGAAGTAATGATGAAGCTGTAACTTCATCTACATATGCACTCCAAATAAGTCCACCAAGTGCTGTAAGCCCTAAAGCTCTCGCACCTGTTAAAAAGAATTCTCTTCTATTCATTTTTTGATCTTTTTTATTGTTCATAAAATATTTAAAATTTAAGCTTTATAAATTTTAACCGCACATTTTTTAAAGTCTGTTTGTTTTGACATAGGACAAGTTGCATCTAAACAAACTTTGTTGATAAATACTTTTTCATCAAACCATGGTACAAATACTAAACCTCTTGAAGGTCTATTTCTACCTCTTGTTTCAACTCTTGCTTTAACTTTTCCTCTTCTACTTTCAACCCAAGCCAATTCACCTTGTTTTACATCATATTTTTTTGCATCTTCTGGATGCATATAACATAATGCTTCTGGAACTGCTCTATAAAGTTCAGGAACTCTCATAGTCATTGTTCCACTATGCCAGTGCTCAAGTACTCTACCTGTACATAACCAAACTGGATAAGTTTCATCTGGCATTTCAGGTGCATCCATATATGGTCTAGCGAAGATTTTTGCTTTATTTTTTAATGGTTTTTTAGTTTTATTAGTAATTCCTTTTAAGTTACCTTGAGGAAGTGCTTTAGCTATTTTACCATAAAATGCAAAATCACTATTTGGACTTGCTTTTTTAGCATATGGATCGTATGTTGTATTAAATCTCCATGCTGTTTCTTTACCATCAACAACTGGCCATTTTAACCCTCTAACTCTATGATAAGTATCAAAATCTGCTAAATCGTGACCATGTCCTCTACCGAAGTCTGCATACTCTTCAAAAAGATATTTTTGAATAAAGAATCCATAACCTTTAAATACTTCACCGTCACTACCTACAACATTTCTGCTATCTCCATATCCTTCAGAGTTATCAAAACCTTTTTGAATTGGATCATTTTCATCTAATTTATAAGATCTAGCTTTTTCATTTGCAAATAAGATATCATACATTGATGTATTTTCATCATAACCCATTGCTTTAGCTTTTGCTATTACATCTGGTAATTTTTTACCATTTCTTAGAGTATATTCACCCCATAAATCTTTTACTGTAAATCTTTTTGATAATTCAACCCATTGCCAAGTATCTGACATTGAATCACCAACTGGTAATACTTGTTGTCTCCAGTGTTGAGTTCTTCTTTCTGCATTACCATATGCTCCCCATTTTTCATAAATCATAGCAGTTGGTAAAATTAAATCTGATACTTTTGCAGAAATTCCAGGATATCCATCTGAACAAACTATAAAGTTATCCATTTGTCTAGCTGCTTTTATCCAGTGACTTGCACTTGCACTATCTTGGTATGGGTTACATACACTAATCCATGCAAATTTAACAAGACCATCTTCAATATCTCTATGAATTTTCATAATGTGTTGATTTCCAACTGGATTTAAAGTTTCACTTGGAATTTGCCATGCTTTTTCACAAATATCTCTATGTTTTTTTACTTTTACCATTAGATCTGCTGGTAATCTATGGCAGAATGTTCCAACTTCTCTTGCAGTACCACAAGCACTTGGTTGTCCTGTAAGTGAGAATGCACCTGAACCTGGTTTTGCTTGTTTATTTAGTAAAAAGTGAACATTATATGATAAAGTATTTACCCAAGTTCCTCTTGTGTGTTGGTTCATACCCATAGTCCAAAATGAAACTACTTTTCTATTTTTTTCAATATATAAATCTGCTAATTCTTTAATTTTTTTCTTAAATGTTTCATCAGATTCATCAGGATTCCCTTTTGATACTTTTGTTACATAATCAGCATCATATGGCTCTAAGAATTTTTTATACTCTTCAAAAGAGATTTCCCAGTGTTTAAGTCCTGCTGGTTTATTAACCATAACATCACCAGCTTTATATCCATATGCTGCTAATGCTGGAGCTTCATCTTCAGAAACTACTTTTTTCATCTCTTTTTTGATAGTTTCCATTTCTTTATCTGTATATTTACCATCAACGATTGATTTTTCGTCAGATCTTCTCATACCATAACCCATATTTACTGGACTTGCAGCAAATACAATATGTTCTTTTACAAAATCCCAATCAATTGCTTCTGGATGATTATATACAATCTCTCTTGCAATATAGTTCCATAAAGCCAAATCTGAATTTGGTTTGAAGATAATTTCTATGTCTGCTAAATCTGAAGTTCTGTGTCTGTATGTTGAAAGATTGATTACTTTAACATTTTTAGGATCAGACAATTTTCTATCAGTTACCCTTGACCATAAAATTGGGTGCATTTCTGCCATATTTGAACCCCAAGTTACAACTGTATCTGTAAGCTCAATATCATCATAACATCCACTTGGTTCATCAATACCAAATGTTTGATAAAAACCTACAACAGCTGAGGCCATACAGTGTCTTGCATTTGGATCAATTGCATTACTTCTAAAACCTGCTTTCATCATTTTTTGTGCTGCATAACCTTCCATCACTGTATATTGTCCAGATGCGAAGTTAGCTACACCCTCAGGTCCTGATTCTTTTAGCGCTTTTTTGATATGAACTTCCATCTCATCAAATGCTCTTTTCCAAGAAACAGGTGCAAATTTACCATTTTTATCAAATTCACCTTTTGCATTTACTCTTAATAATGGTTGTTTTAATCTATCTGCACCATACATTATTTTTGCGTTGAAATAACCTTTAATACAGTTAAGTCCTCTGTTTACTGGTGCTGCTGGATCACCTTTTACTGCAACAATTTTACCTTGTTTTGTTGCAATCATAATTCCACATCCAGTACCACAGAAACGACAAGCTGCTTTGTCCCATCTCCAGTCACCCTCTAGCTTATTAGCTGCTGCTTTTAATTGTGTTGGCATATTCATCCCAACAGCTGCTGCTGCTGAAGCTGCGGCCGAACTTTTAAGAAAATCTCTTCTTGAAAGCGACATATTATCTCCTTTAAATTTGTTTCATAACAATTGTATCACTTATTAAAACTATAATTATTGACCTTAGTCAAATTTTATAAGTTTAAATTAAGATAATTATTGTCCTCTTTGAATCCTACAAATACTTTTTAAATGAAAAAAAAGTACAATAAGAAAAACTTTAAAAGGTTTAAGTTGAACTATTTACCTACACTATTAAATTTAGAAAATAAAAAAATACTGGTTTTAGGAGGAGGGGAAGTTGCTCATAGAAAGGTCCTTTGTCTATTACAGTTTTCAAAAAACATAACAATTATCTCAAAAGAGATTACCAAAGATCTCAATACCTTAGTTGATGATTATATGTTAACATATTTACAACATAATTACAATTATAAAGATTTAAATGGATTTGATATTTTAATTGTTGCAATTAATGATTTGAAAATACAAGAAAAAATTTATCAATCAATAAAAAACAGAAAAATATTGTGTAATTTTGTAGATTTTAAAGAGTATAGTGATTTTATTTTCCCTTCTATAATTAAAGATGGTGATTTGACCGTATCTATAGCTACAAATGGAAATTCACCTGCAGTTACAAAAGAGCTTAAAAAATATATAAAAGATCTTTTACCAAATAACATAAATGAATTTTTGATTAGTATGAAAACTTTAAGACAATCTTTGCCAAAAGGAGAAAAAAGAATGAGCCTTTTGAGACAAAAGGCTCAAAACTACTTCAAAAGCTTAAAAAAATAAATTATTTACTTTTGCAGTTTTGACTAAGAGAGTTTAACTCTTTTTTTAATTCTTCTAGTTTATGAGTGAATGTTAGTAAGTTTTCTTGGGATTCTATAACCATATCTTCACTTTTAAATAATTGATTTGATAAATCATTTGAGTCTTTTATCTCATCTAAAATTTCATCAAATTCATTTGTTAAGTCTTCTAATTTTTTAGATGCATTATTTGAATACTGCATTGCAGAATTAATTTTATTTATAAAACAATTAATTGATGAAGTTGCTTCTACAATCTCTTCTTCTGCGTCAAATTCTATCAATTCAATTGGTTCTGTAATTTCTCCATCTTTAATTTTTTTAGTAATTTCAAGAAATTTTTTTGCATTTTGTTCCATTGATTTTAATTGTGTATAACTATACACAATCAATAATATAATTATGATTGCAAAGAAATATTGGAAGTATTTTATATAGTTAGTCTTTTTCTCAGAATAAGCAGTATATAAACTAACAATTTTATCTACTTGTGTTAATAAAGTATTATTAGTTTCATAAATATTTTCTACTATACTTTTTAATATTTTTTCATTTTTTTTGTCATTTGTATCTCTTATTTGTATAAGATTTTTAAAAGTATTAATATTATTATAAAAATTACTCCATAATATCTCAACTTTTGATATTTGTTTTGAAATATCATTTGTTGGTGCTTTATTTATTCCAATTAATTTGTTACCATTTTTTAAAGAGTTTAAATTGTATATAAACTCTTGCGCTGCATTATTTAACTCAACAAAGCTTTTATTATTGTTGTGATATAAATAAAATACATTTTTAGAAATTCTTTGTGTAAGCATTCTTTGCTTACCTGCAATATTTATAATCAATGCATCTTTTTCATTTTTTGCATTTAAATAAATAGTAGTTCCAATTACACTTATTATTAAAATTATAAAAATTAAACCAATAGTTTTAATTTTACTACTTATTGTTTGTGTTTTTTTCATACCCCAATACCTTTAAATATCGATGTCAATGCATCATGATCTAAAATACTAACTTCAGAAGTCTCAATTTTTATTATGTTATTTCTTACTAATCTTTTTAAAACTCTTGATAAAGTTTCAGGTTGAATATGTAACATAAAAGATACTTCTTGTCTTTTTAATTTATTAAACATTTCTAAATCTTGTTTAATCATAAATGCTACTTTTGCTGTTGCATCAAATACAAGTTCTCTATTTATAATACATTGGAACTGTTGACTTTTGTTTAACAATACTTCAATTAATTCCGAAGTTAATATATTTTTATCTAAAAAATTTGTCTTGAATCTTTCATAATCAATAGATAATATTTTTGAATCTTGTACAAACTCTGCATTTGAAAAACAATGAATTTTTGAGGTATTCATTGTTGAAAGTTCTGAAATCATGTTATTTTTATATATGTGATATAAAAAAATTTCATTGCCAAATTTATCTACTTTATATATTTTTATTAATCCATCTACTAAAAATATAAGTTTATTGTTTTCTTCACTTTCATAATATAAAATTGAATTCTTTTTATATGATGTAATACTTGAAAAATCAGATAAAACTTCTATATGTTCCTTTGATAAATTTTTAAAAAAATCGATTGTTTTTATAGTTTCTTGTAAATTCAAATGTAAACCCCATTCCCATGTTTCATTTAAGCAATTCTATATTATCCTTTTATAAAATTAAATTAAATGATTAATATTTTATATTAAAAAAGGCTTAAAAATGAGTTTTAAAAAGTATATAAAAGCAGTAGGCACGGGTGTTAAAGGAAATCGTGAATTATTAGAAAATGAGACTATGGATGCAATAACAAAAATACTTAATAGAGAAGTTACTGATGCACAAATAGGAGCATTTCTAATAGGTTTTAGAGTAAAGCTTGAAACAAATGATGAATTAAAAGCATGTGTAAAAGCACTAAAAAACATGATGAAATTTTATGAAATAAAAAATTCAATTGAACTTGGCTACTCTTTTGATGGCCGAGTGAGAAATCCATTTTTATTCCCACTATATGAGGAAATATTAAAAGATTTTTATAAAAAAAATAGTGATATAGAAAAATTAAATTTAGTAATTTCAACAGATAAATTACAACCAGCAAAAATTGGTATGTGCGCAAAAGATTTAGCATCTGAGTTAAAAACAAATGAATATGTACATATTTTTGATAGAGAAGAATATTTGAAATCTTTGAGTGATTTAACTGACTTAAGGCATGAACTAGGACTTAGAACAGTATTTAATACAGTTGAAAAACTTTTAGGAGTAGCTAAAAGTGAATATGCTGTAACTACTGCTTTTCATAAACCATATGTGCAAAAATACATAGATATTTTTGGTGAATATTTTAAACAAATAACTATTGTAAAAGCAGCAGAAGGAAGTCCAGAAGTGTTTTCAGATGGGAAATATTGGCAAGTAAAAGATGATAATATTATTGAAAAAAGTTTTCGGCTTTGTGATTTTGGAATTGAATATAATAAAGAGTATGAAAATATTACTATAGAAGAATCAAAAAAAATAATTAATAATCCTAGTCAAGAGATATTAAAGTTAAGTAAGTTTAATATTGCTTTATATTTATTATTTGCAAATAGAGTTGATTCTTTAAGTGAAGCATGGGAAAGATTAAATTAAAAAAGGTAAAAAATGAATTTAAAAGAATTATATCTATTTGAAGATTTAGATGATAAAACAATTAAGAAAATAGAAAAAATTGCAGTTTCAACTAAATATTCAAAAGATAATATAATCTTTTATGAAGGCGATGAATCAAAATATTTGCATTTATTAGTTAAAGGAGTTGTAAAATTATATAAAAGTACAAATAACAGCAAAGAGATTGTTATGAAATATTTTTATGATAATGAATTAATAGCAGAGTTAAGTAATTTTGAAAAAATTCCTTATCCAGCAACTGCATTAGCTTATAATGAGTGTGAGATTTTAAAAATTGATTTTGATAGCTTTAGAAAAATAATTTATTCAAATGAAAATTTAATTATGAAAATACAGTCTTCACTTATAAAAAAGATTAAAAATTTAGAAAGAATAATTTCCACTCAACTAGTTTTAGATACTCATGAAAGAGTTGCAAAGTATATAGTAGAGAATCAAGAAGAGTTTTTTAAAACAAAAAATGTTTTAATTGCACAAATGTTGAATATAACGCCAGAAACTTTATCAAGAGTTCTTAGAAATTACAAAGATAAAGGTTATATTGATATAAAAAATAAAAAAGTAAATCAAGAAAAATTAATTTTAATTTATAATTAATTTTTTTTATTTAAGTTTAATTATATTAAGCTTTTAAAATATTTTTGAAAAAAAGTGAGAAAATAATGTTAATAGATGGACACAATAGAGTTGTAGATTATTTAAGAGTTTCAGTAACAGAAAGATGTAATTTTAGGTGTCAATATTGTATGCCTGAAAAACCATTTTCATGGGTACCAAAAGAGAATCTACTTTCATATGAAGATTTATTTAAATTTATAAAAGTTTCAATTGATGAAGGTGTTAAGAAAGTTCGAATTACTGGGGGTGAGCCTCTATTAAGAGAAGGATTAGACTCTTTTATAAAAATGATATATGATTATAAAAATGATATAGATTTAGCAATAACAACAAATGGATTTTTATTACCTAAAGTTGCTCAAAAATTAAAAGATGCAGGTCTTAAAAGAGTTAATATCTCTTTAGATACTTTAATACCTGAAGTTGCACATAAAATTGCACAAAAAGATGTATTAAATAAAGTTTTAGAGGGAATAGAAGCAGCATCAAAAGCTGGCTTAAAAGTAAAAATAAATTGTGTACCTATGAAAGGTATAAATGATAAAGAATTAGTTGATCTTTTAGAATATTGCAAAGAAAGAAATTATACTATTAGATATATAGAATTTATGGAAAATCATCATGCAAAAGATAGTGCAAAAGGATTGAATTCACAACAAATTCAAGAGATTATAGCTTCAAAATATAAGTTTGAACCAGTAATAAGAGATGGAAGTTCGCCATCTCAAAATTATAAACTAGAAGATGGATATGAATTTGGAATAATAGAACCACACAAAGCAGATTTTTGTTCAGACTGTAATAGAATTAGATTAACAGCAGAAGGTTTTTTGATTCCTTGTTTATATTTTGAAGATGCTTTAAGTATAAAAGATGCAGTTGAAAGTAATAATATAGATGAAGCAGTTGAAATTTTGAAAAAAGTATTAAAAAATAAACCAGAAAAAAATAAATGGTCCGAAGATGACAATGGTGAAACATCTGCTAGAGCATTTTATAAAACAGGTGGTTGATTTATAAAGGCTAAGTTTTACTTAGCCTTTAATTATATTTGCTAGCTTATTTTTGATAGTGATACCTTTAAACTCATTTAACATTTTAAAATCAGGCTTTTTATCTACTTTATAAAACTTTATCATATACCCAATAGGATTAGCTTTTAGATGGATATAACTATCTTTATTTTCACTATTTTCTACTAAATATTCGTTATTAGTATTTTTCTTAACATTTGTGTATTGTGAATATATCGCTTCAATTTGAAGTCTTAATGCTAAAAACTCTTTTCTATTTTTTGAGATTATTCCTAAAATATAATAATTTTCATCTTTCTTATTAAATTTTTGCTCTTTTTTTACATCAATATTTAATTTTTTAATCAAATTTGCAAATTCCACATCAATTTCATCACCTAAATTATGATTTAACATATAAGTGGAAATTTCTTCTGCTTTTTCAAGTCCAATATCATACAACAATCCATCTGTTAATTCTACGGTTGAATTATCTTTTAATGTAAAAGTAATTGTAAAATTTGAATAGATATTTCCAGTTAGATAATTAATTTCTGTTTTTGTTTGTTTTATTTCATCAAGTTTTATTTTGATATCTTTATGAACTTTTTTATTATCAAAAATTACCCATGATATTATATTTTCGTCAATTTTTAATTCTAATGTTCTTTTTATACAAATTACATAAAGTATTGATGCCACTTGAAAAGCAATAAGAAAAAAACTTAATATTAATAATATAGTATACACCCCACCTTCTTTTATATATCCTTGATACATAACAAGAGCAAAAATTGAAAAAGCTACTAGCATAAATATTTTATTTATAATTTGTTTTTTTAATGTAATATTTAACATTTTATTCCTATTTTAGTTATTGATACTTTTTATAAAATATCTATCATTTTGTTCATCAAGTGTAATATTTATATCAAATATTTTTGATAAATTTTCACTTGTTAAAATTTCATTTTTATTCCCACTTTTATATATAGTATTATCATGAATTAATGCAACTTTGTTTATTTCTTTAAAAATCTCTTCAATATGGTGTGTTACTAAGACAATTGAACTATTTTTAGATAATTTTCTAAGTAGTTTAATAAAATTATCTTGTGCTTTTATATCTAAACCTACTGTTGGTTCATCTAATATAAATGCCTTTGGATTATGAATTAAGGCTCGTGCAATGATGCATTTTCTTAATTGTCCTGTTGACATTTTAGAAACTAATTTATTTTTTAATTCTTCAATTTCTAAAAATTCAATAGTTTGTATTGCTTTATCGTGTTGTTTTTGAGTGAAATCTTGATGTTTAAAAATACCAATAGAACTATAAAAACCACTTAATACCACTTCATATCCAGATAAATAACCAGCATTTTTTTCAAAATAGTTATGTAAATCATTTGTTATTATTCCTAAATCTTTTTTTAATTCAAAGATTGAGTATCTTTCTTTACCCATAATTTCTTTTTTATATTTATACTGTTTTCTTGGATGTAGTTCAGATAACATTAGTTTTATAAGTGTTGATTTTCCACAACCATTTGAACCCAAAATTGCCCAATGTTCATTTTGTTTTATTTTTAAATTTAACTCTTTTAATACTATTTTTTCATCATATCCAACATGAATATTTTCAAAATCTATTATATTCATTTTTTCTCCCTTAATAAGAGAATTTAATCATATTTAGCTTAATCTAACTTTAATATTATTTTCAATATAATTCACGACCACAATAATTGTGAGAATATATACCTATTAGGAGGTCATTATGGCTTTAGATCAGGACGTAAAAGCAAATATTATTGCAAAGTTCAAAAGACAAGATAACGATACAGGTTCTTCAGAAATCCAAGTTGCTTTATTAACAGAGCAAATTAGAGTATTAACTGAACATTTAAAAACAAATAAAAAAGATCACTCTTCAAGATTAGGTCTTTTAAAAATGGTTGGTAAAAGAAAAAGACTTTTACAATACCTTAAAAAAACTGATTATGATAGATTTACTGCAGTAGTTGCAGAATTAGGAATCAGAGCTAAATAATTATTATTTTATATATTTATTATAGTAAAGAAAAAAGGTTGCAAGTTATCTTGCAACCTTTTTTTTTAAATTTTTTATAAAAAGAAAAGTTAGTTTACAAAAAAAATTAATATTAATTTTACTTCTAGTAGAATATGATTATTAAAATTTAGTTAGGAAAATTATGTTATTAACAAAAAAGAGCGAATACGCACTTCTTTCTTTAGTATCTATTGCAAAAAGTGATAAACCAAAAAATGTAGATGTGCTATCTAAAGAATTAAATATATCAAAATCATTTTTAGCAAAAGTAATGCAAAACTTAGCAAAAAATGATATTGTTGTATCTCATAGAGGTGTTAATGGAGGGTTCGCTCTTAAAAAAGCATATGACAAATTAACAATATTAGAAATAACAAAGGCAGCAGAAGAGAGAATACCTTCAGTTTTTGAATGTTCTCCTTCTGAAAAATCTTGTCCTTCTGATCTTGCAAATACTTGTACAATTTGGCCTTTACTAAATAATTTACAATCAGAAATAAATGTTTTTTTAGAGAATCTAACTCTAAAGGACATCGCTTCATGAAATTATTCCACATCTCACATACAGATTTAGATGGATACTCTTGTCAATTATTAACAAAAGAACTTTTTAACAATGCTATTTATTTTAATGCTAATTATGGACTTGAAGTAAAATTAACTATAAAGAAAGTACTTGAATTAATAAATGAAGAGAATAAACAAGAAGATATTTTTCTTCTGATTACAGATTTAAATCTTACTTATCAAGAATCAAAAGATTTAAATAAAAGTATTGATAATCTAAATAAGAATGGATATAAAATAAAACTTCAAGTTTTAGATCACCATGCATCAGGACAAAAAAGTGCAGATACTTTTACTTGGTATTATTTAGATACTACTCGATGTGCTGCTAAAATTACTTATGATTATTTAAATAAAAATTATGGTGGTTTTTCATCAAATGATGAGTGGATTAATCCTTTAATTGCTTGTGTTAATGCAATTGATATTTGGCTGGATGATGAAACATTTAATTTTGAGTTTGGAAAAGTTTTATTAACTATGATTAGTAAAGTAAGAGAAATTAATAATGTTTTATTCGCTGATTTAAATAGAGATTTTAGATTATATTTATTAAAACAATCAGCTAAATATTTAGATAAAAAAGATGCAAATATAAAACTTGATGATGATATTCATAAATTAAAAAAACAGTTTTTAAATACGAATGGAGTTGATAATACTCTAGATAATTTAAGTGCTTCATTTTTAGTACATTCATTAGATAATATTAAAGATGATTTAACTGTATATTATAAAGAACATAAAGGTTTATTAACTTATACATTAGGTTCAATCTCAATTCCTGCAAATGCATTTTTAAAAGCAAATCCTGATTTTGATTTTTTTATAGATATTAGTAAAAAAGGAAATGCTTCATTTAGAGCAGATGGAAAAGTTGATGTTTCATATATGGCTGAAAAGTTAGCAAATGGTGGTGGTCATGTAAATGCAAGTGGTGCAAAATTTGAAGATTTTAAAGAGACTATTGATTATTTTCAAGTAAAAAACTATATGCAAGAAAAATTAAAAGGTTTAGCTAATTTATAGCTAAATCCCTGAACAACTGTTATTATTAAAGTCTACTTCCCCTAATGAATCTTCTATATAGCTAAATATTACAAGTACATTATTATCTTCTAATCTTTGTATTTCAAAGTTAAAACTATTGTCAATTTTAGGAAATAATCCTGTAGGAATTTGGTGGTTTTTCATTATCAATTTTTTGTTTGTATGATTAATATATTTTAGTCCAGCCATTGCATTTATCATAGGTTCAGGAACAGCACAAATAGAGCTATCAAAATATACATGAACAATATTCTCTTTTTCAAATTCAAAAAAATCAACAGTTGTATTTTCTAAATTAATTTTTTTAGCATTATTTGGTATTTTCATTATAATCCTTAATATGGTATTTTTATAGTAGCACAAACTCCAATATTACTATTTTCTATTTTTAATTCTGCTTTTAATTTATTTATTGCAATTCTTCTTGCAATATGTAAACCTAATCCAACACCTTGCGCTTGGTGTTTTGTAGTAAAATATGGATCAAATATTTTATTTATAATCTTTGAATCAATTCCTTATCTCTAATAATTTTATATTATGATTTTTTAAATTAGCTTCTTCAAAATTTAATGTTTGATTTAAAAAGTATTGAATATTAATATTCTCTTCTTTTGAATTACCACTGATATATTCTGAAAATATATCAATAGTATTTGATAAATATTTTGTATTTTTAATTATTACATTTGTATATTCATTAATATCTTCTTTTTTTAAGATATTTAATTCATCTGCTATTTTTAATCCAGAAGCAGATACAGAAATATCACTTGTTGTCTCCATTGATGTGCAATGTTGCCTATGAGTTCAGCCATATCGGCCATCTTTTCATATTCATGCAGTTTTTCTTCTTGCTTTTTACTCTTTAAAACTTCATTTTTTATTTTTTATTTTAAATAGGAGTTTAATAAATTAAGTTCCAAAGTTTTTTCTTTTACAATTTTTCTTAAAACACTTTTTTTTGACATTTCCCTATATATTAATAAAAAACAAGTATATTTATTAAATTAAATGCAAAATATTCTTTTGTAACTTCTTCTTCTATTTTCTCAAGTTTATTATTCTTTTTGTATATTACAAAATATCCAATATTTTTGTTTTCAATATTTTTTAATTGTAAAAATGTAACTATTTTATGAGATAATTTGTTTTCATTTTTTACTTTTATATTGTATAGTTTTTCTAATCTATTTGTAAATGCTTCTATTCCTAAAGAAGTTTCAACACTTCCTATATATTTGCCATGTTCAAATAATGGATATACATACCTAAAACCTAGAAAAATATTTCCCATTTCTAAACCAGATATTTTCTTTTTATATTTATTTACATAATTTACACTGTATCTTGAATTAGTTAAATCATCATTATATATATTTGGTTTATGTAATCTTAAAAAAGAGTGATTATTTGGTAAATGAAAATGTATTTGAGTAAAAGCAATAGTTCTTAAATATTTATAATCTTTAGATAATACTGTTTAATTTATTAATCTTTTTGAATAAATGTTATAATATATGACAAATTAAATGATTAAGGAGAAATAATGGAGTGTGAATTTGCAACAATAAATTCAAATAAAGATGAAATTAAGAGCATTTTTCAAAATACAAAAACAATTGCAGTTATTGGTTGTTCTCCTGATCCTTCTAAAGCAAGCAATAAAGTTGCTAAATATTTAAAGAATGCTGGGTTTACTATTTTCCCTGTATATCCTAAAGAAGATGAGATATTAGGTGAGAAAGTATATAGACATTTAAGTGATATCCCTTTTAAAGTTGATATGGTAGATATATTTAGAAAGCCTGAAGTAATTGATAAAATTGTTGATGAATCTATAAAAAGAGGTGATATAAATACTATTTGGACTCAACTTGGCTTAGTAAATAATGATGCAGCAAACAAAGCACTAAAAGCTGGTATGAACGTAGTTCAAAATAATTGTACAAAAATAGAGCACGAAGCACTATTTTAAGATAATTTACAAACAGGATTATTGTAAAGCATTAGTTTTGCAACACATCCTAGTTTTCCATCTTTTCTATTTTCTAAAGATATTTTAGCTCCCATTGCATCAGCTGCATTTTTAGCTAAAAACAATCCAAGACCTGCACCAGTTTCATTTCCTATTCTTTTAAATGGTGCAAAAAGATCAATATCTTCATTTATTCCAATACCATCGTCTGTTACAGAAATTGTAGTAAAATCTTTCGTTTTTTCAAGTCTTATTGCAATACTGTGATTTTCAGGAGTAAATTTAATTGCATTTTGAACAAAGTTTTGAATTATTTGATTAAGTAAAGTTGTTTGTAAAAGTGTATTATAATAATTTACATTTGCATAAAATGTAATTGTAATTTTCTTTTGAGCACTTAACATTCTATAATCATTTGTTTTTCTTTGCATATATTGAACTAAATCAATCTCAGTTGGTTTTTCAAATTGTGCACCTTCTGCTCTACCAATATCTAAAATAGAACCAATCATTCTATTCATGTCATCAAT
Source organism: Arcobacter sp. CECT 8985 (assembly GCF_004116495.1). Classification (GTDB taxonomy): domain Bacteria; phylum Campylobacterota; class Campylobacteria; order Campylobacterales; family Arcobacteraceae; genus Malaciobacter. The sequence continues at coordinate 20,282 of NZ_PDKC01000020.1, read as the reverse complement.
TTGTTTAATAGTTAGTTTTAAAGTATCTTGGTATTTTTCTGGTTCTCTTTGTTTCATTAGAGTAACTTCATTTTTTAGTTTCATTACAGCCAATGGTGTTTTTAATTCATGTGCAGCACCTATAAATAACTCTTTTTTAAATTTTACATATGTTTCAATTCTATTAGTTAAGGAATTAATTGAATCTGCAAGAGGGTGAAACTCTACAGGAAGAGTATCTTTTTTTATCTGAGTAAGATAATTTTCATTCATATTTGAAAGTTTTTTAGTTATTAAAAGAATAGGTCTTAATAGAGTTTTAGATACAGTAAATGCATATAATACAACTAATATAAGTCCACCTAATGATAAAAATAGTAAATTATTAAATATCTTTGTTAACATTTCTCTAGATGAGTTTATATTTTTAATTATTTTTATAAATTTTTTACTTTTTATATCAAATGGATAAAGTAGTTCAACATAATGATCTGAGTCTTTTTCAAAAGTTTTAAAGCTTATTTCATTTAAATTTTCTTTTGTTACTAAATCTACAGTAATACCAGTATGAGTAATGATATTGAAGTCTGTTTTATTTGCATCTTTACTCTTACTTATTTTATATATAAGTTGAGCATCAGCAACTAAACTCTCTTTTAGTTCTTCATAAATTGTAGCTTTAGTGTATCCATAAAAGATGAAAGATAAAGTAGTAATAAACAGCGAAGTTGCAAGTATAAGTTTTTGATAAAACTGTTTATAAATGCTCTTCGTGTTCATATTAATCCTTTAAATAGCGTCTAAATTTATTATTTAAGTAGTTTTATTCTGCGTCTTCGTGTGCTTCAGGATAACAGAATCTATATCCTCTTCTTCTAATTGTTTCAATAGTAGAAATATTTAATGGTTTATCCATTTTTTGTCTAATTTGATTGATTGCAACTTCAATAACATTTGGAGTTACTAATTCTGGTTCTTCCCAAATAGCATCTAAAAGTTGTTCTTTTGAAACTATTTGATCTCTATGTCTAGCTAAGTGAGTTAATACTTCAAAAGGTTTACCTTTAAGTTCAATCTCTTCATCATTATAAATAATTTTTTCTTCATCTGGATTAATTACTAAGTCTTCTATTTCAATAACGTTAGTTCCTCCAAATCTTAATCTAGCTTCAATTCTTGCTAATAAAATATCAAAATCAAATGGTTTTTTGATATAGTCATCTGCACCAGATTTAAGTGCTTCAATTTCACTTTCTTTATCATCTCTTGCTGAAATAATTACAACTGCAGTTCTTGAACTTCTATTTTTTACTATTTTACATAATTCAATACCATCACCATCTGGTAACATCCAGTCTGTAAGTACTAAATCATAATTTCTAATATCAATAAAGTATTCTGCATCTTTGTAATTTTCAGCTGCATCTACTTGATAACCAAAGTCAGTTAGCCCTTCCTGCAGTGTTCTGTTTAAAGTTATCTCGTCTTCAATAATTAAAATTCTCATGTTAATAGTTCCTTAAATTTAAGTAAAGTTTAAATTTTCTGCGAATTGTACCATAAAAATTTCAAAATTTAAAGGCTTTTTAAGTTAAATTTCAAAATTTATCATTTTTATATTTTATAAACTAACTTTAGATATACTTTAAATTTTACAAAATTTTATTGAATTAACAAACTGTTAATTAAATATAGATAGAATAGAATTTACAACAATAAAAAAGGACAATCATGAGAAAAATAGTATCAAGCGTAATAGCGACATTAATATTAAGTACTACACTAAGTGCTGCTACTGATTATTATGCTACAGTAAATGGAGATAAAATAACAAAGGATGATTTAGCAGTTATTTTAAGAAATAAAAATGTTGATATCAACGCTTTACCAAAAGATAGAAAAGATAAAATTATTCAACAAGCTATTAAAAAGAAACTTTTCACATCAGAAGCTATAAAAAGTGGTATTGAAAAAGAAAAAGAGTTTAAAGATGCATTATCTAAAATTAAAGATGATTTAGCATTAGAAATTTGGATGCAAAAACAGTTTAAATCAATTAAAGTTACTGAAAATGAAGCAAAAAATTATTTTAATAAAAATAAAAGTAAATTTAAACAACCAACTGTATTAGAAGCTAGACATATTTTACTTAAAAATGAAGCAGATGCAAAAAAAGTAATTGCTAAATTAAATAAAGCAAAAAATAAAAAAGAAGAATTTGTAAAATTAGCTAAAGAGATGTCAAAAGGACCTACTGCTTCAAAAGGTGGTTATTTAGGTAAATTCCCTGAAAATAGAATGGTTCCTGCATTTAGTAAAGCTGCAAAAGCACTAAAAGCTGGTCAATATACAAAATCACCTGTTAAAACACAGTTTGGATACCACGTTATTTATTTAGAATCAAAAACAGCTTCTAAACCATTAGCTTATAATAAAGTTGAAAATAGAATTAAACAATTTTTACTTCAATCAAAATTTAAAGAAAAAATGGATAGTATCTCGAAAAAATTGAAAAAAGAAGCTAAAATAGTTATTAAATAAGGAGATTTAAGTGGGTGTATTTGATGTAGTTAAACCTGGAGTATTAAGTGGGAGTGAATCAAAAAAACTTTTTGCATATGCAAAAGAGAATAGTTTTGCAATTCCTGCAGTGAATGTAGTTGGAACAGATTCTGTAAATGCAGTTTTAGAAGCTGCAAGTAAAGTTAACTCTCCAATTATTATTCAATTTTCAAATGGTGGAGCACAATACTTTGCTGGAAAAGGACTTAAAACTCCTGATGCAGCTGTATTAGGTGCAATTTCAGGAGCTATGCATGTTCATGCTATGGCAAAATCATATAATGTTCCTGTAATTTTACATACAGATCATGCTGCAAGAAAGCTTTTACCTTGGATTGATGGGTTACTAAGCGCAGGTAAACAACATTTTGAAGCTACAGGACGACCTTTATATACATCTCATATGCTTGATTTAAGTGAAGAGTCTTTAGAAGAAAATGTTTCAACTTGTGTTGAATATTTCAAAAAAATGAATCAAATTGATATGATGATTGAGATTGAATTAGGTATTACAGGCGGAGAAGAAGATGGTGTTGATAATACAGGAATTGATAACTCTTTATTATACACACAACCAGAAGAAGTTTGTTATGCATATGAAAAGTTATTAGAAGTTGGTAAAAACTTTACAATTGCAGCATCTTTTGGTAATGTTCATGGTGTTTATAAACCAGGTAACGTTATTCTTTCACCAGTAATTTTAGAAAATTCTCAAAAATACATAAAAGACAAACATAATACAAATGATAAACCAGTTGATTTTGTATTCCATGGTGGTTCAGGGTCTGATCTTAAAGATATTAGAAATGCAATTGAGTATGGTGTAATTAAAATGAATATTGATACAGATACACAATGGGCATTTTGGGATGGTGTAAGAGCATTTGAAGCAAAAAACCATGATTACTTACAAGGTCAAATAGGAAATCCAGATGGTGATGAAAAACCAAATAAAGGATACTATGATCCAAGAAAATGGCTAAGAGCTGGTCAAGAATCTATGATTGCAAGACTAGAAGTTGCATTTTCTGATTTGCAAGCACTTAATAAAAACTAAGAAATTTTCTTAGTTTTTATTTGTTATTAAAGCTAGATTATTTAAATTATATTTCTGAAGTAAATCTAAAACTTTTACTACTCTTTCATATTTTACATCTTTATCTATTCTTACTACGATTGGTTTTTGTTTATCTTTTATTTTTTCCAAACTATTTTCTAAATTCTTAAAAGTGACTTCTTTCCCTTTTATTGCAAGAGTTTTTTCATTTAATTCTATATAAACTTGTTTTTTCTCTACTTGCATCTCTTTTGCACTTGAAGATGGAAGATCTAACATAAGTGCAAGTTGTTCTTTTTTAAATACAGATGTAACAATAAAAAATATTAGTAAAATAAATACTACATCTATTATGGGAGTTAAATCTGCTCCTAATGTTTCTCTTCTTTTCATTATTAATCTTTTTTATCTTCTATTAGATCTTTTTTTGCTTTTAATTCAATTGCATCAATTTGTGAAATAAAGTGATTATATGCAATATGATGAGGGATAGCAACAATAAGACCTGCAATTGTTGTAATAAGTGCAATAGAAATTCCACTTGAAAATACAGTTGGATCTCCCAACCCTTTTGCTGTAATTGTTTCAAATGCCTTAAAAACTCCATAAACTGTACCTAATAATCCAAGAAGTGGAGCAATTGATGCAATATTTTTTATATATGTTAATCCAATTTCTAGTTTTTGAACTTCATATTCAATTTGTGCATTAATATTATTTTTTGATAAATCAATTTTATCTTTAATCTTTTTTATCATTGCATTTTTTCTAGGAAGTGTGAAAAATTTCCAAAAAATAATTGTAAATCCTATTATATTAAGAAAAATAAGAATATATACTATTATTCCACCTTTATCAATATATTGCATTAAATTCATATAATTACCTTTTAATTTTTTCCATATTGTACAAAACTTTTGTTAATAAATGCTACAATCACATATGAAATTTACAAACTCACCTATGCAAGAAGTAACATTTAATAATAGAAAACTGTATATAAAAAGAGATGATTTGTTAGATACACATTTCTCTGGAAATAAAGCCAGAAAATTCTATTATTTTTATAAAAATGATTTTAAAAATATAAACAAATTAGTTTCATATGGTTCTGCTCAAGCTAATTCACTATACTCAATGTCTGTTTTAGCAAAGCTTAGAGGATGGAATTTTGAATTTTATGTAAAACATATTGCATCTTTTTTAAAAAATAATCCCCAAGGAAATTATAAAGCAGCTTTAGAAAATGGTGCAAAAATTATTGAAAAAAATGTTGAAGATTTAAACTGCTTTATAAAGAAGAATATCTATCAATGTGATGATACTTTATATATACAAGAGGGTGGACGAGAAAAAGAAGCAAGTTATGGTATTGAAATATTAGCAAATGAGATAAAAACATGGCAACATGAAAATGACATTAAAGATTTGCTTGTTTGCTTACCAAGTGGAACAGGAACAACAGCTCTTTTTTTACAAAAATATTTAGATTGTGAAGTTGTAACTTGCTCTTGCGTAGGCAAAGATGAATATCTAAAAAAGCAGTTTTTTATGTTAGAAGAAAATGAAAAGTATCATCCTAAAATATTAGAAAAACCTAAAAATTATCATTTTGGTAAATTGTATTTGGAGTTTTATGAAATATATAAACAATTAAAAAAACAAACAAATATTGAATTTGATCTTTTATATGATCCTTTAGGATTTATTAGTTTATTTAACTCTTCTTATATCAAAACTAATAGAACAATTGTTTATATTCATCAAGGTGGAATACTAGGAAATCCTTCAATGATTGAAAGATATAATAGAAAGTTTTGTTTCAAAAAATAATGGTATAATTTATTACTAAATTTAAAAGGTTAGTTTTGGTTTTTTTTAGAGTTTGTTTATTATTTTTATTATTTATGAATATATTATTTGCTAATACACCTGATATTAAAAAAGTATCAATTCAATTAAATTGGAAGTATCAATTTGAGTTTGCTGGATATATTGCTGCAATTGAAAAAGGCTTTTACAAAGATGCTGGTTTTGATGTAACATTAAAAGAGTATAAATCAGGTATTAATATTCAAAAAGATGTGGAAAATGGTGTATCTACTTTTGGAATTTATGATACTTCAATTATAGATTATTATGATAAACATAAACCTATTATATTACTTGCAAATTATTTAAAAATTTCACCTTTAGTTTTTATTACAAAAAAAGATATTTATTCTCCATTAGAATTAAGAAATAAAAAAATAAGCATAAGTTCATTTGAATTAAAAAACTCATCTTTAAAAAGATTACTTGATAAATTTAAAATTGACAAAAAAGATATAAATATAGTTCCTTTTAGTTCAGTTCAAAGTTTTATGGATGGTGAAATTGATGCAATAAGTGCATTTATAACAAATGAACCTTATATTTTGGAAAAAAATAGAATTGATTATAATATCATAAATCCTAGAAATTATGAGATTAACAGTTCAGGAGAAAGCCTTTTTTCTTCATTGAATTATGTAAAGAAAAATAGAAAAAATATAAGAAACTTTATTGATGCTACAAATAAAGGTTGGAAATATGCCTTAACTCACAAAAAAGAGTTAATTGATATTATTTATAATAAATATTCAAAGTATAAATCAAAAGAAGCTTTGATGTATGAAGCTAAAAAAATAGAAACTCTTATGCTATTGGGTGCTTATAAAATAGGTGAAATAAGAAAAGACTTATTTACTATGGTTTTAGAAGAAGCAAAAGCAACAAAAAAAATTGATGAAGATGTAAAAATAAGTGATTTGATATTTTCTTTAAGTAAATATTCAAAAGATTATGCTTTTTCAAAAAATGAGATTAAATATTTAGATAAAAAAGATAAGATTACAATGTGTATTGATCCAAATAGAATGCCTTATGAAAAATTTGAAAAGGGTAACTATATTGGAATAATTGCAGATATTATGAAGTTTTTTGAAAATGAAATACATGTTCCACTTGAAGTATATCCTACAAAATCATGGAAAGATACTCTTCTTGCTATAAAACAAAAAAAATGTGATATTGTTTCTGAAATTATCAAAACAAAAGATCGTGATACTTATATGAATATTACAAAACCATATTTAAATTTCCCATTAGTTATTGCTACTAAAAAAGATGTTAGATATATAAATAGTTTAAATGATATTATCGGAAATAAAAAGATTGCAATAATAAAAGATTATGCTTTTTATAAAAAATTAAAAGATAAATTTCCTAACATAAATTTTGTTAATGTAAAATCTCTTGATGAAGGCTTACAAAAAGTAATGGATAATTCAATATTTGCTTTTATTGATAGTGTTACAACAATTGGTTATAAGTTACAAAATAGCTATTTTTCAGAGATAAAAATATCTGGTAAACTTGATGATACTTTTAATTTAAGTGTGGGTGTAAGGGATGATGATGCATTACTTTATTCAATTTTTGAAAAGCTTGTTCAAAAACTTCAGTTATCTAAAAAACATGAAATTTTAAGAAAGTGGGTTAATGTTAATTATGATAATAATGTAGATTACAACTTCTTTTGGAAAGTTTTAATTATATTTTTTATTATTATATTTATAATCACATATAGATATAAAGAAGTATTAGATAATAAGAAAAAAATACAAGAAGAAAGAGAGAAGTTAAAAGAAAAAAATAAAGAATTAAAAAAGACTCAAACAGCACTTCAAGAATCAATTCAAAGTTTTGAAGTATTGTTGGATTCTACAATGGAAGCTGTACTAGTTTTTAGAGATCATAATTGTATTGATATTAATAAAGTAGGTTGTAAACTTCTAGGATATGATAATCCAGATGAAGTAATTGGACAAGATTTATATCATCATGTTCATGAAGATTTTATTGTAACTTTAAAAGAGTCACTAAATAAAAATTTAGATTTTTATGAAATAGAATTTATTAAAAATGATGGAACAACATTTCCTGCATTAGTAAAAGATAGATTTATTCATATAAATGATGAAAAAGTTAAGTTATTTACGATTATGGATTTAACAGAATTGAAAAATAAAGAAAGATTATTATTTAAACAGTCTAAACTTGCTTCAATGGGTGAAATGATAGGAAATATTGCCCATCAATGGAGACAACCACTTAGTTTAATTTCTACAATTTCCACAGGATTAAAATTGAAATTAGAGACTGGATTAGATGAAAAATCTGAGTCAATTGAGTATTTGGATAAGTTAAACTCAACTGCTCAACATTTATCTTCAACTATTGATGATTTTAGAAACTTTTTCGCTCCAGATAAAAGAAAAGAAGATTTTGCAGTTTTAGATATGGTCAACCAAAATTTAGTTTTATTAGATAGCATTTTTAAAACTAACTTCATTGAAGTAATTGTAAATATAGATAAAAATTTAAAATTAAATACTTATAGAAATGAACTAACACAAGCATTACTAAATATCTTAAATAATGCAAATGATGCATTTAAAGAACAAAATATTATAGAAGATAAATATATTTTTGTTGATTCATATAAACACAAAAATAATATAATAATTACAGTAAAAGATAGTGCAGGAGGAATACCTGAAAATATTATAGAAAACATATTTGAACCATATTTCACAACAAAGCATAAAAGTGATGGAACAGGTATTGGACTTTATATGACTTATCAAATAGTAAATGAGCATATTCACGGTAATATAGAAGCATATAATAGTAAATATAGTCATAATAAAAAAATGTACAAAGGTGCAGTTTTTAAAATATCTATTCCAATAGATTAAAAATTGATTTTAATCATTTAGAGTTTTACTTAAATTTAGCTATAATCTTACCCTATAAAAATCATAAGGGATATTTTTTTGAAGAAGGGTAATATTATACTTGTAGGGTTTATGGGTGTAGGTAAAGGAACTATTGCAAGGCAAATAGTAAAAGATTCATCTTTATTTGCTATTGATACTGACGATTTAATTGAAAGTATGGATAACAGAAAAATAAAAAAAATTTTTGAACAAGATGGAGAATCATATTTCAGAAATTTAGAAAAAAAATGCGCAATTTGGCTTGAAAATAATGTTTTTAATACTTTAATTTCTACAGGTGGTGGTTTTTTTAAACAAGAAAACTTGAATAAAATAGGAAAAGTTATCTATCTAGAATCTAGCTTTGAGGGTATTTTAAATAGAATTTACAATTCTGAGAATGCTCAAAGAAAACTTAAAAAAAGACCTCTATTAAATAATTTAGAAGAAGCAAAAAAACTTTATGATATTAGAATACATGAATATAAAAAAGTTGCCGATATTGTAGTTAATGTGGAGAATAGAAATACTACTGATATTGCAAAAGAAATATTAGAAAAGATATAGAGGGCATAATGAAGATTATTAATACAGAACAAGAAAATTTTAAAGAAGAATTTGATTCAATCTTAGCAAGAGCAAAGAGTGATATAAAAGGTGTTTCAACAATTGTTTCTAATATTATTAGTGAAATAGTTGAAGAGAAAAATGAAGCTTTAAAAAGACATATTTTAAAATTTGATAAATGGGAAGTTAGTAATGATGATGAATTACTTATTTCTAAAGAAGATATGAAACAAGCTTATGAAAATATAAGTGATGATCTAAAAAAAGCTCTACACACTGCATATGATAGAATTAAAACTTACCATGAAAAACAATTACCAAAATCATGGATTGATTTTGAAAAAAATGGAACTGTATTAGGACAAAAAGTAAGTGCAGTTGATAAAGCAGGATTATATATTCCTGGTGGAAAAGCAGCATATCCAAGTAGTTTACTAATGAATGCAATCCCAGCAATTGTTGCAGGAGTTGAAGAGATTGTTGTATGTACTCCAACTCCAAATAACGAAGTAAATGAATTATTACTTGCAGCTTGTTATATTTGTAATATTTCAAAAGCATTTAAAGTAGGTGGTGCAAGTGCGATTGCAGCGATGGCTTACGGAACTGAAACTATTCCTAAAGTTGATGTAATAACTGGTCCTGGAAATATTTTTGTGGCAACTGCCAAAAAACTTGTATTTGGTGAAGTAAATATTGATATGATTGCAGGTCCAAGTGAAATTGGAGTATTAAGTGATAGTAGTGCAAAACCAAAATATTTAGCAATAGATTTACTTTCACAAGCAGAGCATGATGAAATGGCAAGTTCTATTATGATTACAGTAGATGAAGAAGTTGCTACTCAAACATCAATGGAAGTAGATAAATACTTAGAAACTCTTAGTAGAAAAGAAATAGCTTCTAAATCAATAAATGATAGAGGAGCAATTATAATTGCTAAAGATATGGATGAAGCATGTAAATTAATGAATGAAATTGCTCCTGAACATTTAGAAGTTATGACTTCAAATCCCTTTGAATTACTTCCTAAAATAAAACATGCAGGTGCAATATTTTTAGGAGAGAATACTCCTGAACCAATTGGAGATTATATTGCTGGACCAAACCATACTCTTCCAACTGGAAGTACAGCAAAATTTTATAGTCCTTTAAATGTAGAGAATTTTATGAAAAAATCATCAATTATTAATTTCTCTTCAGATGCAATTGATGAATTAGGTGAAGCTTGTGCAATATTAGCTGATACTGAAGGTCTAACAGCTCATGCAGAATCAGTTAGGGTTAGACTAAGAAGGGAAAAATAGTAATGCCTAATTATGAAGCTTTATTTGAAGATGAAGATGATTTATTTGCAGGTACACCTAAATCCAAGTTTTTAGATGCAATAAAAAATGCGAATACACAAATAGTGGACGAAGAATTAGATAGAATAATAGAAAAATATGCAATTATGGAATTACTTTTGAGTGAAAACAAAGGTGATGACTTTGACATAAACAGAGTTTTAGAACAATATAGTTTAAAAAATAGTCAACAAGTTGAAGAAATGAAAAAGAGTTTATATATTGAGTTTACTGGTGAAGTAATACAAAGATTAGACTCGTAAGGTTTTAAATTGATAGAGTTAGAAAAAGTAAAAGAACAAATACAAAAATTTATAGTTGAATGTAATGATGCAAAGTGTGTTGAGTTATTGGAAAAACTTGCAACAGGTAAAATGTTAAGAAGTAAATTGATTTTAAAAATTGCAGGTGTAAATAAAGAGTCAATAAAACTTTGCGCTATTGTTGAAATGATTCATGCCTCTTCACTTTTACATGATGATGTAATTGATGAAGCTGATACAAGAAGAGGAAAACCTTCTGTTAATGCACTTTATGATAATAAAACATCAATTATGTTTGGAGATGTCTTATATTCAAAAGCTTTCACAGAGTTAACACAAATGCCAAAAGATATTGCATATACAATTTCAAATGCAGTTACACTTTTAAGTATTGGTGAAATGTTTGATGTAGATTTAACTGAAGAGTTCAACACTTCATATGATAAATATTTTGATATGATTTATAAAAAAACTGCATCATTAATTGAGGCTGCTGCAAAAGCTGCTGCTCTTTTAGCACAAAAAGATGAGAATAAATTTGCATTATATGGTAAAAATTTAGGACTTGCTTTTCAAATGATTGATGATATTTTAGACATCACTCAAGATTCAACAACACTAGGAAAACCTGCAATGTTAGATTTTGTTGAAGGAAAAGTTACTATTCCTTATTTATTATTATTTGAAAGAACTGAACATAAAGATAAATTAAAATCATTATATAAAAAACAATTATCAAATGAAGATGCTTTATGGATTAAACAGCAGATGCTTGAAACAAATGCATTAGAAGATAGTATAAAACAAGCAAAAGAATTGGGTCATGAAGCTATAAAAGCAGTAGAAAATGAAAATGATGATTCTTTAGTTCAAATTATGACTGCAATGATAGAAAGAGAGTTTTGATATGAGCTATTTAGTAATTAGTTTTTCACATAAAAATACTGATATTCAAATGAGAGAAAAATTAGCTTTTCCCCATGAAGCGGATAAAGATAGATTTCTAAATCAAATTACAAAAGAAAAAGCGATTAAAGAGGCAATTTTATTATCAACATGTAATAGAGTAGAGATAATTATCTCTACTTCAAGTGTCTCATATGCTACAGAATTTATTTTAGAAAGATTAGCTTCATATTCTGCAATTGAATTTGAAGATTTAATGCAAAGAGCAGATGTATATGATAATGATGGTGCAATTCATCACTTGTTTTCAGTTGCTTCAGCACTTGATTCTTTAGTGATTGGTGAAACGCAAATTGTTGGACAATTAAAAGATGCTTTTAGATTTTCTTTAGGAAAAGGTTATTGTCACCAAAACTTACCAAGAGCACTTCATTATGCATTTAAGTGTGCAGCAGCAGTAAGAACTGCAACAACTTTAGGAACAGGTTCTGTTTCTGTTGCTAGTACAGCTGTATTAAAAGCAAAAGAAGAGATTGGGAATGAAGAAGGTGTAAAAGCTTTAGTTATTGGTGCAGGAGAAATGAGTGAATTAACAGTTAAGCATCTACTTTCAAAAGGTTTTAAAGTTGTTTTAACAAGTAGAGATATAAAAAAAGCGACTATGCTTGCACAAACTTTTGAAACAGGTGTAGAAGTTCAAGATTATGCAAACTTAAAAAAACTGTTAAATGAAATTCCAGTAATGATAACTGCAACATCTGCTCCTTATCCAATAATTACAGAAAATATGGTTGAAGAGTGTAATTTTGATAGATATTGGTTTGATATAGCAGTTCCAAGAGATATTGATGATATTGAATCACCAGATTTGAAAATCTTTACAGTTGATGATTTACAATTTATTGTAAATGCAAATATGGAACTAAAAGCAAAACAAGCAAAAACTGCATTTGGTATTGTAGGTAAAATGTCAAAAGAGTTTTTTGAGTGGTTAAAAACATTAGAAGTAGAACCAGTTATAAAACATCTTCATTTAAGAGGTGAAGCTGTAATTGATAAAAAAGTTAATAATGCTATTAAAAAAGGATTTATTGACAAGGAAAATGAAGAAAATATTAGAAAATTATGCCAAACAGTTCTAAATGAATATCTTCATCAACCATCAAAAAAAATTAAACATTTATCAAAAAATATGGAATGTGATATAGTATTAGGAGCAGTTCAATCAATGTTTGAACTAAAAAATGATTCTAATATGTTAAATAAATATAAATGCGAACATGCAATGAATATAAATGAAAGAGGATAATAAATTAATGAAATTTTCAAGAATGTTTATACCAACTACAAAAGAAGCACCAAAAGATGCAACTTTAGCATCTCACCAATTTTTAGTTAGAGGTGGATTTATAAACCAAACAGGTGCAGGTATTTATAACTTTATGCCACTTGGAAAAATTGTATTAGATAAAATAAAAGCAATTGTAAAAGAAGAGATGGATAATGCAGGAGCAAATGAACTTCTTATGAGTTTTGTAACTCCTCTTGAACTTTGGGATCAATCTGGAAGATCAACACAAATGGGACCAGAGTTATTAAAATTTAAAGATAGAAAAGGTGCAGGATTTGTACTTTCTCCTACAAATGAAGAGACTGTAGTTGATATTGTAAAAAACAGAATTACTTCTTATAAAGATTTACCAATAAATCTTTATCATATAAATACAAAATTTAGAGATGAAGCTAGACCTAGATTTGGACTTATGAGAGGTAGAGAATTTCTTATGAAAGATGGTTATTCTTTTCACTCTTCACATGAAGATTTAGTAAGAGAATTTAACCTAATGGAAAAAACATATAAAAAAATTTATGAAAGATTAGGTTTAGAATTTAGAATTGTTGAAGCAGATAGTGGAGCTATTGGTGGAAGTGGTTCAAAAGAGTTTATGGTTTTAGCAAATTCAGGAGAAGATACAATTGCTGTATGTGATAGTTGTGATTATGGAGCAAATGTAGAAGCTGCAAAAAGAAAACCAAATAAAAAAGAATCATTGCAAACAAAACAGATAGAAAAAGTACATACTCCTAATTGTAAAACAATAGATGAAGTAAGTAGCTTTTTAAATGTTGATCCATATTATTCAATTAAAGCAGTTATAAAAAAAGCTTTATATGAAGACTCTTCTGAAGTTGTTGTATTTTTTGTAAGAGGAACAGATGAATTAGAAGAAACTAAAGCTTGTAATGCAGTTGAAGCTTTAGAGTTATTAGATGCTACACCTGAAGATTTACAAAGTGCAAATTTAGTAGGTGGTTATTGTGGAGTTATTGATTTACCAAAAGATATTAAAGTAGTAGTTGATAGTGAACTTAAAGATGATAATAATGTAGTTTGTGGTGCAAATGAAGAAGAATATCATTTAACAGGTGTAGATTTAACTTCATTAGAGTTAACTTTTAAAGATTTGATTTTAGTACAAGAAGGTGATAATTGTCCTCATTGTGATGGTAAATTATCTTATACTAAAGGCATAGAAGCTGGGCATATTTTCCAACTTGGAACAAAATATTCAAGTGCTATGAATGCAACATTTTTAGATGCAAATGGAAAAGCTCAACCATTCATAATGGGATGTTATGGAATTGGTGTTAGTAGATTAGTAGCAGCAGTTATTGAACAAAACCATGATGAAAAAGGTTGTATTTGGACTAAATCCACAGCACCATTTATGGTAGATGTTATTGTATCAAATGCTAAAAAAGATGATGAATTAGAAGTTGGTGAAAAAATTTATAATGAATTAAAAAATAATCAAATTGAAGCTATTTTAGATGATAGAAAAAATGCAAGATTTGGTTTTAAAATGGGAGATTTTGAATTAATTGGATTCCCATATGCTGTTGTTATTGGGAAAAAACTTAAAGATGGAATGGTTGAAATAGTAAATAGAAAAACATTAGAAAAAACTGATGTTTTAATTGATGAAGTTGTAGCAGAGCTAATTAAACTTATAAAATAGGAGTTATTATGAATCAGAGTGTTCAGACAGTATCAGATTTAATTGGTACTTATGCTTTAAATATTGCAATTGCAATTGTTATTTTTATTGTTGGTAAATGGCTAGCTTCAAAATTAACTGATATTTGTATAAAAATATTAACTAAAACTAAAAGAGTAGATGCTACTCTTTTAAGTTTTTTTAGAAACATAATTTATTACATTTTGATGGTTGTTGTTGCATTGACAGCATTAAAACAATTAGGGGTTGATACAACATCATTTTTTGCAATATTAGGTGCTGCTGGTTTAGCTATAGGTCTAGCACTTAAAGACTCATTAGGTAACTTTGCATCAGGGGTTATGATTATTTTATTTAGACCATTTAAAATTGGAGATTATGTTACTGCAGGTGGTTCAAGTGGTACAGTTGAAGAAATCTCAATTTTTAATACAATTTTAAAAACACCAGATAATCAAAAGTTAATTATTCCAAATGGTTCAATTACTCAAAATACAATAACAAATGTAAATGCTAATCCTACTAGAAGAGTAGATTTAGTTGTTGGAATTGGTTATGATGATGATATTAAAAAAGCAAAAGAGATTTTAGAATCTATATTAAAATCAAATGAATTAATATTACAAGACAAAGCAAATACAGTTGCAGTTTCTGAGCTTGGTGATTCTTCAGTTAATTTTGTAGTAAGAGGTTGGGTAAATACACCTGATTATTGGACTGTTAAATTTGATTTAACTGAAAAGATAAAAACTACTTTTGATAATGAAGGAATATCAATTCCTTTCCCTCAAAGAGATGTACACGTTTACAAACATAAAAACTAAACTTCCCAAAATTCTTATAAAGATATTACACTCTTTACAAGAAATTGGTGCAAAACCAATTCTTGTAGGAGGGTGTATTAGAGACTATTTTTTAGATATTAATTCTAAAGATTATGATATTGAAATTTTTAATATTGATAAATTAGAAAAAATTCAAAGTGTACTTAGTAAATATGGAAATGTAAAATTAGTAGGTAAATCTTTTGGAGTATTAACTTTAAGTGTTGATAACTTTGAATTTGATTTTGCACTAGCAAGAGAAGAAAAAAAAGTATCTTCTGGACATAAAGGTTTTGAAGTAATTACAAGTAAAAATATGAGCTTTGAAAAAGCTAGTTTAAGAAGAGATTTTACTATAAATTCTATTGGATATGATTATTTTGAAGACAAAATACTTGATCCTCATAATGGACTAAATGATTTAAAAAATGGTATTTTAAGATATGTAAATAAAAATACTTTTGAAGAAGATGCATTAAGAGTCTATAGAGCAGTACAATTTTGTTCAAGGTTTAACTTAAAAATAGAAGAAAAAACTTTTACTTTATGTCAAAGAATTGTTGATACACAAGAGTTTCAAGAGTTACCAAAAGAAAGAGTTTTTGAAGAGTTTAAAAAACTGTTTTTAAAATCAACTAAACCTTCAATTGGTTTTGAACTTTTAAGAAAAATAGATATATTAAAATATTTCCCAGAAATAAAAAACTTAATAGGTTGTATTCAAGATAAACAATATCACCCTGAAGGAGATGTTTGGATTCATACTTTGATGTGTATTGATGAATTAGCAAAAATTTTAAAAGAAAAAAATATAATAGATGAGTATAGAAAACTATATCTATTTTATGCTATTTTATGCCATGACCTAGGAAAACCTTTTTGTACTAAAGAGATAAAAGGAAGAATAACTTCTCATAAACATGAGTCTTTAGGTATTGAACCTACAAAAACTTTTTTATCAAAAATTACAAATGAAAAGAAATTTGTGGAGAAGATATTGCCATTAGTTAAATCTCATTTAGCACCTTTTCAATTGTATTTAGCAGATTCTTCACTAAAAGCAGTAAAAAGATTATCTTTAAAAGTAAATATTGAAGATTTGTGTTTTGTATGTTTGGCAGATTGTTTGGGGCGAGATATAAAAGATAAAGAAAAATGCCTAAAAGCAATAGATTGGTTACTAAATAAAGCAAAAGAATTAAATATTGAAAATAGTGCTTTAAAACCTCTTGTTCAAGGAAAAGACTTGATAAATCTAGGATTTAAACCATCAAAAAAGTTCAAAGAAATTTTGGATTTTGCAATGGATTTACAAATAGATGAAAACTTAACAAAAGATGAAATATTAGTAACAATAAATAATAAATACAAATAAAATATCATTACTTAATAACCAATTAAATTATTTTTGTATAAAATATCAAAAATTATAATTAGGTTATAAAAATGGGCAATAAATATAATGTTATAGAAGCAGGAGTAATACAATGTGCATGTGGAGGTAAAGTAACACTTACATCAACAGCAAAAGTAGAAAGAATAGCAGGAGCAAAGCCATTATATTTAACTGACATAATAGGCGCACCAGTAGATTGCCCAAGAAGTAAAAATCCTTGTACAAAAGTAGCTTCAGTATCAACTGCAGGAACAGAAACAAATGTAAAATCAACATCAAAATATTTTTTATTAAGAACAGATGGATTTAAAACAGATAAAGGAAGAGCAGTAGTTTTAGTAGATCCAGGACAAGGGACATCTCAAATAAGCTCGCCTCCAAGTATAGAAAGTAGTGTAGTAAAAGAAGAAGAACCACTAGAAGAGGCTATAAAACAAGAAGAACAGATAAAACAAACAGAGAAATACTCTTTATATTTAATAAGAAAAAGTGAAGATATATATAGACCACTTAGACCAACAAGAGCATTTTTAAAAAGTGATGATACATATGTAGGTAAAAAAGAGTTTGTTCAAATAAAAGATAATGTGCATGTACATACATTTGCATATGTATATATTATTCAAAATGATAAAATAAAAGAGTATAAAGTACTAAGTAGGGGAACTTTGTATAGTGAAAAACTTCAAGAGATATTTTTTGAAAATACAAAAACAAAAATAAAATATAACTATATTCCACTGTATGATGATACACAAACAACTATTTCATATAGTAGTATAAAACTTACAAATAAAGCAGATATTCTAAAACTAAAAAGACAAATAATAGATCCAAAACAACCAGATAATAAAAATAGTTTTTACTTTAAAGACTCAAATAGTATAAATAAAATAGTATTGACAGATGATGATTTAAAGACTGAAAAAAAATATAAAGTAAATGAAGAAGATAAAAATAAAAGATTAAATATTCTTTGTATAATAGAAGATATTTTAGCTCAAATAGAAGATATGTACGAAAGATACTATACAAACTATAAACTTGCATATGCTTATAATAATAGTATTATTGAAGATATAAGAAAGAAAAATAATTATACATATACAATTGCAAATATGGTTGATTATTTTTATTTTTCAAAAGAAGAAAGTACTTCTTATAAAAAAACAATTTTAGAATTAAAAAAGATATATAACGAAATTGTTTCTTTAGTTTTAACTGATTCAGAGTTTATTACACTATTAAAAAATTATAAAGATTTATCTCAAATAATAGAAAAAGATGATAAAAAAGTTGGTCAATCATATTTTCAACAAATTCAATTTTTAAAAAAAGATTTTTTTTCAAAAGAATTAAATGATGAAGAAAAAAGTAAAACACTAGGCGATGTTTATTATAGTAAGACAAATTTTAAAACAAGTGGAAATAATTTAAGTGTAAGATATATATATTTAACAAATATTATTAAGAAAACAAATAGAAGGTATGTAGCTAATTTACCAAGGATGGGATTTAAACAATTTACTTTTAATAGTAATAATGATGATTTTACTAAAATAAAAGATAATGCTTCATACGTTTTGGCAAATACTATTTTTACATTACTTTACAGTGAAAAGTTTGAAGATGAATTAAAGTTAAAAAAACAGTATTCAAAGTTAAATAGTTTGAGAAATAATTTCTTTTTAAAATTAAGACAAATAGTGCCAAAGCCAAATATTAATGATGATTCCATTGAAGATATACAAGATATAGTTGAAAATCAAACAGTTTATCATGAAATGATGGTAAAACCTATAAATTCTAGAGATAAGTTTTTAGAGGAATTTGAAAACTTAGATTATATAAAAAGAATCAAATCTTTTGAACAAAAGGGTGATAATACAAAATTTAATTCAAAATATTTATATTATGATAACTTAACGTATTTTAAAGATAAAAGTATTGAAACTCCTGAAAAGATTTTAGAAAAAATAGAAAAACAACTGCAAGATGATAAACTAAAAAAACTTTTAAAAACTTATGAAAATATAAGCATAGAAGATAATTTATCTTATGTAATATCTTGTATGAATATTGTATATTTATTATCTGCACCTAGAGTCTTTATAGATGAAGAGAGTGATAAAACTTCATTTTTTAATGAAACTTTAAATCATATCTATGAATTTGTTGTGAATTTAACAAAAAAGAGAATAGCTTTAGAAGATAATGAAAAAAATATAATAAACAAAAAATATCAAATTGCAAAATCATATTCGTATATGCAAACTAGATTAATATTAAATGATATTATATTTAGTAATTCTAGTAAAAAAGCATTAAATTTTTTAAATACTTTTAAAATAAAAATTGATGAAGATGCAAGAGAAGATAGTAAATATAAATATATAAATGACAGTGACCAAAATATAAAGAGTTTATCAAGAGAATATTTTGAAACACTAAAAAATATAGAAGGTGTAACTTCTAGTTTAGAAAAAATTTTAGAAAAGCAAAAAGATAGTTCTATAGAAGATATTAAAGGTTTAAATAAAAATTTGATTATGTCTTCTAAAACATATTCCACTCTAATAGCAATAGCAAATATTTCAGATTATCTTTTTTTTGATGATAGTAAAAAAAATATTAAAAATCATATTGGGTTTGTAAAAGATTTGACAGATGTCACTGTAAATATAGGTTTATTAATTAGTAAATATCCAAAAACACCTATGCATGTGTTGGAGTTGTTTTTTAAAGAAAGTGCTACTAAAGAAATAAGTAATTCAAGCAAAAGATTACTCTCTTTTATAGAAAAAAAAGTAGTAACAAAAGTTGCAGTATTAACAGTAGTGATAACAACTTCATATGATATTGTATGGCTGTATCAAAGAGAAGATTATGATGCTTTAACACTTACTTTATTTATTGGTTCATTTAATTTAGCAATTATTTTAGCTTCACCATCTTTGCCAATACTTATTGTTGGTGTATTATTGCAAATAGCTATGGGATTTATATTAAATGAATTTATTGATAGTGATTTGGATTTATATTTAAAAAAATCAATTTTATATAAAACAGTTGATTTTTCATTGTGGAAAAATTTGAGAGGTATTCCTCAAGATAAGATGTATCAAGCTCCATATTTATTTGAAATAACAAATAAAAATGAAAAATTGAGAGCAATAAATTCTGATGGTTTTAATAAACCAAAATATTTAATAGATTTTATTGGTAAAAATTATGATAAAAATAGAGAATATTTTGATACTGCATTAAGAAATGAACTAAGCTTTTTTAAATCATTATTATTTGGATATAAATTAGAAAAAGGTAGAATAAAAAGTCATCAAAAAGTAAAAACAATAAATGGATATGAGATTGATTTTTATGCTTATGAAGGATTAAAAATACCAAAAGTCATTGTAGAAGATAAGAAGTTTAAACTATATTTTTCTCCTTATAAAGATGAATATTTAGAATTTAATCGTAAATATTTAACTAAAAGTGGTAATTATGGAATTTTTAATTTCTTTCCACAAATGAATTCTTATTTTATTTTAAATACTTTT
>NZ_PDKC01000001.1 GCF_004116495.1 Arcobacter sp. CECT 8985 | reverse complement strand
AGATATATGAAGTTATTAGAATTAATAAATTTATTAAAAGATAATAGTTTAGATAGTTCTAGTGGTGAAGCTTTTAAAAATCTATCAATTAAGTTAGAAAAAGATTCTAATATATCATTATTACAAGAGTTTGATGATATTTTTTATAATCCTCAAACTACGCAAATAAGAACAACAGCTTCATATTATGATGAAGGTGTTGAAAGTGGAAGAAAAAGAGTTGAAATGCTTGATTTTCTTGCAAAAACTAAAATTAGAAGAGATGAAAAAAATTTTTCGGAGTATGAAGATTCAATTGGATTTGTTTTTACTGTTCTTTCAGAGCTCGCAACATTGGTTTCAGAAGGTCAAGAACAATACAAAACAGTTCAACATTGTATATTTAAAGATATATTAAATGAATTTGTAGATGATTTTTCTAAAGCTGTATATGAACATGAAAAAGCAGACATTTATAAAGATGTAATTGCAGCATTAGTTTCTTTTATGGAATTTGAAAGATTATATTTAGAAGTTTCAAAAGTAAAAGCAAAAAATATTGTTAATACTGAATCTAAAAAAGAAGAAATTTCTGAAGAAGAAAAAGAAAGAAGAGCAAGAAATAAAGCAGCAAAAGCTGCTGGGGCAAAACAGCCAAAAGAAGATGTTTTTGTTACATTTGATGTAGAAAAAGATATCTAAAAGTATATCTTAAGGGACTAAGAAAGATTAATTTATTGATTTTTCTTAGTCTCTTAGGGACTGAAAAAACAAAAAGGATCAACTATGCAAGAAGATAGAAGACAATTTGTCAAAAAGAGTGCAATGGTTGTTGGTGCTGCAAGTGTAGCTGTTGGTGCTACTACGCTAGCTGCAAGTGGAAAAAGCGAAAATGCAGATTCTAATGGTGTTGTTGTAGGTGAATCTACTAAAAAAGAGATTACTTATAAAAAAACTAAAGCTTGGGAATTATATTATAAACAAGCGAAATAGAAAGGTGTTATTATGTCAAATAGTACATATGATGCACTAAAAGCAAAAGTAGGTAGAAGATCATTTATTAAAATGGCTGCTGTGGCTACTGCTTCTGGTGCTGTAAGCGCTTTTGCAAATAATAATGATGGTATTACTAGAGAAGCAACTAAAGAAGAGATTAAAAATCCTTTTCCTGGTTCTAAAAAAGTAAAAACTATCTGTACAGCATGTTCTGTTGGCTGTGGTATTATTGCAGAAGTACATAACGGAGTTTGGGTAAGACAAGAAGTTGCACAAGACCATCCAGTTTCACTTGGTGGGCATTGTTGTAAAGGTGCAGATATGATCGATATGGTTAGATCTGAAGTAAGACTTAAACATCCAATGGTTAAAGAAAAAGGTCAGTGGAAAAGAATTTCTTGGGATGATGCATACGATAGAATCTCTAAGAAAATGAAAGATTTAAGAGAAAAAGAGAGTCCAGATGCGACTATGTTTTTAGGCTCAGCAAAAATGAGCACAGAGCAAGCATATTATTTTAGAAAATTTGCTGCAATGTATGGAACTAATAACATAGATCACCAAGCTAGAATCTGACATAGTGCAACAGTTGCCGGTGTGGCAAATACATGGGGTTATGGCGCTATGACTAACTCATTAGGTGATATTCAAAATGCGAAAGCAATTATTATTTTTGGAGCAAATCCTGCTGTGAATCATCCAGTTGGTTTTGGACATTTTCTTAAAGCAAAAGAGAGAAATAATGCAAAAATAATTGTAATAGATCCTGTCTTTACAAAAACAGCTGCAAAAGCTGATCATTACTGTCAAATTAGACCAGGTACAGATATTCCATTTATGTATGGAATGTTAAATCTTATATTTAAAAATGGTTGGCATGATGATAAGTTCATAAACGATAGAGTTTATGGAATGGATTTAATTAAAGAAGAAGCAAAAAAATGGACTCCTGAAAAAGTTGCAGACATTACAGGCGTACCAGCTGAAAAATTAATTCAAATCACAACTTTATATGCTAAAAATTCTCCAGGTACATTAATTTGGGCAATGGGTTTAACACAACACACAATAGGAAGTTCTAATACAAGATTAGCTCCAATTGTACAATTAGCTCTTGGAAATATGGGTAGAGCAGGTGGTGGAACAAATATCTTAAGAGGGCACGATAATGTTCAAGGTGCTACAGATATGTGTTGTTTATCACATACATTACCAGGTTATTATGGATTAAGTGATGGTTCATGGAAATATTTTGCACAACAATGGAAAGTTGACTATGGTTGGTTAACTAGACAATTCCAAGCTCCTGAGTGGATGAATAAAAAAGGATTCACACTTGCTAGATGGTGGGCTGGAGTATTAGATGGCAAAGGTGGAAATGATAAATCTCATAATGGTAAAACAAATCTAAAAGCACTTTTTGTTATGGGTAATGGAGTTACTTCTGTTGCACAACAAGCAAAAATTAAAGAAGGTTTAGACAATTTAGAATTGCTAGTGTTATCTGATCCTTTTGTAAACGAAGCGGCAATTTTAACAGATAAACAAGATGATGTATTTATTATACCAGCAGCAACACAATTTGAAACAAGTGGTTCAGTTACTGCTACAAATAGATCAGTTCAATGGAGAACTCAAGTAGTTGAGCCATTATATGAATCAAAACCAGATCAAGAAGTTTTATTTGAACTTTCAAAAAGATTAGGTTTTTATGATCAATATGTTGCAGCAATGAAAGATGAAAAAGGTAATTTCAAATGGCCTGAAGATGCTACAAGAGAAATTGCTAGAACTATTAAAACAATTGGTTTAACAGGTTGGACACCAGAAAGATTAAAAAAACATAATGAAAATTGGCATATGTTTGATCAAGTAACTCTAAGAGGTTATGGTGAAATGAAAGGTGAATATTATGGTTTACCTTGGCCTTGTTGGACAGAAAAACATGGAGGAAGTCCGCTTCTATATAACACTAATTTAAGTGTTAAAGATGGAGGTATGGGATTTAGAAATAGATTTGGTTTAGAACATGAAGGTGTTTCACAATTAGCAGCAGCTGGAAGTGCACCAAAAGATTCTAAAGTAAATGGTGGATATCCTGAAATTACAAGAGATAATATTGAAGAAGTTTTAGGAATTAAATTAACTGAAGATGAGAAAAAAAGAATTGGTAAAAACTGGAAAGTTGATACTTCAAATATTATTGCTGAAAAATGTATGGAAGCAGGGATTGCACCTTACGGAAATGCAAGAGCAAGAGCAAGAGTATGGACATTCCCTGATCAAATACCAATGCATAGAGAGCCTTTACACTCTCCAAGATTTGATTTAGTTAAAAAATATCCAACATATGCAAACAAACCAGATCATTATAGAGTTGATACTCAATATATGAGTAAACAATCTCAAAAAGATTGGTCAAAAGAGTTCCCAATTAACTTGGTAACTGGAAGACTTGTAAACCTAAATGGTGCGGGTATGGAGAATAGAGCTTCTAAATATCTAGCAGCATTAAGCCCTGAGATGTTCTGTGATATAAATCCAGACTTAGCAGGTAAATTAGGCGTAAGAGATGGAGATATGGTATGGATTCATTCACCTGAAGGAACAAAAATTAAAGTAAAAGCAAAATATTCATATTCAGTTAGCCCTGATAGAGTATGGTTACCATTCCATTTTGCTGGACATTTCCAAGGTGAGGATTATTCACACAAATATCCTAAAGGAACTAAACCTTATGCGGTTGGTGAAAGTGCAAATACTGTTACAAACTATGGTTATGACATTATTACACAAATACCAGAAACAAAAGGTGGATTATGCCGAGTAGAAAGAGCGTAGGAGGTTATTATGAGTAGTTCAGAATTATCAAGAATGAAATTTTATTGTGATGAAGGTAGATGTATTGAATGTGATGGTTGTTCAGTAGCTTGTGCAGAAGCTCATGAACTTCCATCTGGGATTAATAGAAGAAAAGTAATCACAATTAATGAAGGTAAAGAAGGATTAGAATACTCTTTATCAATAGCTTGTATGCATTGTACAGATGCACCTTGCGAACAGGTATGTCCAGTAGATTGTTTCTATATTAGAGAAGATGGGATTGTTCTTCATGATAAAGATAAATGTATTGGTTGTGCATATTGTTTATATGCTTGTCCTTTTGGAGCACCACAGTTCCCTAGAGATGGTGCTTTTGGAACAAAAGGTGCAATGGATAAATGTACAATGTGTGCAGGTGGTCCATTAGAAACAAATAGCGAACATGAAAGAGAACTTTATGGACAAAATAGAATAGCTGAAGGAAAAGTTCCTGTATGTGCAGCTATGTGTTCAACTAAAGCACTTTTAGTTGGTGAATCTCAAGAAGTTAGTAAAATATATAGAGAAAGAGTTTTATCAAGAGGTCATGGCGTACAAACAGCTCCAATGACTTGGGATACTGCCTACGGGGCAAAGTGAGGTATATGATGAAAAAATATTTACTAATTTTGATATTCGTATTATCATCAGTAGCATTCGCTGCTGATGAATCAAGTGCAATATTTGGAAAAGATTTAATACCAAATATATTAGCATATGATAAACAGGGCTCTTTACATTTAGGACAATGGTTTACTATTTTACAAGGTAAATATTTTACAATGGCATTTTTAGCCATTGCCTTTGGAGTTCCAGCAGTTTTTTTAGTTCACTATTTAATTATAGGACCAATGATTTTTTCACATGATAGAAAAAAGATACACGTATTCACAATATTTCATAGATTTATCCACTGGTTAGCTGGATTTTCATTTATTGTTTTAATACCAACAGGTTTTGTTATGGTATTTGGAACATTTTTTGGTGGAGGAGAATTTGTAAGAGTTTGTAAAGAACTTCATGCAATCGCAACTCCGTTTTTTGCAGTTTCTGTATTACCTATGTTAATCATGTGGTTTAAAGAAATGCTTCCAACAAGTGATGATATCAAATGGATGATGATATTAGGGGGTTATTTAAACAAAAGAAAAGACCCAATTCCAGCTGGTAAATTTAACGCAGGACAAAAAATGTGGTTCTGGATTTGTACTTTAGGTGGGATATTTATGATAATAACAGGTGCAATTATGTATTTTCAAGATTTTAAACTTGATATTGTTGTATCATTAGGATTATCACAAATTGACCTACTAAGAGCAAGTGCAATAGTGCATAATGTTTTAGGAATGGCAGTAGCTGCACTATTTATGACACATATTTATATGTCTGTATTTGCAATTAAAGGTGCAATTCACAGTATGATAACTGGTTATAAAGAAGAAGAAGAAGTTGAAATCCTTCATAGTACTTATTATAAAAAATTAAAAGATAAAAAAGAATTATAATAGAAAAAAACTGGTAAGATTATACTCTTACTAGTTTTTTAAATGCTAGAAATATGCATTAAATACACATTAAAGAAGTTGGGAATGGGAAACGAAAAATATTTAAAAAAAGTAATTATTGAAAAAGTATCAGGTGAGAGCTCAGTTGAGTTTGAAGATGTAACTATTGAAGAAGCAAGGTTAAATCTCTATTTAAATGGTGAAAAAGCAATTTCAATGATGTGTATTCCTATAGACCAAGATGCACATGCAGTTGGTTTTTTAATGAGTGAAAATGTAATTTCAAGTATTGATGATATTGAAGAATTTCATATCAGCGAAGATGGATTGAGAGTTGATATAACTGCAAAAATAAATGAAGATTCTTTAGAAAATTTATATACAGAAAAAACTTTAGTTAGTGGCTGTGGTGGTGGAGTTACTGGAAATGTAGAAGGAAATGTTGAAGTGCCATTTAACCAAATAGCATTTCAAGTAAAACCAGAAACAATCTCTACTGAAGTAAAAAAATTTTATGAAGAGAGTGAATTATATAAATTAACAGGATGTGTTCATAAAGCAATGATATATTTACCAGATGGTACTACTGTAACATCAGAAGATATTGGTAGACATAATGCTATTGACAAAGTAGTAGGTAAATGTAAAATTAAAGGTTTAGATACTTCAAAATCTGTTTTATTTGTAAGTGGTAGATTATCTTCAGAAATGGTAACAAAAGCTGTAATGCACAAAGTCCCTATTGTAGTTTCAAGAACAGCACCAACATATCTTGGAGTACAAACAGCTCATAAGCATGGAGTTACATTAATAGGTTTTGCAAGAGGCAAAAGAATGAATATTTATACTCATCAAGGAAGAATTGATGTCTAGTATAGATGATGATATGGATATTAAACTTGATAATATACAAAAAGATTTAATTTTAACAAATTTAGATGCTGAAGGTAAATTATCTTGTTTAAAGGCTTTTAAAGTTGCACGACTTATAGGTAAAAAGCCACATGAAATGTCTGCAATTACTAAAAGTTTAGGTATAAAAATTACTAATTGCGAATTAGGAGTTTTTGGAAAAATTAAATTTAATGACCCAAATATTGAAGTTTATAATAGAATAAAACAAAATTATTTGGGGAATAAAGAATTAGAGTGTAAAGTGTTATGGAATGAGGCACAACAATCTACTTTAAGAACAGTTGGTTCTACAGTTGTAAATTCTGATATAGAAGTTACTCATTGTCAATTGGGATGTTTTAGAAAAAGGAAGGGCAAGCATGAAAGTAAAAGTTAAGGTTTGGATAGAAGATGATGACCAAAATCTAATTTTTGGTAGTGGGAAGACTGAAGTTCTAGAAAACGTTGACAGAACTGGATCTATAGCAGAAGCTGCAAAAGAAGTAGGAATGAATTATAAAAAAGCCTGGAGCCATATAAAAATATTGGAAAAGTTTATTGAAGAAGATCTTGTAATGACGTTTAAAGGTAGAGGTGAGAATAGTGGAACTAGTCTTACTCCCAAAGCAAGAGAAGTTATTCAAACTTATAAAATATTAGAACATGATATAAAAAAATATGCAGAAGATAGATATAAAGAGCTTTTTGTTAAAGGTGGAGAAGAAATTCTCAATCCAAAGGAGGATAAATAATGTTTAAATTGAATTTTTTATTGTATCCAAATGTGCAAGATATACATATTACAACTGATTATTCATTAAGTATCTTAGATAATAATGATTCTTTTACTTTATTAAAAAAAGTTTTTTTAAAAAAGTATAATTTTACTGATTTAAAAACAATCGATTTTAGTAAATATGGAGTTTTAGGTTTAATGCTTGAACTGGATGGAAAAATTGCAGTTAGTAAAGGTGAAAGTCAATCAATCGTGGATGCTGCAAAACAATATGAAAAGTTAGGTTTTGAAGTTTTATGGATTGAGTTAAATAAAAATGGAACAGTAAATTTTGAAAAATTAAAAGATCAAAAATTAGATTTTATATTTATCTCTTCATATACAATGGATACTTTTGTTAAGACGAATCTTAAAAAAATAAAAGAGTTAACTAATGCTAAGATAATTTCAAATTCAAGTGCAAATTATGATGAAATTTGTGATATTGCAATTTTTGATTGTTATAAATTAAGCGGATATACAAGTAGTGCTATTGTTTTACATAATGGTGAATTTGAAGAACAAAACTTAGCAAATTGTGATGCTCTTAGTGTATATTTATCATTTGAAGGTTTAAAAAATCAAACTTTTAATACTTCAAATAAAAAACTTTTTCTTGAAAAATTAAAACAGAAGTTTAAAGATGATATTTATTTTTTTGTAGAACCTTCTTCTACTTTAGACTATTCTTTACATTTTGCTTTAAAAAATATCAAAGCAAGAGAACTTATACGTACATCTGCTTTATCTAATATTTTAATTACAAATGGAGAAGGGTGCTCTTTAGGTTTATCTAAACCTTCAAGAATTATTCAATCTATGGGATATGATGAATTAACTAGTAGAAATGCTATTTCTTTATCTTTTTGTGAAGAGTACTCTAATGAAGAAATAGAAAAAATTGTTGAATTATTACATAAAAAATATAGACAAATAAAGGTATTAAATGAGCAATAAATTAACATATTTGGATTTTAATGAAGCAGTAATTAAAAGTTTTGAATTAGCAAATGCTACTACTTTAACACACAAAGTTTCATTGTTAGATGCTTTAGGTAAAGTAATAGCTCAAGATATTATTTGTACAAAAAATTTACCATCTTTTAATAACTCTGCTATGGATGGGTTTGCTTTTAAAAGTGAAGATTCTGGAAAAACTTTAAATATAAAAAGAGTTATTTATGCTGGTGATAAAGATGATAAAGTAAAAGCAGATTTAAAGGATGGTGAATGTTATAAAATAATGACAGGTGCACAAGTACCAGCTGATGCAGATACAATTATTCCAATAGAAAATTGTAGTAATGTTACAGATATGAATGTAACTCTTCCAACTAATATAAAAAAAGGAAGTAACCTAAGAGTAAAAGGTGAAGAACAAAAAAAAGGAAATATTCTTTTAAAAAAAGGTGAAGCTATTAACTCATCAACAATAACACTATTAGCTTCTCAAGGTATTGTAATGGTTGAAGTATATAAAGATATTTCAATTGCTGTTTTATCTACGGGTGATGAGTTAAAAGAACCTTGGGAAAATTCAAATGAAGATGAGATATACAATTGTAACTCTTATGCTTTAGTATCACTTTTAAAAGAGAATGGTTTTAATGCTACATATAGTGGTGTTATTCCTGATGATTTGGAAAAATCAAAAGAGTTTATTTCAAATCTAAAAAATTACGATGTTGTAATAACAAGTGGTGGTATTTCAATGGGTGATGCTGATTTTATGGCAGAAGCTTTTTTATCTAATGGTTTAAAAACGGCTTTCCATGGAGTAAATATTAAACCAGGTCGTCCTATTATGATGGGAAAAATGCAAAATACAGTAGTTGTTTCTTTACCTGGTAATCCATTAACTGCTATGGTTAATGCACATTTATTTGTTATCCCTGTATTAAAAAAACTACAAGGTAACAATAGTTTTTATCATGATATTGAAAAAGTTAAGAATATAAAAGAATTTAAAACAAAACAAGGAAGAGTAAATGTAGTGCTTGGATCTTGTGAAAATGGAGGTTTTATAGTTACAAGAAATAACAAATATGGATCAGGAATGATTACAGCACTTTATGAAAGTAATTCATTATTAGTTACAAATAATGATACAAGTAATATCGCTGTAGATCAAGAAGTAGGTGTTATTAGATTTAATAACAAATTTTTAGATAAACAAATAAATATTTTAAATTAATAAAAGGAAAATAAATGAAGAAAATTTTATTATCAACAGTTTTAGCAGCAGCAGTAGCAACAAGTTCGTTAATGGCAAAAGACTTAATGATGGCGACAACAACTAGTACTGATAACACTGGGTTATTAGACTATTTAGCACCAATATTCAAAAAAGATACAGGAACTACATTAAAATGGGTTGCAACAGGAACAGGAAAAGCACTTAAAATGGGTAGTAATTGTGATGTTGATATTCTTTTTGTACATGCACCAGCAAGTGAGAAGAAATTTGTAGCAACTGGATACGGTGTTGATAGAGAACAAGTTATGTATAATGACTTTGTTATTATTGGACCTAAAAAAGATCCAGCACATGTAGCAGGACTTGCTCCAAGTAAAGCATTAGAAAAAATTAAAGAGAATAAATCAAACTTTTTTAGTAGAGGTGATAATTCAGGAACTAATAAAAAAGAGATTAGTTTATGGAAAAAAGCAATGGCTAAAGCACCTGAAAAAGCATCTTGGTATGTTCAAACAGGTCAAGGTATGTTAAGAACTATTAACATGGCAGCTGAAAAAAATGGATATACAATGACTGATAGAGGTACTTGGATTAAGTATCAATCACAAAAAGGTGATAAAAATACTATGAAAATTGTAGTTGAGGGTGATAAATCTTTATTTAATCAATATAGTGTAATTACAATCAATAAAGAAAAATGTTCAAAAGTTCAACCAAAATTAGCAAAACAATTTACAAAATGGATTGTAAAAGACTCTACACAAAAAATTATTGGTGATTTTAGATTATTAGGAAAAGCTTTATTTGTACCAAATGCAAATAAATAAGTTTTAAAACAAGGAAATTTACAGGATGAGTCTTTTTATTGATGGTTTTAATGAAGCACTGCAACTTTTAGTTTCTGGAAATGACAGTGTTTATTCTGCAATTGCAGTAACAGTTACAGTTTCATCATGGTCTTTATTTATTAGTTTATTAATAGGACTGCCATTGGGCTTTTTACTAGGGTATTATAACTTCCCTAGTAAACCTGTAATAAGAACCGTAGTTGATACACTTTTAGCTTTACCAACAGTAGTAATAGGTCTAATAGCATATACTATATTATCAAGAAGTGGTTTTTTTGGTTCCTTTGATTTACTTTTTAGTCAAAAAGCTATTATTATTGGACAAATTGTATTGGGAACTCCTATTGTTATAGCTCTTACTGCAACTCAAGTTGAATCTATTGATAAAAGATTGTATGTATCACTAAAAGGTTTAGGCGCAAATAAAAAACAGATTTTAATAACAACATTAGTTGAAGCAAGATTTGGTCTTATGACAGCTGCAATGACTGCTTATGGAAGAATTGTAACTGAAATTGGAATTTCAATGATGGTTGGTGGAAATATCAAGTATCATACAAGAACAATTACAACAGCAATTGCACTTGAAACAGGTAAAGGCGAATTTGTAACTGGAATTGCTTTAGGATTAGTTCTTTTTACAATTGCATTAAGTGTTAATATTGTTTTATCTATATTGAAAAGGAAATGGACATAATGAATCATCTTTTTGAACTTGAAAATATTACATATTTTCATGAAGATAAAAAAGTTTTAAATATAGATAAATTAATATTAGATGATAAACAAATCATCGGTGTATTTGGACCAAATGGAAGTGGAAAATCTACACTTTTTTCTATTTTATCTTTTGTAAATAAACCAAGTAGTGGAAATATATATTTTAATTCTGTTTTGAGTAAAAAGTTAGAACATAAGACAAAACAAGATGTAGTTATACTTCCTCAAAATCCATATTTACTTAAAAAAAGTGTTTATGAAAATATTATTTTTGGATTAAAGTTAAGAAAAGATTCTAAAAATTTAGATCAAAGAGTAAATGAAGCTTTATCTTATGTTGGTTTAAATGAGTCTTTTAAAAATAGGAAATATAATCAGCTTTCAGGAGGGGAAGCACAAAGAGTTGCCCTTGCAGCGAGGTTGATTTTAAAACCAAAAGTCTTGATTTTGGATGAACCTACATCCGGAGTAGATACAAACTCTGCACAACTTATAAAAGAAGCTGTATTTTTAGCTAAGCAAAAATGGGATACTACATTAATTATTTCTAGTCATGATCATAATTGGCTTAATCATACTTGCGATAAAAAAATTGCACTTTTTCAAGGAAACTTAGTTGAAAGTGGAAGTATAAATTTACTATTTCCTCCTTGGCAAAAAGATGATAATGCAAATTTAGTTAAAGAGTTTATCGATGGACAAAAATTAACTATAAAAAATAGTTCCTCTAAGAAAAAAGATTCTATAGTTATGATTAATTCAAAAGATATTCATCTTAATTGTAAAGATAATGAATGTAATTTAAAAGTATTGATATCTTCAATTTATAAAGATCCTTTAGAAGATAAAATGCAAGTAGAGTTTGTAATTGGAGGAATAAGTTTTAATACAAAATTATCAAAAGATGATATTAAAAAAAGTGAACTTTTTCCTGGTGTTATAACAAATGTAAAAATTGATACTTCAAAAATTTGTTGGATTTAATAACATAACTTTGACACTTTAAAATATTTTAGAATTATGCTAAAAAAGAATATTTTTTATTTGTAACACATTTGTAAAAACTTTTACTTTTTAGAAAAAAAACAACATAAAAATATTTTTTTAATGATAAAATAAGAAAAAAAGGAGTTTTTATGTTTGTAAAACTAAATGAGAGAGTTTATTTAAATATGGCAAAAATTACTAGAATGAAAATTGACCATGTAGAAGATGGAATTAGAGTAAGATTTTATGAAGGACAAGAACAAGTTGCTAAATCTAAAAGATTTAAAGAAGTTCAAGAAGCAGAAAAATGGCTTAATGATATTTTAGAAAAAGTAAACTAAAATTTGACAAAAAGAAGAGTTTATTTAATAACGGGTTTTATGTGTGATCAAAGAGTTTGGAATAAAGTTTTATCTTTATTTGATAACTCTTTTGAGTTTATACATATTCATATTTCTATTGAGAATAGTATTGAAAAAATTGTAGAAAAAATCAATATTGAAGATGAAAATATTATTTTAGTAGGCTTCTCTTTAGGTGGATATATTGCAAGTTATTATGCTTTAAAAAATCAATTTAAAGTCAATAAAGTTTTAGTAATATCTTCTTCTTTATGTTCTTTAAATCACAAAGAGATAAAACAAAGAGAGAATGCCTTAAAACTAACAAGAGAATATGGCTTTTCTATTATAAATGATAAAAAAATAAAAACTTTATTAGAAAATAAGAATGATGAATCTTTAATTTTTTTAATAAAAGATATGTATAAAAAAAATAGTAAAGATATTTTTCTTAATTTACTTGAAGCAACAACATACCGAAATGACTTATCAAAAAAAATAAATAGTACTAATATAGATTTTAATTTTTTATATTCAAAAGATGATATATTAATAAATAAAAAATGGATTTATGAGTTAAAAAAAAGTACGAATTTTAACTTTTTTGAACTAAATAGCTCCTCTCATATAATACCACTTGAAAAACCTCACATTACAAAAAGTATAATTGAAAACTTATTCTAAAGCATCAAGTTTTTCCATATTATTTATTATATATTTATTTTTATCTATTTTTTCAATTATTTTTTCTTTTTTTAATTCATTTATAATTGTAGATACAGTTTGTCTTTTTGAACCAATAAAGCTAGATAATACTTTTACTGATAAATCAATATTTATATGATATTTGCCATTTATAATATTATTTTGAGTTTTTGCAATATCTATAAAAAAAGAAGTAACTTTCTTTTTACAACTTTTAAAAACTAAGTTTTTTATAATATTTCTTTCTAGTTCTGCTCTATGTTTAAGTGATCTTATAACAGAAGTTGAGAACTCTTTATAAGAAAATAATGTGGCAAATTTCTCTGCATTTATTAAGTAAACTTCACTATCTTCTGTAAACTCAATAGCACAAGATGTTTCAGGTATTATAATATTATTTTTCTGTAAAAAATAAAGAATAAACTCTTGTCCATCTTCAAATATTAAAGCCTTTGCTTTACCATTTTTAAATACATAAAGAGTTAAAGAACCATCTTCATACTCCAAATTACCTTTTTTAAATTTTTTAATTGGAATAGAAGAAAAATCTTCTTCTGATAAAATTTTAGATAAATCAACTGAATCAATTCTTAGTCTGTTAGATTCCATTAGTATCCTTTAGAACTTTTATAAAATAATATTTAAATAAAAATATAATACTAATATATCAGTTAATTTCTTTTAAAAAAATTTACTTTTCCTTATTTTTGTCATATATATGACAGTTTTTATAAAAATATTATATTATTATTACGTTAAATTAATTTAATATTAAATATATTAATTAATTTATTAACTTAATAAAGGCTATGTCATGAAAAAAATTCAGACTACATGTCCTTATTGTGGTACAGGTTGTAATATTGATTTGCATGTTGAAAATAATAAAGTCAAAAAAGCAACTCCTACAAAGGGACATCATGTTAATGACGGAGAACTTTGTTTAAAAGGTCTTTATGGTTGGGAGTTTATTCACTCACCTAGAAGATTAACTAAACCATTACTTAGAAAAGAAAATAATAAATTTTCGAAAAAAGGAAGACTTGTTGAAGTGAGTTTTGAAGAAGCATATGATTTTATATCTTCAAGAATTAAATCAACAGTAGAAAAATATGGCGTAGATAGTATGATGGGGTTCTCATCTGCAAGATGTACAAATGAAGATAATTATATCTTTCAAAAATTTTTTAGAGTGTTAGGAACAAATAATATAGATCATTGTGCAAGACTTTGACATGGTCCAACAGTAGTCGGTCTGACTAAAACACTTGGAAATGGAACAATGACTAATGATTTAGTCGAATTTGCAACACATAGTGACGTTTTGTTTTTGATAGGAACAAATACAAGTGAGTGCCACCCAATTATCGCAATGCAGATGTTAAGAGGGATAGACCGAGGTGCTAAATTAATTGTAGTTGATCCTAAAAAAACTGATATGGCTAAAAAAGCTGACATATATATTCAAACACCAGTTGGATATAACATACCTTTTTTAAATGCAATGATAAATTATATTATTCAAGAAAAATTATATGATAGTGATTTTGTTGAAAAATATACATTAGGATTTGAGTATTTAAAACAAGCAGTTAAAGAGTTTACTCCTAAAAGAGTAGAAGATGAAACTGGTATCTCAGAAGAACTAGTAAAAGAAGCTGCACGAGAATATGCAAAAGCAGGTGCTGCAGCAATATGTTATACGATGGGAATGACTCAATTTATTGATGGAACTTCTAATATCTTTTCACTTTCAAACTTAGCACTTATAACTGGAAATATTGGTAAAAAAGGTGCAGGAATTAATCCTTTAAGAGGACAAAATAATGTACAAGGTGCTTGTGATATGGGTGCATTGCCTAATGTTGTACCTAATGGTTCAGTTACAAATACTGAAGTTAGAGAACATATAAAAGATATATGGGGATATGAAATTAGTGATAAAATTGGATTTCCTTTAACACAAGCTCCTACAAAAATAGAAGAAGAAAAACTTAAATTTTTATATGTATTTGGTGAAAACCCAGTGATGAGTGATCCTTGGACAGAACATTTTGTTGAAGCTGTGGAACATTTAGATACTTTTATTGTTCAAGATATATTTCTAACAGAAACTGCACAAAAAGCTGATTTAGTTTTACCTGCTGCATCTTGGGGAGAAAAAGATGGGACTTTCATAAATACTTCAAGAAGAGTACAAGTAGTAAAAAAAGCAGTAGAACCAGCAGCTGGATTATCTTCAGATTGGAAAGTTATTGCAAATATTGCCAAAAAAATTGGATTAAAAGGTTTTGATTTTGAAACTGCAGAAGATGTTTGGAATGAGATCAGAGAAGTTAATCCAAATTTTTATGGGGGTATGTCTTACGAAAAAATGCTTAAAAATGATGGAGTAAGTTGGCCTTGCCCAACATTAGAACATAAAGGAACACCTGTTTTATATGAAGATAATAAATCTATGTTACCAGATGGTAAATTTAGACTTGTACCTGTAATTTATTCAAAAGATAAAAATAAAAGAACTGAATTGGAAAAAGAGTTTTTACATAAATTTGATATACCAAATGATTATCCTATTGGTTCAGGTTCAGTAAGTGAAGAGGTAAATGAGTTATACCCTTGCCTTTTTACAACTGGAAGAAAAGTTTATCATTATCATACAGGAACAATGACAAGAGAGTGTAAACCTTTAGAATTGGGCTCTGACATAATGGGACCTGCAATAGAAGTAAGTGAAGATATTGCAAGAGAACGTAAATTAGATGAAGGATGTTATGCATTAGTTGAAAATAAAAGAGGAAAAATTGCTGCAAAAATTAATATAAATCCTGATTTAAGACATGGCACAATTTTTACAACTTTTCATTATGCTGAAGCAGATGGTAATGAATTGGTAAATGCAGAAGATAAAGATCCCTTATCTGGGATGAACCCTTTAAAAATGACTATAGCAAATATCAAAAAAATATCAGAAGAAGAGTTTTTAAAAATTAGAAATGAAACAGATATAAAAATGCATCCATCCGAAATTTATCGAACAGTAAGGAGATAAAAATGATTTTAACTTTAAATAATAGATATGTTGTAGCTGATCCAAATACATGTATTGGCTGTACAACTTGTATGGCAGCTTGTTATGAATCTGCTTATAATAGAGGAAAGTTGGCAGTTCCTAGATTAATTGTAACAAGAACAAAAACAGGAACAATGCCTAATCAATGTAGACAATGTGATGATGCTCCATGTGCAAATGTATGTCCCGTAGGAGCTTTAGAGTTTGGTAAAGATTCAATTTTATTACATGAAGAGATTTGTATTGGTTGCAAAATGTGTACTTTAGCTTGTCCTTTTGGAGCTATTAGACCAGAAGCAGAGCCAATGCCTTCAATTGATTATTCAATGGAACCAAAATATAACTTAGGTGTTGAATCAGAAGTTGGAGTTAAATCAATTGCAGTTAAATGTGATTTATGTATTGGAAAAGAAGATGGCCCAGCTTGTGTTGAAGTATGCCCAACGGGGGCATTGGTTTTTAAAGATAAGATGACTAATAGTTGTATAGATGAAAAAGCAAAAGTAGCAGTTGAAACTTATGTTAACGAAAGATCAAAATTTTTATAAAGGATAATTTATGGCACAAGTATATTTTATATATTTAATTGGCTGTATTATTTCATTACTATTATATAAACAAAATAGAATTGCTGCAAAAGTTGGATTTTCAATCTCTGCTATTGCTTCAGCATATGGAGTTTTATATTTTCTAATAAACATAGGTGAAAGTTCAAGTTTTACTATGTTTGAAAGTTTACTGTATAGTCCAAAACTTACATTAAATCCTTTAGGAAATTTTTTCTCATTTGTTGTATCTCTTATAGCATTTGCATCTTCAGTATATGCAATTCAATATACACAAGAGTATGAAAAAAAAGGAAGTCTTGCTGTTATGGCAGCTATGTTTAATGGCTTTATTTTATCAATGCTTTTATTAATTGCATCATCAGATGTATTTTGGTTTATAATTTATTGGGAATGTATGACACTAATTTCTGCATATTTGATTTGTTTTAATGACTCAAAAGAGTCGTTAAAGGCAATTATGATTTATTTAGGAATTGCTCATATTGGTGCTATGTGTATATCTGCAGCATTTTTACTTTTAGCTTCACAAAGTGGATCTTTAGAGTTTAGTTCTTTTGAACATGTAACTTTAACTCCTTTAAAAGCAAGTGTGATTTTTATATTAGCTTTTATAGGTTTTGGTTCAAAAGCAGGAATGTTTCCTATGCATGTTTGGTTGCCAAAAGCTCACCCAGCAGCTCCAACAAATGTATCTGCACTTATGAGTGGGGTTATGATAAAAGTAGCATTATTTGGAATTATAAAATTTTGTTTATGGCTTCCTGTAATGAAATGGTGGGGATTATTAATTATAGTAGTTGGAGCATTATCTGCTTTATTAGGAGTGCTATATGCTTTAGTACAACACGACTATAAAGCACTTTTAGCTTACCACTCTGTTGAGAATATTGGAATTATTCTTTTAGGTTTAGGAACAGGGGTTTATGGAATTGCTGCACATATGCCTACATTAGCTGCAATTGGATTTTTAGCAGGTATGTATCATATTTTAAATCATGCAACTTTTAAAGGTTTATTATTTTTAGGTGCAGGAAGTGTTCTTTATACAACTCATACAAAACAAATGGATGTTTTAGGTGGACTTGCACGAAAAATGCCATTAACTGCATTTGCTTTTTTAATTGGATCTTTATCTATTACTGCAATACCTCCTTTAAATGGATTTATTAGTGAGTGGGTTACTTATCAAGGTATGATTCAAGGTGCTTTATCTGAATATATGAGTAGTAGAGTGATTTTTGTAATTGCTGTAATAGCTTTAGCTTTAACAGGAGCTTTAGCAATTATGTGTTTTGTAAAAGTTTATTCAGTTATTTTTGGTGGTACACCAAGAGATGAAAAAATTTTTAATAAAGCTAAAGAGGTACCTTTTACTATGGTATTAGGTATGTTTATTCTTGTTGCAGGATGTATAGCATTTGGTTTAGGTGCAAATGTAGTAGTAGAAAATATAATGTTAGTTATATCTTCTTTTTCTGAACCTTATGTAGCTACTAATAGTACAGTGATAACTTCACCTATTGGTTCAATGGTTTCTCCATTATTAATATTAATAGTATTAGCAATTAGTTTATTAATACCAATATTAATAGTTAAATTATTAAATGCAAATAGAACTAAACCAAGACAAACTGATCCATGGGCATGTGGTTTTAAATATAACAGTAGAATGCAAATGACAGCTTCACCTTTTACAGGAGACTTAAGAAGACTTCTAAATTGGTTATACAAAAGTGAAACAAAAGTTGTTGATAAAGGTTATTTTAAACCTGTTGTTTATGAAACGCACGCAAAAGATGTATGGTGGGATTTATTATATGCCCCAATAATTAATTTGACAACAAAAAGTGCAAAACTTATTTCAAAAATGCAAAATGGAAATGTTAATTCGTATTCATTATATATTTTAATAGCACTTTGCTTATTTGTTGGCATAAGTTACATTATTTAAAGGATTTGCTATGAGTAGTATATTTTTTATGATATTACAAGTTATTGCAATTATTCTTGTGGCTCCTTTATTTGATGGAATGGCAAGAAAATTAAGAGCAAAACTTCAATCACGTGAAGGAATTCCTGATTTTTTTCAAACATATAGAGATATATTTAAATTGATGAAAAGAGCAAGAACTGCTCCAAATTGTGCCCATTGGGTATTTAAAACTGGACCATTTACTATTTTTGCAGCAGGAGCTGCACTATTAGCTGCTATACCTATTACATATAGTACAAACAGTTTTGCAGGAGCTTATTCTGATATTTTAGTATTTATTTATATAGGAGCACTTTTAAGATTTATTTTTGGTGCAACTTCAATTGATTCAGGAAACCCTTTTGCAGGTGTTGGTGGAGGAAGAGAACAAATAATTGGTATTTTTGTTGAACCTGTACTTATGATTAGTTTATTAGTTGTTATTTTATTAGCAAAAACAACTAATTTAGTTGAAATTCAACACTTAGTAAGAGTAGGTGAAATTGGATATCAAACTCCTGCATTTGCAATTGCTTCAATCTCTTTTCTTTGGGCAATGTATGTTGAAGCTGGAAGAAATCCATATGATTTAGCAGAAGCAGAACAAGAGTTACAAGAAGGTGTTTTAGGTGAATATTCAGGTTCAGACTTTTCATTGGCACATGCAGCTTTAATTTTAAAACAGTTTGCAATGATTGGGTTATTTTTAACTATTTTTGAACCTTGGAATTTTGAAAATCCAATATTAGCTTTGATTGTTTTTATATTAAAAGCTGGAATATTTTATGTAGCTGCTGTATTTATTGATAATTTTGGACCTAGATTTAAAATATTAACAAGTTTTAAAAATAGTGCTATACCTCCATTAATAGTATCAATTATTGCATTAGTTTTATATGTGGTAGGAGTTTAACATGATTGATTTATTAAGTATTTTATCAATAGTTTTAATTATTAGTTCACTTTGTGTTTTTGGAATTAGAAATTATAAAATTGCCACATATGTGTATGCTTTTCAAACATTTATTTTAGTAATGATATTTTTATTTTTATATATAACATATGATGCTGAACAATTAGGTGGATGGGCAATAATTGCATTTTTTACAAAAGTTATTTTTGTTCCATTTATTTTATTAAGATTAATAAAAAAATTAAAAGTAGAGCATGAAGATGAACCAGTACTTGGCTTTTTTATAAGTCCAGTGGTTGCTATTGCATTCTCATTAGCTATTGCAATGGCTATTTATCCAATATATTTAAAATTTTCATTAATACAAGAGCATATTCCATTGATTGCTTCAATTACAATTTTTATGATTGGTATTTTTGGTTTCATATTAAGAAATTCTGCCATCAAACAAATACTTGCTTATTGTACTTTTGAAAATGGTATACATTTATCTTTGGCATTAATGGCATATAACTCACCAGAAATAGCAGAATTAGGAATTTTAACTGATGCTATTTTTGCTGTTTTAATTATGGCTATTTTATCTCAAAGATTTTTCAAATATTTTGGTTCTTTAGATGTATCTAAAGCAAATGAATTGAAAGGATAAGTTATGGAAATTCAAGAATTATTAATTATATTAATGCTTATTCCTTTTGTAGCATCAATTATTATTTGGTTTGCCCCAAATAACTATAAAGTATTAAGTATTCTTCATGTGCTAGGAGCAATTTTAAATGCAGTTATAGGATTAAGTATAGTATCAAGTGTAATAAATGGACAAACATATTTTGTTTTTAATGATATGTTTTTTATAGATTCATTAGGTGCTGTATTTATTAGTCTTATTTCAGTTACTGGCTTATTAGTAAATTTATATTCAGTTAAATATATGCAATGGGAATTAGATCATAAACATTTAGAAGTTAAAGATACAAAACTATTCTTTAGTTTGTTTCATCTTTTTGTTTTTACAATGACTTTTTCTGTATTAGCAAATAATATTGCATTAATGTGGGTTGGAATTGAAGCTACAACATTATCTTCTGTATTTATGGTTGCATTAAATAAAAATAAAAAATCAACTGAGACTGGATGGAAATATATTGTTATTTGTAGTATTGGTTTAGCATTTGCTTTATATGCAACAGTTTTACTTTATAGTGCAGGTTTTAATGTAATTCATGATAGTCATAGTGCAATGTTATGGACAACATTAATTGCACATGCAAAAGATATTGATCAAGATGCATTAAAACTTATATTTATTTTTGCATTAATTGGTTTTGGTACAAAAGCAGGACTTGCACCAACGCATACTTGGTTGCCAGATGTTCACTCTGAAGGACCAGCACCATCTTCAGCTATGCTTTCAGGAATACTTTTAAAATGTGCAATTTTAGGTGTTATTAGATATTACGCTGTTACAGGTAATTCACTTGCAGGATTTGAATATGTACAATCTTTGATGATTATAAGTGGTCTTATAACTATTTT
This sequence comes from Arcobacter sp. CECT 8985, assembly GCF_004116495.1. Taxonomy (GTDB): domain Bacteria; phylum Campylobacterota; class Campylobacteria; order Campylobacterales; family Arcobacteraceae; genus Malaciobacter. The sequence goes on along the minus strand of NZ_PDKC01000001.1, from coordinate 230,964 downwards.
TATTGCATCATTTTTCTTGCTTGTTCAACATGATGTAAAAAGAATGTTTGCATATCACTCAATTGCGCATATGGGTGTAATTGCTTTTGGTTTGGGTGTTGGTGGACCAATAGGTCTTTTTGCAGCACTTTTTCATGCTTTAGCACACTCAGTAACAAAAGCTTTGGCTTTTTGTGTTACTGGAAATATGATTCAAGTATATGGAACAAGAGATATGACAAAAATGGGTGGTTTGATTAAAATAGCTCCTATTACTGCAATACTATTTGGTATTGCTGTTTGTTCTCTTGTTGGGGTACCTGGCTTTGCAATATTTGTAAGTGAGTTCTTGATGATTAAACAATCAATTATTGGTAATTTAAATATTGAAGTTACACTATTTATTATTGGTTTAATTATTATTTTTATTGCAGACTTTTCTCACTTTAATCTTGCAACATTTGGTGAAAGTAGATCAAAAGTATTAACAAATGAGTTGCCATTAAGTGCAAACTTACCATTAATTGGTCTAGCTGCATTAATTTTAATCTTTGGATTGTTTACAGTTAGTCCTTGGGTTACATTACTTAAAAATGCAGTAAATATTATTATGGGAATATAAGGAGATAGGCTATGAAAATAGGTGAAAATTTAATTAATAAAGTAAAAGAGAAAATAGCCATTAGTGATGTATATAGACAACCAGAAGATCAAATCACAATAACTGTTGATAGAAACGATCTTCCAGAAGCGGTTAGAATTTTATATTATGACTTAGGTGGTTGGTTATCTTCTATGGTTCCAAATGATGAAAGACAAATAAATGGTAATTATACTCTTTATTATATTTTATCAATGGAAGGTGGAAAAATGACGCCAGATGATGAAATTGCAAAAGAGGATAAATGTTGGATAACAGTAAAAACATATATTCCAGCAAATGATCCAACATATCCGTCTGTAACTCTTAAAGTTCCAGCAGCTGTTTGGTATGAAAGAGAAGCTTTTGATATGTTTGGCTTAACTGCAGTTGGTTTACCAGATCCTAGAAGATTGATGGTATCTGATGATTGGCCAGAAGATCTTTTCCCTTTAAGAAAAGATTCAATGGATTATAGACATAGACCAAATCCTGTTGATCATAAAGATGAACCAGAACATGAATTTATAAAACCAGAAGGTGCAGGAGTTTTAGATGTTCCTTTAGGTCCTTTGCATATTACAAGTGATGAACCGGGTCATTTTAGATTGTATTGTGATGGGGATACTATTATTGATGCTGATTATAGACTTTTTTATCAACATAGAGGAATGGAAAAATTAGCAGAAAATAGAATGAACTATGACCAAATGGGTTATTTAGCAGAAAGAGTTTGTGGTATATGTGGTTATGCTCACTCTATTGCTTGTATAGAAGCAGCTGAAAAAGCAATAGGTTTAGAAATTCCATTAAGAGCTCAAGCTATGAGAGTTATATGTTTAGAGATTGAAAGATTACATTCTCATCTTTTAAATATAGGTCTTGCTTGTGAAGTAACTGGTAATGTAAATGCATTTATGCATATTTTTAGAATCAGAGAATTTTCTATGGAATTAGCTCAATTAGTAACAGGTGGACGTAAAACTTACGGAAATGTTGTTGTTGGTGGGCTAAGAAGAGATATGACAGGTGATGAGATAAAACAGAGTTTAAAACTTTTAGAAACAATTGAAACTCAAACAAATGAAGTTTGGGATGCAGTTATGGATGATAAAAGTCAAGTGGGAAGATGGAAAGGTGTTGGAATATTAGATAAGCAAGTTGCAAGAGATTTTTCAGCAGTTGGACCAAATGTTAGAGGTAGCGGATTTAAAAGAGATTCAAGATATGACCATCCATATGATTTTTTAACTCAACTTGATTTTGATATTCCAACTGAAGATGGTTGTGATGTATTTGCAAGAGAGACAGTAAGATATAAAGAATTATTACAATCAGTTTCAATAATTAGACAATGTTTTGAGATGATGCCAGGAGGATTAACTGTTATTAAACCTCAAACGCTAATTAAACCTCAAGCTTTTGCAATTGGTAATGATGAAGCACCAAGAGGTGAAAATATTCACTGGATTATGCATGGTAATGCACAAAAAGTTTATAGATGGAGATGTAGAGCTGCAACTTATAATAATTGGCCATCTTTAAGATATCAGTTTAGAGGAAATACAATTGCTGATGCAGCACTAATTGTTTGTTCTTTAGACCCTTGTTATTCGTGTACAGAAAGAGTTACTGTTGTTGATGTTAAAAGTAATAAATCTAAAATATTAACACATAAAGATTTGAAAAGATATTCTCAATCTTTGAAAAATCATCCACTAAAAAATATGTAGGAGTAAGAAATGAAACTACTTGATATGGCAAACAAATATGGAAAAGCAACATATGCTTATCCTTTACAACCTTATGAGGTTGCAGAGAATTTCAGGGGTAAACCATCTTATACATATGAAAATTGTATAGGGTGTACAGCTTGTGGTGTTGCTTGTCCATCAAATGCAATAAATGTAAAACTTAATAAAGACAAAACAAAATTAGTTTGGCAATTTGATGCAGCAAGATGTATTTTTTGTGGTAGATGTGATGAGGTTTGTCCAACTGGTGCAATTGTTTTATCAAATGAGTTTGAACTAGCAGTTAAATTTGATAGAAATAATTTAAAAGAAAAAGGTGAACTTGATGTAGAGTATTGTGAAGTTTGTAATAAACCTTTTACAACAAAAAGATTAATTGCTTATGATATCGAAAGATTAAAAAAAGTAGGTTGGAGTAAAGAGAATATAGATTTAAAAGTTAAATATATAAGAACTTGTCCTGATTGTAAAAGACAAATAGAAACAGAAAAAATGTCAAAATATTATTATTCTAATAAAATAAGAGGTGCAAAATGAGTAAAACATACATAGTACCAGAAGATATAAAACAAGCAAATAATCTTGAAGCAAAATTAGAACATCTTAAAAATATTAAGCAAAGTTTTAATGTTTATAGAGTTGATTGTGGTTCTTGTAATGGATGTGAAATTGAAATTTTTGCAGCAACAACACCAATGTGGGATCCTGAAAGATTTGGGTTCAAACTCGTGGCAAGTCCAAGACATGCAGATATTTTAATCTGTTCTGGACCTGTTACAAGACAAATGTATTATCCTCTGTTAAGAGCATATGAAGCAGCTCCTGATCCAAAAGTAGTAGTTGCAATTGGTGCATGTGGTTCTAGTGGAGGAATTTTTCACGATGCATATAGTGTTTGGGGTGGAGTAGATAAAGTTATTCCTGTTGATGTTTATATTCCAGGATGTCCTCCCCATCCAGCAACTATTATTCACGGTTTAGCATCTGCACTTGGTATTTTAGAACAAAAACTTGAGTATAAAGAACATAAAGACGGTTCAAATGAAGCACCTGTAGTTAAGAACTCATTATTAGGAAATATTCTTTTTGAAAGGGATACTCTTGCTGAAGCAAAAAGATTAATGAGTTATTTCTTTGGTAGAAAATTATATGAAAAATATATGCATGCTTTATCTCAAGTTAAAGATATAAAAAATGTCCAAGAGACTAAAAAATTAATGGAACTTTATATTGAAGATGAAACAGATGATAGATATAAAGAGTGTATGAAAAGATTACATAATAGTGTTTATTTAAAATATATGAAACACTATAAAGTAATAAAAGAAGAAGATAAATTCCAACTTTAAGAAGTTTATTATGATTGAAGTATGTAGATTAACAAAAAGAAGAGTAGATCCCACATCAGAAAAATTGCCTCATAAATATGAGCAGGTAAAGATTTTTTCAATGGCTGTTGGGCATGGTGTAGGAACAGTTGATTTTATGGAGTGCATAGAAAAAATTGATGAAAAAGAGTACGAAGTGATTTTAAATAAATGCGAAGAGTATGCAAAATTCAAACTAGGAAATTTAACTAAATACTTTGAAGTTGAAGTATTTCCAGAACATGCACAACAGTTAATTCCTCAAATGCCAGATTGCTCTTTAAAAGAGATATTTAAATCTTTAAAAGAAGGATTTATAGTAATAAGGAAAAATCTATGAAAAAAGCAATCTTAACAATTGGAAATATATTAAGAGGTGATGATGGAATTACAAATTACTTAGGAAATTTAATAGAGGAGGAAGATAAGTTAGATTGGAAAATATTTTATGGGGAAGATATCCCTGAAAGTCAATTTAATAAGATAAGAGAATATGCTCCTGATCTTATTATTGTTGCAGATGCTATTACCGGTATAAATGTAGGAACGGTAGAGGTTATAGATGTTTCAGATGATGTAGATTATATGTATTCTACTCATAATCTACCAGCTCCTATTTTGATGAGTTATTTAAAAAATTTTTGCAAAAGGGTGCTTTTTTTAGGTTTAAGTGTTAATTTAGAAAATGTCTTAGATATTAACGATAAATTATCACAAGAAGCAGTAAATACAGCTCATAAAGCTTTAAAAAAAGTTATTGAAATAGATTCAATTTTTGAATCAGATAAGTAAATAAGGATTTAATATGTTATCGCCAGCAGATACGGCTCGTTCATTAGAAGAAAGTTTTGGTCATAAAGCAAAGATGCCAATTATTAGTATAATTTTTTTATCAATAATGGCTGGAGGTTCTATTGGTATGGGTGATATTTTTTGGGCCCATTCAACAGTAGGTGTAGCGCAAGCTTCATCACCAGGAGTTGCAAATTTTATAGGTGGTTTAGCTTTCTCTGTAGGACTTATGATGGTAGTTTTCTTTGGTGGACATCTATTTACAAGTTCTTTGATGACAGGGGTTAATACAATAGATCATAAATTATCATTTATTAAAATGGCAAGTTATTGGGTTATTGTATGGGTATTTAATTTTTTAGGGGCATTTATAGTTGCATATATGTATTATAAAAGTCAATTACCATTGAAATATGATGGAGCAATTCTTGAGCATTTCTTGCATTTAGGGATTGTAAAAAGTAACCTGTCTTTTGAAGCTGCTTTTTTAAGAGGAATTTTCTGTAATGTATTTGTATGTATGGCTGTTTGGTCAGCTCAAGGTGCATCAGATACATCAGGAAAAGTACTAGCTATAGCATTTATTATTGCAGCATTTGTTGCTTGTGGGTATGAACACGTTGTTGCAAATATGTTCATATTTAGTGAAGCTTTACTAGCAAAAGCATATTATTTACATGAAGTAGGAGGAACTCTTCAAGCATTGGCAGAATTTGCTCATACTTCAGTTGATAAGTTAGAAGCATTAAGTTTTGCAAATATTTTCCCTAAAAATTTATTACCAGTAACACTTGGTAATATTGTTGGAGGATTATTTTTTGTTGGACTTGTTGGATTTATGTCTCATAAATCAGATATGAAAAAATAAAGGTAATATTATGAAAAATACGAAAGTTATTTGTCCCTATTGTGGGACAGGTTGTGCTGTTACATTATCTTCAGAAAATAATAAGATAATGTCTGCACACGGTGTAAAAGGACATCCAGTAAATGAGGGAGAACTTTGCTTAAAAGGAAAATATGGTTGGGATTATGTAAGTTCAAAAGAAAGACTTACTAAACCTTTAATTAGAAAAAAAGATGGTGTTTTCTCTAAAGAAGGTTCTTTTGAAGAAGTTTCTTGGGATGAAGCAATCTCTTTAGTTGTTTCGAAAATGAATGAAGTAAAAGAGAATTATGGATCAGATTCTTTAGTAGGAAATTTTTCAGCTAGATGTACTTTAGAAGAGAATTATTTAGCACAAAAATTAATGAGAGCAGTAATAGGAACTAATAACGTAGATCACTGTGCGAGAGTTTGACATGCACCAACAGTAGCCGGTCTGGCTAAAACAATTGGTAATGGTACAGCAACAAACAGTTTTACAGAATTAGGAGTTTACTCAAATTGTATTATGATGATTGGTTCTAATCCAGAAAATGGACATCCAATAGCAGCAATGCATATTCAAAAAGCATTGAATAGAGGTTGTAAATTAATTGTAATTGATCCAATAAAAACAGAGTTTGCTCAAAAAGCAGATGTTCATATTCAACTTCCAGCTGAATATAATATTCCGATTATTAATGCTCTATTAAATCATATAATTGCAAATAATTTACAAGATGAAGAGTTTATTAATAGTTGTACAAATGGTTATGAGTATGTGAAAGAAGCAGTTAAAGATTATACACCAGAAAAAGTTGCACAAATGACAGGTGTAGATGAAGAATTAATTAAAAAAGCAGCAGAACTTTATGCTACAACAAAACCAGCTGCAATTACTCATGGTATGGGAGTGACACACTTCAATCATGGTGTTGGAAATGTTTATGATGTTTCTAATTTAATGTTAATTACTGGAAATATAGGAAAACTTGGAGCAGGAGATTTACCTTTAAGAGGTCAACAAAATGTTCAAGGTGCATGTGATATGGGTGTATTAGTTGATACTTATCCAAATCTTATGAAAGTTACATCAAAAGAAGGAAAAGAGTTTTTTGAAAAAATCTGGGATTGTAAACAACCTTTAAGTACAAAAATTGGTATTCACAAAACAAAAGTTCCAGATGCAATTATGGATGGAAGAGTTAAGTTCTTCTATACTATTGGAGAAAATCCAGTTATATCTGAGCCTAATACAAACCACTTTTTAAGAGGTTTATCTGAGCTTGATTTTTATGTAGTTCAAGATATTTTCTTAACTGAAACTGCACTAAAAGCTGATGTAGTTTTACCAGCAGTTAGTGTTGCAGAAAAAGAAGGATGTTATTTAAATGCAGAAAGAAGAGTTCAATATAATGAAAAAACATTAGAACCAAAAGGTGATGTAAAACAAGATTGGGAAATTGTTTGTGAAATTGCTAAAGCCTTAGGAGCTACAGATTTTAATTATAATAGTGCAGAAGAAATTTGGGAAGAGATTAGAAAAGCTGATCCTAAAAGATTTGGTGGAATTAGCTATGCTAGATTAAAATCTGAAAATGGTATTGCTTATCCTTGTCCAGATGAAAATCATCCAGGAACACCAAGCCTTTATATGGATAGAAAATTCTTTACAAAAGATGGAAAAGCAAATTTTGCTCCAGTTATTTTTATTGATGATAAAAATGATACTGAACAAGCCCATGAAGAATTAAAAGCAAAATTGAATCTTCCTCAAAACTATCCAAGTATGGTAGGTTCAGTTGATGAAAAAACAGATAAAACATATCCAATTGTATTATTAACTACAAGAAAAGTTTATCAATATACAGTTGGAACAATGACAAGAAAATCAAAAGCTATAGAGCATGGTGGAGATATTCATGGTCCTAGTGCTGAAATAAGTCCTTTATTAGCTGAAAAATATAATTTAAAAGATAATGATTATATTAAAGTTGAGAGTAGATATGGATATATAGCTGTAAGAGTAGAGACAACAGAAACTGTTCCAAATGATGTAATGCAAATGACATTTCACTATTGGGAAGGATTATGTAATGAATTAACAAGTGGTGGTTTAGATCCTATTTCTTTAACACCAACATATAAAGCAGCAGTAAGAATGGAAAAAATTACTGAAGATGAATATATTGAAATTTTAGCACTTAAAAAAATAAAATTTAAATCATCTAAAATTATATTTGATGATTATCATCACGCTTAATAAAAAAGAGGTTTTCCTCTTTTTTATTATTAAAAGTGCTTCTTTATAAAATTAATTATACAATACCTCTTTAAGCTTCTAGTTAGAAGAGAAAGCTATGGCAAACAAAGCTTTTTTATTAACTTACAAAAAAGGCAATTTATGCAAAATACATTAAATAAAACTGTTTTTATAAAATCAGATAAAATTGGTGAGGGTGAATTAGGTTCAATGCTTACAAAAGGTTTTTTAAATGCAATGAGTCAACAAGAAAACTTACCAGAACAAATTATTCTTGTAAATAGTGCAATTTTACTAGCAACTGCAAATGAAAATGATGAAGTTTTAGCAATACTAAAAGATTTAGAACAAAAAGGTGTTAAAATATATTCTTGTGGAACTTGTTTAGATTTTTATGAAAAAAGAGATGATTTAAAAGTTGGAAAAGCAGGTAATGCAAATGATATTATTAATGCTCTTTTAAATACAAATACAGTTAGTTTATAATAAGTAAGAGTAAAACTCTTACTTATTATTCATCATTCTTCCCATTCCTTGACCATTATTCCCACCAGGCATTCCTTTACCTCTTTGCATTTGTTGCATTCTTTCTGAACGGAATTTGTCAAATTCCTCTTTTGTCAATTTACCATCACCATTTTTATCCATATCTTCAAATGATGGTGCATTGCCTGCATTTCTCATAGGCATATTTTGTTGAGCTTTTTGAGTCATTCTGTCATTTCTAACTTTATAAAACTCTTTTGATGTAACAATGTTATCACCATTTATATCAAATGAGTTAAAAGGAATTGGCCCTCTATTGGGGAAATTTTGGGCAGCCAAAAAAGTACAAACAGCTACACTTAAAGTAGCAAGTTTTAAAATTTTCATTAGTTATCCTTTTCTTTAACTTAATAAAATTATACTACTTATAGTTTAACCAATATTTAATATTATGTTTTATATATAAAAATGGGATTTTTTAGAATAGAAGTATCATTTAGAACTTCTTTTTCTTTTATATTTCTAAAAGAGAAGGTATTACTTACAATTGTGGTATTTATAGTCTCTTTAAAAAGTTTATTTTCTAGTTTTTTCATTCCATTAGGATACAAATAACATACCAAATCACAATCTTTTAAATTTTGTTTTAAAAAATCTTTTTTGTAAAAATGTACATTTTTAACTCTTAATATATATTTTAATATAACAGAAATATAAAAAGGAATAATAGATACTTCATAACCAATGATTTTTTTATTTGGAAAGTTTACTGCTAGGTGAATAGCAAGTGTTCCAAATCCTGAACCCAAATCTATAATTGTATTATTTGAAGAGTTTTGTAAATATTCTAAGATTATTTTTTGTGAAGGTTTAGAAGTTGGCATTGGAGAAATACCAACTTTAAGAGAACTAATAACTATAAATAAAATAAAAATAAGTAGAATTAATAGTAAAATATATTCAAACATTTACATCTTTTTTAGCTTTCACTACAGATTTTCTTGTATAAATCTTGCATAAATTCTGCTTTTCCTAAAAATACAAGAATATCATTTTCTTTTACAGTATGATTTAAATCTGGAACAATTACCCATTCTCCTTCAGTTTTATAAGAAACAATTCTTATTTCATTATAATATTCTTGAATTTCTCCTATTGTATGAGAAATCACTTTTTTATTTGCTAAAAATTTTACCATTTTAACTGAATTACTTAAATCAATTTCATCAACTGTGATATTTTGAACAAGCTTTTTTACAAGTAGTCTTCCTGCTAGTTTTTCTGGGTATATGACTTTAAAAGCACCAATTTTTGATAAAATCTCTCCATGAATTGAAGTTATTGCTTTAGCAATAATATTTTTATTGTTCAAATCTTTCAGTGCCATAACTGTTAGAATACTTGATTCTATATTTTCACCTATACTTACGATTACAGTACTTAAATTATATATTCCAACTTCTTCTAAAGCTTGCTTACTTGTACTATCAATAACAAATGCATTGTCAACATATTCACTTATTTCTTGAATCTTATTTTCATCATTATCAACTGCAATAACTGTATGATTTAATCTTGATAAAGATTTTGCTACATAAAATCCAAATTTACCAAGTCCAATAATAGCAACTGTTTTCATATAATTATCCTTCCTGTAGGGTATTTAAAATGTTTTGCTTTTGCTTTTCCTATTAATGCTATACCAAAGGCAAATACACCTAATCTTCCTGCTAACATTAAAATTATTATTATAAATTTTCCAAATGTATCAAATTGTTGTGAAAAACTTAATATTCCTCCATTACCTGTAGAAACTCCAACTGTTCCAAAAGCTGATACAACTTCAAATAGAGTTTTCAATAAAGGTAGTTTTTGAGTTTCAATTAAAATAAGAGCTGCCATAAGTACAAAGAATGAAGAACACATAATAATAGCAAGTGCTTTGTTTATCAATTTTTGATCTATTGTTCTTTTAAAAATATTTGGTTGTTGATTACTCTCTTTTAATATATATATTACTGTGATAATTAGTACTGCTACAGTTGTTATTTTCATTCCTCCAGCTGTACTTCCTTGTCCTCCTCCTATCATCATAAAAAGACAAGAGAAAAATAGTGATGAATCTTTCAATGCACCAATATCAATACTATTAAAACCACTTGTTCTAAAGTTAATTGAGAGAAAAAATGAGTTTAATATTTTTTGATAAATGGACATATTCCCAAAAGTATTTTTATTATTCCACTCAGTTGATAAAAATAGAACCATTCCAAATATTATTAAAATTATAGTTCCATATATCATAATTCTTGTATGAATAGAAAATCTTTTTGATACTTTTCTATTTTCATATATTTCAATCAAAACAAAATAACCAAGACCACCACAAATAACAAGAAGTGATATAATTGTTAATACTAAAGCATTATTTTGAAAACTCATCATACTATCAGGAAATAAAGAAAAACCTGCATTATTAAAAGCACTTACACTATGAAAAATGCCATACCAAATTGAGTCTAACAAAGGATATTTTTCATAAAAACCAATTGATAATAAGATTGCTCCAATTAATTCGATAACCAAAACAATTAAAATAATTTTTTTTACAAATGAACTTACGTGTAAATCTGGTAAATCAAGAGATTCCTTCATTGCTCTTTTTTCGTTTATTGTAAGCTTATTTCTAATAAAAATATAGAAAATAATCACCAATGTCATATACCCAATACCACCACATTGAATTAAAAGTAGTATAATTATTTCACCAAATAATGTAAAATTATCAGCAGTACTTGTTACAATAAGTCCTGTTACACAAGTTGCACTAGCTGATGTAAAAAGGGCATCTATAAATGATAATTCTGCTTTATGACATATTGGAAGACTTAAAATTATAGCTCCAAATGTAATAATAATTAAATATCCATAAAAGATATTCCTAACATATTTATACCCCATTAATCCTCTTTGTTACAATAAAACCGATAACCAACACCAGAGATTGTTTTTATGTATTTAGGTCTTGTACTCTCTTCTTCAATTTTTTTTCTTAATGTATTCACATAAGTTCTTAGGTATTGCATTTCATTTTGATACCCTGTACCCCAAACTTCATTTAAAATTTGTTTATGAGTTAATGTTTTATTTGCATTTAAAATGAAATATTTTAGTAAGTCATATTCAATTGGAGTTAATTTTAAATTTTCTTCTTTAAAAATAACATCTCTAGTTGAAATATTTAACTTTAAATCATTGCAAACATGAATTTCATTGTTGTCATCAGCAGAAATATTTCTTCTTATATTCGCTCTTATTCTTGCAAGAAGTTCTTTTACAGAAAAAGGCTTAGTAATATAATCATCTGCTCCTGCATCTAGAGTAGAAATTATCTCTTTTTCATCATCTCTTGCAGTTAATACAATAATTGGAACTTTTGAAATCTCTCTTATTTGTTTTATAAAGTCTTTACCATCGCCATCAGGTAAACCTAAGTCTACAATTAGAAGATTTGGATTATGACTTAAAAACATAATCATCGCATTTTTTTTACTTTCACTAGTAATATAATTGAAATCATACTCTTTAAAAGTTACTTCTAAAAGCTTTCTTACTGATGTGTCATCTTCTATTATATGTATTAATTCTTTCATTATAACTTCGCTTTTTTCTTAACTGGTAAATCAACTTCAATTAATATACCATTATTTTTATGAGATGCTTTTATATCTCCACCATGTAATTTTACAATATTTTTGCATATTGCTAAACCTATGCCACTACCTGAAATATCATTTGTATCTTCTAATCTATAAAATTTATCAAATATATTTTTTAATTTCTTTTTATTTATAAATTCACTTTTATTAAATACAGTAATTTTTATATATTCATTAAAGTTTTCAATTTGTAAATCAATTTTTGAACCTGATTTAGAGTATTTGAATGCATTATCTAATAGGTTTGTTATAAGTTGTGTTAAAAGTGTATTGTCACCCCAATATAATCCTAACTCATCAAGTTCAATATTTAAGTAATCCTCATTTTGCTTCTGTGAAAAATTTTCAATTGAAACACCAACAATATCTTCAAAATCACACCATTCGTATTTTAATTTAATTTGTCCTGATAATCTTGTGCTATCAAGTAAATTTGTTATTAATCTTTTCATTCTCAATGAAGCATAATTGATGTCTTCTAATAAATCTCTTTGTTTTACTTGGTCTATATCATCATTTGACAAAATTAAATTTGTAGTTCCGTGAATTGTAGCAAGAGGAGTTCTTAGATCATGTGAAATTATATTTAAAAGACTCTCTCTTAATTGATTTTGTTTTTTTTGACTATCAAGTTTTTTAGCTTGATAAGTAATAATTCCTCCTACAATACCAAAAATTATAAAAGTTATTAAATATAGTTCTTCATGTACATTAAAACTATATAGTGGTGGAATATATAAAAAATTAATACAAATAACACTTATAAGTGTTATAAAAAAAGTTGCTTTAATTTTTCCACGAATAGCTACATATATAACAGGAATAATATGCATTAGTGCGATATTTATTATATCTAAGTGTTCTCTAAATAGATGACTAACTACAGTTATAATCAGCAATATTACAATTGCTTGAACAAAATAGTTAAATTTTGTATATTTACTTAAAAAATTTTTCATATTACTTTATGCTTTTATTAATTTTATTAACATAATAAATGTCAATATAAATAAAATAGCTAACATTATATAATTAGATATTGACATGTTATTCCTTCTATCTTTTACAAGATTATAATCTAATAAAATTGAAGGAGTAATCAAAATAAACACCAAAATATAAAAATTTTATTAAAATTTTTATATTCTTAAATTATTTCGTATCCACTATAGGCTGCACCAATGGCACCTATTAATTGTGGATGTTTTGCTGGAATTACTTCTTTTTCTAGTTTTAATGATAAAAGATGTACTAAAAAGGGGTTTAATGCTCCACCACCTGTAAATATTATTTTATCACTTTTAGATGCAAATTTTCTTGCCATTGATGCAAGTCTTGATGCAATTGAATCATGTACAGCATAACATATATTTGCAGCACTCTCTTTCTTTGCAATTAAGGAAATGACTTCAGATTCAGCAAATACTGCACACATACTTGATATTGATAGTTCTTTTGTTGCTTTAAATCCTATTTGCGAAAAATCATCAAATTCTAATCCCATTCTATTTGATGCAATTTCTAAAAATCTACCAGTTCCAGCAGCACATTTATCATTCATCTTAAAATCAGTAAAACCACCAGACAAATCAAGTTTTATAACTTTACTATCTTGTCCACCCAAATCAATAACCATATCTGCATTTTTTAAAAAGCTATAGGCACCTTTTGCATGGGCTTTTATTTCACTTATTACTGGACAAGAGTAAACTTCTTCTATCATATGTCTTCCATATCCAGTTGAGACAAGCATTTTTATTTTTTTGTCTTGTAGATACTCTTTTACAATTTCATCTTGATTTACAATTGTTGGAATAACTTTTATATCGATAATATTTTTATTTTCATCAAGTCCACATATTTTTGTATATGTGGACCCTACATCAATTCCCCAAAACATCTATTTTTCTTGAAGTTTTTGAAAATTCTTTGCTTTATTTTTAAAACTAATACTTTCTAAAAATGCCTCAACTCTTGTTTTAATTTGACCTGCATCTTCAGGTGAATAATCAGATTCAATAACTAAACAAGGAATTCCTTCATTTTCTAAAGCTTGAGTTACTAAGTGTGCTTCAACATTATATGTATGACAAAAAGATAAAGTATAATATATAACACCATCTAATTTTCTATCTTTGTACATTTGAAGAACTTTATCAATTCTTGGAGCATTTGGTGTAAAACATGCACAATCAACTGCACTATATTTATCTAGTAATTTTTGCATTAATGTATCTTCATCTTGAACATCATCTAAATCTACATTATCTTTATAATATCTGTGTCCTATACAAGACTCTTCATTTACAATTGCTCCTCCACTTGTCTCAACTGCTGTGTGAAGTTTCCAGTTTGGTGGCGCAAAAGGAGTTCCTAAAACCATAAGTCTTGGTGTATATTTTTCAAATACACTTACTTTTTCTTGAACTCTTTTTTCTAATTCATCACATAATTCATTTACTTTTTGAGTATATCTTACTGGATCATCTAAAAATCCCATTTGAGTGATAAATAATCCATCTTTACCACTAATTGGTATAATATCTGGATTCATACTTCTTAATCTATCTAATCTTTGTAATGCTTTTCTTTTTTCATTTACAATTTTTACTCCCTCTTTCATTTTTTCTAATGAAAGCTTTTCTTCAGTAATCTCTTCTAAATGTTCTTTAAATTCAAATAACTCTTCTTTCCAAAGTTTTAAATCTTTTTCTCTTTTCATATGAGGAATATTCATAACTTTTACAGGATGGTGTTTCCCTAATATTTCCCATGTTTTTTTCTTAGCTTCACATGTAGTTTCACCATAAATAAAATCAGATGATTGAGTATAAGCACATGTTTTTTGAAGTTTAAATCCATGAGCTGATTTTATTAAAGGACAGATATTTCTAGGTAGTTCAGTCTCAGCATCTGCAATTGTTGCTGGACTTCCTCCACATAGTCCAAAACATGCTCCTCCAGCTCCTACAATCAATTCTTCTGGAACAAAGATACAAAAAGCACCAATTGCTGGTTTTTTATTCTCTCTTAATTTATTTATTTCTGCAATTCTTTGACCTTGCATTTCACTCATAAACCAATCAAAATATTTCATAGCTTCAGGTCTATTTTTTTGACTCATAAATTGATTTTTATATGATTCAAATCCCATTTCCATCATTTTTGCGTGTCTTGGTACGTCTACGCCTATTTTTTCAAGTAGATCTTTATGTTCATGTACACCCATTTTATTACCTTTTTGTTGCTGCGTAAAATTAGAATTACATGTATAAAAAAGCTTTATTTTTTTATAAATGAGTTGCTTTTACATGCATGTCTAATCCATAGACCTAATATACAGCTTAGCTTATAATTATAATATAAAATAATTAATTAAGGTTTAAATAATATAAGAAAAATATATATATCACATTAGCAATTTTATTCTATTTTTATTTTTTAATTTTAGTTATAATTAATAAATGAAACTACAGACACTAAATAATATACGATTTGAAAACATAACAAAAACGGATAATGATTTTTCTAAACATTTTCATAATACTTTTACAGTGGGTGTGACTCATGATGGTATGTTTAAATCTATAAATCAAAATAATATTTCTCTTTCTTATAAAAACTCAACAAGAATAATAAATCCAGGGGAAGTGCATAGTGGAAGCTCAGACTCTTGGAAATATACAAATTTTTATCCAACAATAGAATTAATGAGTGAAATTTATGAACAAATGTTTTTTGAAAAAAAATTGCCAGAGTTCTCTTCACATATTATACAAGATGATTATTTGTATTATTTATTATCAAAATTCTTTATTAGTATATATTCAAATATTAATAGAATGGAGATTGAAACTAATTTAATAGATGCATTATCTTATTTAGTAAAAAAATATACAACTAAAACAAAAAAATGTGAGCCAATCTTTAATGATATTAAAATTATTAGAAATAGTATAGATTTTATAATAGATAATATAGATACAAATATCACTTTAGATGAACTGTCTTTAAATGTAAATTTAAGTAAATATCATTTTTTAAGAGTTTTTAAAAATAGTATTGGTTTGACTCCTCATCAATTTATTCTTTCTCAAAGGTTAGAAAAAGCAAAAGAGTTTATTGCAAAAGGTATAAGTTTAAATGAAACTGCTTTAAATGTTGGTTTTAGTGATCAATCTCATTTTATAAGAAACTTTAAAAAAGTATATGGATACGTTCCTAGTAAATTAAGAAATAGTAGCAATTATATTCTATACAAATAACTTTTTAATGGATAAACTTCCGATAAAAAAAGGGTTATTATGTTAAAAACAAATAAAAATATATTTTATATATTATTATTTTTATCTATGTTTGCTTGGGGTGCTTCTTGGGTAAATGTAAAAGTTTTAAGCGAATATATAAATGAGTTTCAAACAATGTTTTTGAGATTTTTTATTACTGCACTTACAATGATTCCTATAATTATCATCTTAAAAAAGAGTTTTAAAATTGATTTCAAGACTTTTTGTTTAGTTGTTATTACATCTATTGCATTAATACTTTATATGAAATATTTCTTCTTAGGTACTAAATATGGAACAGCAAGTTTAGCAGGAGCTTTTGTTACTACACTTGTTCCAATAAATACATTTTTAATTTTAGCACTTTTAGGAAAAAGAAAAATTGAAAGAAAAGATACAATCGCATTAATTATTGGTGCATTTGGAGTTATGATTATGCTTCGTATTTACACTTTTGATGCATCTTCCATATTTACTTTACATAATTTATATTTTATTCTTGCTTCCATTTTTTGGCCAATTGTTACAATATTGAGTTCAAAATCAACAAAGATATCGCCAGTAGTTTTTACTTTTTATTTATATGTAGTAACTTCTATTTTGAATTTGATATTTTTTGTAGATATTACAAACTTGCCTTTTAATGAATTTGACTTGAAATTTTGGATTAATATTTTTACTCTTACAATTTTTGCTTCAACCTTTGCAAATACAATTTATTTTTTAGGTATTGAAAAACTTGGAGCAAGAGAAGTAAGTTCATTTATATTTTTTGTTCCAATGTCTGCAATTATACTAAGTGCAGTTTTTTTAAAAGAGAGTATAAATTTTTCAATTGTAATAGGAACTATTTTAACTTTAATATCAATATCAATTTTAAATAATATTAAAGTAAGAAAAAGAAAAAATAGATGATTAAGCAATATTTGGATTGTAAAAAAAAAAGAACTTTGATAATATTTGCGTATTAAAGGATACATATGATTTATAAAAATAAAAAACTTTGTAAAGTAAGAACAATTACAACTTTTTTATCTTTAAGTAAAGATAAAACTTTATGGGAAGAAGAGATTAAAAAAGCATGTAACTTTTGTATAGATTTAAGTAAAAAATTTAATAAAATAGATTATGAAGTACAATCTATTAGAATTGTTACAAATGCTTTTGGAGAGTACCTTGATACTACAAATTTTGAAAATACAAAAAAAGAATTTGAATTAATTTCTTCTTATTTAACTAAATATTCAACTAAAAGTTTGAGAATGAGATTTGCAATTGGTGAAGCAAAAACAAAAGAAGAAATAGAAATGTTGCCTAAACTTATTAGCCAGTTTGGTGATTTATCAAATGCATGTGTAAATATTAAAAAAGATGATTTTGATATTTTGGATAATGAGACAATTTTACAATGTGCTAATACAGTTAAAAAAATAAGTGAGATAACACCAAGAGGTGAGGGTAATTTTAACTTTACAGTAAATTTTAATTGTAAACCTTTTATTCCTTATTTTCCAGCTTCTTTTCATGATAGTAATTTAGAAAACTCTTATGTTGTAGGACTTGAAACACCTGATTTACTTGTTGAAGTTTTAAAAGATTTTAATTCAAAAAATAAAAATGTAAATCATCAAAAATTATTTAAAGATTATTATGATGTTTTATCAAATGCATTGCAGTACCATGTAGATAATATAAATGAAGTAATAAATAACTATTCAAATAAAGATTTTAAATTTGTAGGAATTGATAGCTCAGTAGCACCTTCTAAAAACTGCTCTTCAATGGTAAGTGTTTATAACGAGCTTGGTGTTGAGTTTTTTGGTGCAGCAGGAAGTGTAGAAGCATCTTCATTATTAACAAAAGTATTTAAAAGTGTAAAAAATGTTCCATTAGTGGGATTTTCAGGACTTATGTTAGCAGTAATTGAAGATTTAGGTTTATCAAAAGGAACAATAAATAAAGATTTTGATGTAAGAACGCTTCTTACAAATAGTGCAGTTTGTGGAATTGGACTTGATACTGTTCCTATTGAAGGTGATACATCAATAGAAAAAATATCTTCAATTATGAGAGATACTGGAACTATGGCCTTTAGATTAAACAAGCCTTTAACTGTTAGACTTTTCCCTTATCCAAACTTAAATGAAGGTGATATCACAGCTTATGAGAGTGATGATTTATGTAATAGTGCTGTTTTAAAAGTAAAGTAAATAAAGAATAAATCTCAATTTACTTCTAAGTAAAATTTATGTTCAGTGTTATTTTGACATTGAATATATTCTGTATTACTTTTTTTAACAATCTTTAACTGCCCACCACAAGTAGGGCAGTCACCTTTTAATTTTGTAAGATATAAATCTCCTGCATTTGAACATTCAATACTATAATTACCAAAATATACAATTCTATTTTGATAAAGCCTAAGAGATATAATAAATAAAATTGCTGGAATTATTCCTATAATTAATGGAGTTAAAGTTTTGATTTCAATATATAAACTTATAAAATATATCAATCCAACAGATAAAATAAGTAAAACTCTTGTTAATTTTAATTGTTTGCCCCAGACTTTAATAGGTTTTTCTATTTCTCTTTTTAGTATGACTTTTTTATTTTTTTTCATTTATGCTCTTTATTTTATTTTTGTAATGATACAAAATTAGTTTTTAACTATTGATTATTCTACACACAAGCTACACATGAAAAAAAGTAAAATATATAATAAATAAACATTTGGAGTGAATATGAAGAATAAAAAGATAGTGTTAGGTTCTATTTTAACTTTGTTAATTGCTTTTATTGCAGTAACTTACTATTATCAAAACAAAAAATCTGAAGAATATAGTGCTTTATTAGCTAAAAAACAACAATATTTACAAAGAGATTATTCTATTGTAGAAGGAAATAAAGATGCAAAAGTTCAATTAGTAGAGTTTTTTGATCCTGCTTGTGGTACTTGTGCACAGTTTTATCCACATGTAAAACAAATAATGAAAAAAAATGAAGGAGATATAAAGCTTGTATTAAGATATACTCCTTTTCATCAAAATTCTGATTTTGCAGTTAGAGTTTTAGAATCAGCTAGAAAACAAGGTAAATTTTTTGATGTCTTAGAATTTATGTTTTCAACTCAAAGATATTGGATTGATCATCATGTTGTGAACCCTAAAAAATTAATTTCAATTTTACCTAAATCAGGTGTAGATATGAGTAAACTAGCAGAGCATATAAATGATGAAGAAATAACAAAAAGAATAAAACAAGACTTAGCAGATGCAAAACAATTAAATGTAACAAAAACACCAGAGTATTTTGTAAATGGAAAACCTTTAGAAAAATTTGGTTTACAAGAATTAAAAGATTTAATTAACTCTGAATTATAAAAGGAATTTTAATTCCTTTTATGAAATAGTTTTTTTATTTTATTTATTAATAAAATTATTACAAAAAATAGTAATAATCCCCACATGATTCTTATATCAATTTGTACAATAAAATTAATTATTTCATTTAAAAACATCCCCCAAAGTATAATTGCTAAACAAGTTGCAATGAAAACAATAAACATTGTTGTATAGTGTTTTAATCCAATTAAGTATCCAATTATTGCACCTACAATTGGTCCTGTCATCCAAAAAGGAATAAAAACAAAAATAAAAAGTCCAATTTTCCCATATTTCTCAAATTTTGCTTGATTTTGTTTTTTCTTTTGCTTGATTTTTGAAAAAAAATCATCAAGTAGTTTGATTTTCAATATACCTTTAAAACTAAAAACAAATAAAGGATATAAAAGAGTGACAAGAATTAATTCTGTTATTATATTAGTAGTAATTACAATAAAATGAGATAAATTATATGTATAACCTAAGGATAAAGATGGAACTCTTCCAAGAAAGATATTAGAAAAAACCAATGAAGTGATTTTATTTGCTAATTTTGCATCAAATGTATAAGTCAATAAAATTGTAGAAATTAGTATAAAAATTAGTAATAAACATAGTATTAAAATAGAACCTACTTGCTCTTTAAATAGTAGTTTTATTATATTTTTCATCTCTTACCTTTAACAAACGATTTTAACATAGAAAAATAAAATATTTCATTTTGTAATAAAAGTTTAATATGTGATTTTTTTTATATATAATAACAAAAAGGAGAAATATGATAGTTTGTGGTATCGAATTAAAATCAAATTATGCAGTATTGAGTGTTTTAAAAAATAGTTTAATAGATGATATTGTAGATTATATTGATTTAAAAATAAAAAAAATTACATTAGAAGATGATGAAAAACAAAATAATATTAAGAATTTTTATAAACAAATAGAAGAGTTTTTATCTTTTAATAATATTGAAAAAGTAATTATCAAAAAAAGAGCAAAAAAAGGTAATTTTTCAGGTGGTGCAGTTACTTTTAAAATGGAGAGTTTAATTCAATTAAACACTATTTGTGAAGTTGAACTTATCTCTGCACAAGCACTTGGCTCTTTTGAAAAGAAAAATGATATTCTTTATCCTAAAACATTAAAAAAGTATCAAGAACAAAGTTATATTTGTGCATTAACACAGTTTAATTAAATTATGATTATTTTTTATTATTTATTTTATTAATAATAATGTATTAATTTAGTATAATATTATTTAATTAAAAGAGGAAAAATGCAAAATATTCTATTTACACTATTTTTAACAATTGCAATATCAACTGTACTTAATATTATTTTAAAAAGATTTGGAATTTCTCATATTATTGGATATATAGCTACTGGTACTATTATTAGTTATATTTTTAATTTTAATGGAATTGATATTCATTCTTTAGAACTTATTGCAGAATTTGGTATTGTTTTTCTTATGTTTACTATTGGCTTGGAGATGAGCTTTGAACGTATAAGGAAGATGAAAGAGATACTACTACTTAATGGGTTTTTACAAGTTAGTTTAAGTTCTATCATTATATTTTTATTTTCACATTATGTTTTAAATCTTGGTGTAACTGCATCAATTATTATTTCACTTGCTTTTTCACTTTCATCAACTGCAATTGTATTAAGTTATTTAAAGCAATCAAAAGATATTTATACGCCATTTGGTGAAAAATCGACTGCAATATTGATTTTTCAAGATTTGGCAGTTATTCCTATATTATTACTAATATCATTTTTAGCAAATGATACTTTATCTATAAGTGAAGTTATTACGAATACTTTGTTTTCAGCTATTATTGTGATTGCTTTTTTATTTACAATTGGAAAAAAATTGATGAATTGGTTGCTTAAATTTGCTTCTAATACTCATGTTGAAGAGCTATTTTTAGGTTCTATTTTTTCTATTGTGATGGGAGCTTCTATTTTAGCTCATGAAATGGGATTTACATATTCTCTTGGGGCATTTATTGCAGGGATGATAATCTCTGAAACAAGTTTTAGAATAAAAATTGAATCTGATATTGCAACATATAAAGATTTTTTATTGGGCGCATTCTTTTTTAGTGTTGGGACAAAAATAGATATATTCTATTTTTTCAGTTATATTCATTATATATTTGCAATATTTTTAGCAGTACTTCTTATTAAAGCCTTTGTTGTTTATTTCATTATTAGAAGAAAGTCAAATAAAAGTACAGCTGCAAAAACAGCAATTTCTCTTTGTCAAGTTGGTGAATTTTCATTTGCTATTTTTGCTCTTGCAACAAATGATGGTTTATTATCAAAACAGTTATCAAGTTTTTTAATATTAGTAACAGTTTTATCCATGATTTTAACACCTTTTCTTATTAGTAATGTATATAAAATTGCTTCATATTTTGAAGTTGAATTTTTTGAATCAGATAAAATTACCCCAATTGAAGAAAAAAATCATATAGTAATTTGTGGTTTTACAACATTAGGTAGAATTATTGCAAGAAGATTAAGTGAAGAGAATAAATCATTTGTAATAATTTCAGATGATTTAAGACATGTCCTTTTAGCAAGAAAACAAGGGTATAAAGCCTATTTTGGGCATTTAGATAAAAAGCCAGTATTGGAGTCATTAAAAGTTGATGAGTCATCAAGTATAATAATTACTTTATCAAATATAAAAAGAAAAAGATTAATATGTGAAGCAATTTTAGCTTTTTATAAAGATGCAAATATTGTACTAAAAATCAACTCTTCTAGTGAAAGAAAAGATTTAAAAGATTTAAATATTAGAAAGTTTGTACATGCTCATCATGAAGTGGCAAATTTATTAATAAATAAGGCTACATAATTTTTATTTTTATCTTTTATAAATCTTTTTAATGTATAATAAAATAACTATATTTAAGGAATTTTTTGTTAAATGCGTAAAAAATCAACTCTGCTATTTATAATTATTGGATTTCTTTTAATTATTGCTATTACATCTTTATGTTTATATAATTTAAGAAATGCAAATTTAAAATCATCTATAAAAAATGCGCAAGTAATAGCAAATGTAGTAGAAACAGGACTTCTGTCACATATGATAAATGGGAATACTAATCAAGTTAATACATTTATAGATTCAGCTGCAAGAATTAAAAATATAGAAGAGTTATGGGTAGTAAGAAGTGATTTAGTAAAAAAACAATATGGAAATAGTAATTTAAGAACACCAAAAGATGATTTGGATGAAGAGGTCTTAAAAACTGGAAAGTTAAATTATTCTTTAGATGAACACTTTACAAAAACATTAATGAGAGTTACAGTACCTTTTAATGCAACTTCAGAAAAAGGTATGGATTGCACAAGTTGCCACCATGTAAACCATGGAGATACTTTAGGTGCAGTATCTATGAAAATGGATATTAGTGAGTATAAAAATAATGGACTAGAAATAATATATTTAATTCCTATGATTCTTATTTTTACTATATTTATAATGATTCTAATTTCAAGAAAAGAGAATGATTACTACCTTGATATTTTACAACAATTAAGTTCAAGTATTAGACAAGCTGTTAATGGAAAGTTTAGAAGAATACATAATAGTAATGAATATGAAAATGATAAAATAACAGATTTAATTAATGATTATAATAAAATGATAACAACATTTAAAGATACATCATATGATATTGAAAGAAAACTTCAAGGTTTTATTGGACAAACTGCAAATAGTTCAAATATCAATCCTTTAGAAAAATCAAAAGATATAATTAAAAACTTATCAAACTTATATCAATTTAAAAAAGAAATTGAGTTAGATAATACAAAAGATGAAATTTATCAAAGATTATCAGAAGTATTTATAAATCAATATCAAATAAGTAATTTTACATTTTTAGAAATAGATACTTTAAAAAATAAAATACAAATAGTTAAGGAAGTTGGAGAAGAAGATCTATATTGCAAAGATAACATTATAAATGATCCAGAGTTATGTAGATGTGCAAGAACAAGAAATGATGTAATTTCTGTAGATTTTCATCATAGTTGTCCTTATTTTAAAGAAAAAAATAAATTTCATTATTGTATTGATGTAGAAATAAGTAAAAATATTTGTTTAATTATAAATTTTATTTGTACTTCTAGAAGAGAGTTAGATAACTTAAAAGATAAAATTTCATTTATAAAAAGTTATATAAATGAAGCTGCACCTTCTGTTGAAGTTAAATTATTAATGGAAGCCCTTCAAGAATCAGCTTTTGAAGATGGCTTAACAGGACTTTATAATAGAAAATTCTTAGATGAGCATAGCAAAAAACTTATTCCACAAGTAAAAAGAGAAGATATAAGTGTTGGTGTACTTCTTCTAGATATGGATCATTTTAAAGCAGTAAATGATGAGTATGGACATGATATTGGGGATAAGGTATTAAAAGAGTTAGCTAGAATATTAAATGAAACAGTAAGAGAATCTGATTTAATAGTAAGATATGGTGGAGAAGAGTTTATAGTATTGTTAATTGGTGTTAATAGTGAACAAGATGCAATGAATGTAGCAAATAAAATTAGACAAAGAGTAAGAGAAAATGAAATTGATGTCTATGCAGGAAATAAACTTAAAAAGACAGTAAGTATAGGTTTATCTATGTTCCCTGAAGATTCTAACAATTTAGATAGCGTAATAAAAAATGCAGATATCGCACTTTATGAAGCAAAAAATGGTGGTAGAGACCAAGTAGTTAGATTTCAAGAAAATCAAGTTTCAAGTGTAGATCTTTTTTAGTATAGTTACAAGTATATAACTTGTAACTAACTATATTTGGATTATATTAGTAATTTATTAAATTCAGCTAACCATTTTGGGTGAGCTGGCCAAGCTGCAGCTGTAACTAGATTTCCATCTACTAAGGCATCTTCAAAACCTATATCTTCCCATGTTCCTCCATTTATAATTACATCAGGAGCACAAGCAGGATAACAAGAACAAGTTCTATCTTTTATTATGCCTGCAGCAACTAATACTTGTATACCATGACATATAGATGCTATTGGTTTATTTTTTGTATTAAAATCTCTTACAATTTCTAATACTCTTTCATTTAATCTTATATATTCAGGAGCTCTTCCTCCTGGTACAACAAGTGCATCATATGTACTTTCATCAATTTTATCAAAAGTTTCATTTAGTGTAAATTTATGACCTGGTTTTTCTGTATAAGTTTGGTCACCTTCAAAATCATGAATGGCAGTTTTTATCTGTTCACCAGCTTTTTTATTAGGACAAACTACATCTACTTGATGACCTAACATTGTTAGAGCCTGAAAAGGTACCATAAGTTCATAATCTTCTACAAAATCACCTGCTATAACTAATAATCTTTTTGACATTTTTTATCTCCTTTTATAAGTTGAAAAATATCTATTATCCCAATGATAACACCTTATTTTATTACACGAGCTTCTCTTATGAATTTATCCATTCCATAATCATCTGTAACAATAAATATAATTTCATTGTTACTAATTACTGCTTTTGCTTTACCTATTGCGGTTCTTATTTCAGCATTGTAGTAATCTCTATGTTCATATTGAATTGTATATATCTCATCTTCTTTAATATCAATATTTTTCAATTCTTCTTGTGTATGTGGTATAAAATCCATAATACTCCTTTACTGGTAAAAGAATATTATGATGAAATAAAGATTATATATGTCTTATGTAAAGAAGTTAGTTTAATAAGATTGTTGAAACAATCTGCGCATGATCTGATTGTAATAAAGATCCATCTTTATTATCTTTTAAATGAGTGTTAAATTGCTCAAATTTAGTTACTTTTATGTCTTTTGAAACAAAAATATAATCTAATATATTTCCAATAGTTTTATAAAAAGAAGTAGGTTCTCTTTTGCTTTTAGTTTCAGCTTTTTCATAACTATCATACATAATAAAATCTTCTTTTAAATTGTATTGATTTACTTTTTTGAAAGAGTTAATATTTAAGCAAGCTTTATTTGTAAGTACATCAATACAAAGACTATTTTGTCTATCATTTAAATCTCCAATTAAGATAATATTTTTATTCTTTTTTATAGTTTTTAATACATCAAAGCAAATATGATAAGCTTCCATTAATCTTTGTTCTAAAGCTTGTGAATTTCCTCTATTAAGTGAAGGAATGATTTTATTTAGTTTTTCTTCAATTGTATTATTTTCATTAAATTTATATTCATATTCATTTAATCTATTTGATTTTAGATGAAAAACATATGTAATAATCTTTTTATTTTTTACTTTTATTGTTGCTTTTATTGGTAATCTTGAAAATTCAAAATTATCTTTTTCAAATAGATTTAATATTTCATTGTTTATAGTTAATGTATCAATATTTACTATTGGATATTTTGATGCTAAAGCAACAGTTGTTGAGATATATACATTTTTATTTTGATCTGAAACTTTTGCAGTATCAACACAATAAAAATATTCATACCCTAATTGTTTAGTTAATTCTTTTAATGCATCTTGTGAAAATACCTCTTGAAATCCAACTACATCACAATTCATCAGTTTTAATTGCTCTTTTATCCATGAGGTTTTTTTTATCCACTCTTCTTGTGAAAACTTGTCTTTTTTTATATACCAACTATAAGGAGGTTCTACAAATTGAAAAAGGTTAAATGTTCCTACTTTTATATTCATATTTTATTTTACAATATTAATTTTTAAGTAATAGTTTTTTGGTATACTTTTTTTATGAATGAAAATATAATTACACTTGAATATGTAGATGTTTTTGATAATGATAAACAAAAAAACATTAGTTTTTCAAAAGATTTAGTAAACCACAATTGTATTAAATCACTTTTTGCATTGCTTGTTGATGGAGAATCAATGCAACCATTAATAAAAGATAAATCAGTAGTTATTGCAGATTTGTCAAAAAAACAACTAGAAGATGATTCTATTTATATAATTTATTTCGAAAATAAAATGTGGATAAAAAAAGCTAAATTTTCAAATGATGAATTTAATTTTATTTCTATAAATGATAATTTTAAGCATCTTGTATATAAACAAAAAGATGTTCATGTTGTAGCTAAAGTAGTTTTGACTTTTACGAAACTTTAGTTAATCAGCTAATATATCAAAGCAGATAATAAAACTTTGTGAATTTATCAAGATTACTTTTGCATATGTTCTACACATATTTCCAGAAGCTTTTGAAATGTATTTTTGACTTAAAAACTCTTTTGATTTAGACTCTTTAGTTATGTAAAAATACTCTTTTAAACTATGGTCTTCATTATGTTTTGATGCTTTATATAAGCTACTTGATATAGAGTTTTTTGTTATTGTATCATTTACTTGATTTCCTGTATTAAAATCAATTATATAAATAGCTTCAATAAGTTCATAAGAACCTATAATTGAACGTGCTCTTTCAAGATAAAAATTTTCTTCATAAGATATTAATGTAAGAATATTTTTTGTTAAATCTTTCATCTTCTTAAAAAGCTTTTTCTTTGTTTTTATATGACATTGCACAGCTTTTTTATACTCTAAACCTATATTTGAAATTTTTTTATTTATATTTGTAATTTGGTTTTCTTCTATATTCTCAAGAGCTTTTTCAAAATAAAATCCTTGGAAAATATCTATATGTTTTTTCATACAAGAAAGAATTTCTTCTTTTCTTTCCACACCTTCTGCTAAAGTTAGTGCTCCAATTTTATTTGAGATATCTACGATTGATTTAAGTACAGAAGAATTCACATAGTTATTATCAATGTTATCAATTAGACTTCTATCTATTTTTACGATATCTGGATTTACTATTGCTAATCTATCAAAACTTGAGTATCCTGTCCCAAAGTCATCAATTGCAATTACATATCCTAAATTTCTATGAATTAGACAAAACTCTTTTAATAAATTACTGTCTTTTATTGTGTCTTCTTTTATCTCTAATACAATATTATTTGGATTTATTCCTAATTCATTTACTTGTTTTATAAAATCAAAGTCAATATTATTTTTTATATTATTTTCAATTACAGAAGATTCAAAATTTAGAAATAGAAGTATATTATTATCTTCTTCATAATATTTATGAAACTTTTTTATTGCTTTTTGTCTTACATAATTATCTAAATCATCTAACTTTCTATTTATTTTTGCTTCGTTAAAAAGTTTAAAAGGTGAAATATAATTATTATCATTATCAAAGGCTCTAGTTAAGGCTTCAAATGCAAATATTTTTTTCTCTTTTATTGATATTATAGGCTGAAAATAAACCTCAATTTTTATATCTAAAAACATTAATCTCCTAATAAAATTATAAATATTATAACAAAGATAAACAGTTGTATAATTTGTATACTGTATATTTTTTATATAATTTTATAATTAAATACACATTTTCTACACGTATTTTTAGATAAAATAAATAAAAAATAGGAATTTACGTGAATACTGTTAGTTCAAAAATAATCTTTCTTTCTTTCTTGGTATCATTATTTGCCACATTTGGAAGTCTTTTTTTTAGTGAAGTTATGGAATTTATCCCTTGTACAATGTGCTGGTATCAAAGAATTTTTATGTATCCTTTGGTATTTATTTTTTTAGTGGGACTACTTTATCCAGATGACAAAACATTTAAATATTCGATTGTTTTGGCTATTTTAGGATGGATATTTGCTTTTTATCATAATCTTTTAATGTTTAAAATTATTTCGGAAGATTTAGTTCCTTGTGTGCAAGGCGTTCCTTGTAGTACAGAGTATATAAATTGGTTTGGTTTTATTACTATTCCTTTTTTATCTTTAATGGCTTTTTCTTTAATAATTATTTTATTAATTTTAGGGAAAAAAGGATTTTTAAAAGATGAAAAATAAAAGTCTAATTTCTATTTCTTTAGTTCTTGTTGTTGTACTTTTTATTATTGCAGGATTCATTTATGAAAACAATAAAACTAATAAAATTAACAGTTTCACAAGTAAAAATGAACAACCATTTGTAAGAAATAACTCAGTATTTGTAGGAAATAAAGATGCAAAAATAACAATAGTTGAATTTTTTGATCCTGAATGTCCAGCTTGTGCTGCTTTTCATCCAATTGTAAATGCTGCATTTAAAGAATATTTTCCAAATATTAAGATTGTTTATAGATACTTGGCAAATCATAAATATTCAAAATATGCTATAAAGATAATAGAAGCAGCAAGAAAACAAGGAAAATATAAACAAGCTTTAGAAATAGTTTTAAAAACACAACAATTTTGGGCAGATCCACAAGATT
Source organism: Arcobacter sp. CECT 8985 (assembly GCF_004116495.1). GTDB lineage: Bacteria > Campylobacterota > Campylobacteria > Campylobacterales > Arcobacteraceae > Malaciobacter. The sequence continues at coordinate 202,120 of NZ_PDKC01000001.1, read as the reverse complement.
TAAGACCAGAATTAATTTGGCAGTATTTAGCTAATTCAGACATTGATATGAAACAACTAAAGAAAGATTTTTTAAAAATAAATATTGATATAATACTAAAACAAGCAAGAGAAGATGCAAATAAACTTAATATAACAGGAACACCGACACTTTTTGTAAATAGTAAAGAGTTAAAAGAATTAAGTTATAAAGCACTGTTTGATTTAGTAGAAAATGAAATCTTAAAAGAAGGAACAAAATGAAAAGTTTTTATCTAATATTTTTAATACCAATAATATTATTTATATCTGGATGTAATGATGAAAGTGATGAATCAAATGCAGTAGTAATAAAAGATTCAAATAGTTTTAAAGATTTAAAAAAACAAAGTAGTATTTACTATACACTAAAGACTGTTGAAGGAAAACAAATAAAATTAACAGTTGATAATGGAGTTTTAAAATCTGATGATATACAATTAAAAGGTAAGACTGTTTTGATTAACTTTTGGGCAACATGGTGCCCCCCTTGTGTAAAAGAGATACCAATTTTAAATAAACTTTATTCAAAATATAAAAAAGATTTTGTTGTTTTAGGTGTATTGTATGAAAGAAATAAAGATATTGATGAATTAAAAGCTTTTTTAGATGAGCATAACATGGAGTTTCCTATTTCTATAAGTGCAGATGAAAATTTTAGAATGGCTAAAAATATAAATAATGTTAGAAAAATCCCAGAGTCATACTTATATGGAAAAGATGGAAAAATCTTAAAAAAATATATAGGTTTAATTGATGAAAAAGATTTAGAATCTCGCATTAAAAATAGTATTAAATAGAACTTTTTTTCTATTTAATATTTTATAGATACATAAAAACTAATATCAAATCTATTATCATCACTTAAAAAGTTGTTTTTATGATAAACTGCATATGAAGGTTTTGTAGTTGTTTCATACTCGCTATTTACTAGCCACTCATGATATACCCAGTGAATGAATTTTAGCATATCACCATGAACTCCTTCTAAATCAAATTTTGCGTAAACTCCATCTGAAATTTCAAAGTTTGGAAGTCTATCACTTTTTACATCATCTTTATTTTCTGGCACAATACAAGCAATATATTGGCACTCACTTAATGGCGTAATAGTTGGATTGTCATGTAAAAGTGCAATTTGTTTATAATTTTCTAATTCATTATTCAAAATTAATGTTTGAAGTTTTTGCCAAGTCTCTTTTACATTTACGTTGTAACCTTTATTTCTGATATAAAAACTATCAAGAGCAGGCATTTTTACAATTTTGGGAGTTATTTTTGAAAAATCAGCATTTGATTTTAATGCACTTCTAGATTGTTGCAAAATATTGCTAGAGTACTGTTTATATCCAAAGTTCTTCCATTGCTTTGGTGACATATTAAATCTTTGTTTAAAAGCTTTGATAAAAGATGATTGAGAACTATACCCACAAAGATTTGCAATATTTGAAATAGTAGAATATTTATTTGTTAGAAGTAAATTTGCAGCTTTTTGCAATCTTATAGATTTAATACTTTCATATATGTTTTTTCCAAACTCTTCTTTAAATACTCTTTGCATATGAAATTTACTTATGTTTAAATCATAACTTAACTCTTCAATATCAATGTGAGTTTCAATATGAGTATAGATATAAAACATTATATCATTTGCAATTTTAGTTCTTCTTTGCAGAGTATTTTTTTTCATGGGAAAATTATAGCATAAATAAACTATAGAATAAGCACAAAATATAATTTTTTTTAGCACAAATGAACAATAAAACTAGCAATAAAGAGGAAGAATTATTTCTTTTTTAATTTTAAAATAAGAAGTAAATTTTTTATAGGAAGAATCATGGAAAAAATATCAAAAGTTTTAATAGCAAATAGGGGAGAGATAGCATTAAGAATTATAAGAGCATGTAAAGAATTAGATATTACTAGTGTTGCTATCTTTTCAGAAGTAGATGTAGAAGGTGTTTGGGTAAGAAAAGCAGATGAGTGTTATCCAATAATGGGAGATGTAATTAAAGCATATTTAGATTATGATGTAATAATCTCAATTGCGAAAAAAGCAAATTGTGATGCTATTCATCCAGGATATGGGTTTTTAAGTGAAAATGCAGACTTTGCACAAGCTTGTGCAGATAATGGAATTACATTTATTGGTCCAAAACCTGAACATATTGCATTATTTGGTGATAAAATGGCATCAAAAGTTGCAATGAAAGAGGTTGGTGTTCCAGTTTTAGAAGGTACAGATGAACCAATTGATGATGTTAAAGAAGCTCAAGATATTGCAGAAAACATTGGATTTCCAGTAATTATCAAAGCTGCCTTTGGTGGTGGAGGTAGAGGAATGAGAATTGTTAAAAATAAAAAAGACTTTAAAGAGATGTTTGATAGTGCAAAAAATGAATCTATTAAATATTTTGGTAGAGGTGAAGTTTTTATTGAAAAATATGTTGAAAATCCAAGACACATAGAAGTTCAAGTTATTGCAGATAAATTTGGAAATGTTTTACACTTAGGAGAAAGAGATTGTTCTATTCAAAGAAGACATCAAAAAGTTGTAGAAATTGCTCCTTCTCCACTATTAAATCAAAGTGCGAGAAAAGAACTATTTAGAATAGCAACAAAAGCAATGTTTAAATTGGGTTATGAAAGTGTAGGAACAATCGAGTTTTTACTTGATAGTGAAGATAATATATATTTTATAGAAATGAATACAAGAGTTCAAGTAGAACATCCAGTTACAGAAATTACATCTGGTGTTGATATTATTCAAAGAATGATTCAAATAGCAGAAGGTGATAAGTTACAAATGTTACAAGAAGATATAAAATTTAGAGGTTATGCAATTGAATTTAGAATTAATGCAGAAAATCCTCATAAAAACTTTATGCCTTCAGTTGGTAAAATAACAAAATATTTAACTCCAGGTGGACCAGGAGTAAGATTAGATACATCAATTTATTCAGGATATAAAGTTCCTGCAAACTATGATTCTATGGTTGGTAAATTAATTGTATGGTCTTTAGACTGGGAAGGTACTGTAAAAAAAGCAAGAAGAGCACTTGATGAGTTTTATATTGAAGGTTTTCCTACAAATATCAGTTTACATAGAGAGATTGTAAGAGATGAAGATTTTAGAAATGGAAAATTTACAACAAGTTATTTAGATGAAAAATTAGAAACTTTTACTTTAAGTAGTGAACAACATATTAAAGAAGAAGAGGAAAAGATTTCTAAAATAGTATCTTTTATTTCAAAATTAAAAGAGAAAAATATAAAAACAAAACAATAAGGTTTTAAGATGGGGATAGAACAATTAATAGAAGGGAATTTAACTTTTAAAAATTCAAGATTTAAAGATTATAAGGATGATTTTAACTCTTTAGTTGAAAAAGGACAAAGTCCTGAAGTTTTATTTATAGGATGTAGTGATAGTAGAGTTGTTCCAGAATTAATTATGGATTCAAAACCAGGTGATATGTTTATCGTTAGAAATGTTGGAAACTTTGTACCTCCTTTTGAAGAGGACAATGATTTTCATGGTAGTTCAGCTGCAATAGAGTTTGCAGTAAGTGTCTTAAATGTAAAACATATAATTGTATGTGGTCATTCATATTGTGGTGCTTGTAGAACACTATATAAAGAAATAGATGATAACAATATTGGAATGGTGCATGTTAAAAAATGGTTAGAATTAGGACAAAAAGCTAAAAATTATGTTTTGACTAACTATTTAGATTTATCAGCAGAAGAGATATATACAAAAACAGAGAAAACATCAGTTGTTTATCAATTGCAAAATCTTTTATCTTATCCTGAAATTAAAAAAAGAGTTGAAGAAAAAACTCTTGAAATTCATGGATGGTATTATCGAATTCAAGATGGTTCAATCTTATATTATGATATCTCTGATGAAAAATTTAAAGAATTAAAATCAAAAAGTTAAAAGACTCTTTTAGAGTCTTTTATACAAGTTTTTTATCTGTAATAATTACACCATCACAATCTGCATAAATGTAATCACCACTTTTTACAGTAACACCTTCAAAATTTAGTTCCACATCTCTTGCTGATTGTGTTTTATCAAAGTTTCTTTGAGGGCATGTTCCAACTGCATATAGTCCAACATCTATATTTACAGTTTCATTTGTATCTCTTACATATCCATTGATGATAATTGCTTCGTAGTTATTATTTTTTGCAAATGCCATTAGTCTATCACCAACTATTCCAAAATAAGCTTGATCTACATCTACTACAACTACTTTTCCTTCACCTTTTTCATCTCTTAACATTGAAAGAAGAAGCCAATTGCTTTTATCTAATTTTACTGTTATTACTTCACCTTGAAATTTTTTTTTGCCACCAAAAGATTTAAATTTTGGTGAAAGTACTTGTATATTAGCAGTATCTTTAAAATCATCACATATATCTGCTGTGCTAAAACTCATTATAATCCTTTCTATTTATCTAGCCTATATAGATTATAATAGAATCATATGTATATAAAGTGTTGAAAATGGTAAAATATAGAATAAAATTTAAGCTTAATTTTATTTATTAAAACTAATTAAAGTTAAAAATATGCTATTTCTTATACTCTTTTATATAAATAAGATAAAATAATTGTTACAATGAATAAATTTACAATTTAAAGAGATAACATGGATATATCAAACTTATTATTAATTATTCTTTTTATAGTATTCTTTTACTTAATTTTTAAAAAATATTTTATTCCTAAAAAAGGTTCAAAAACAGCAGAAGAAAAAAAAGAAGAAATAGTAAAATCCTATGAAGATGAGATGAGTAGAATTCTTTATGAAAATAAGCATAATAATGAGGTTTTATTAAAGAAGAAAAAAGAGTTCTTATTAAAAGTTAATAATGAGTTAAAAATGAATATCTTTTTTGATGATAATGAATCACAAGCAATCATTCAAAAGCTTATTCATATGAAAATTGATTAAATATAAGGAGAATATATGAAAAAAACAATGATTTACATATTAATAGTTGCTCTAATTGCAATATTCTTAGGTGAGGGTGATAAACATAAGCCTTTGGCTCATTGGGGTTATAATGGTGATATCTCACCTAATAATTGGTTTAAACTTGATGAACGATACAATATGTGTAAAGATGGAAAACATCAATCTCCTATAAATATAGTTACAGATGAATTAACTAATGTAGTTTTAGAAGAGATTACTTATTATGATGATTCAATTGCAAAATCTTTTGAAAATAATGGGCATACATTAAAAGTAAATTTTTTAAGTGGAAATATGATTGAGTATGGCTCTAAAGAATATGCTTTAAAACAGATGCATTTTCATACACCAAGTGAGAATAAAATTGATGGAAAAACTTATCCAATGGAAGCACATTTGGTACATAAAGACTCTAATGGGAATATATTAGTAATTGCTGTTATGTTTGAATTATCAGATGATACAAATGTTATAATAGACAAACTTTTAAAAGATTTACCAACAAAAAAAGGTGAAAAAAATGATTTAACATCAGATATTTATGGTTATGATATTTTACCTCAAAATAAAGAATTTTATACTTTTGATGGTTCTTTAACAACACCACCTTGTAGTGAAAATGTAAAATGGATTGTATTAAAAAATCCAGTTAACATTATTAAAACTCAATTAGAAGAATTTAAAAATATTATGCAAAAAAATAATAGACCAATTCAAAGTAAAAATAATAGATATATTTTAGGATAAAGACAACTAATTGTTGTCTTTATTTTCATCTTTTTCAAAATCAATCTTTTTTAGATTATCTTGATTTTGAATATTTTTAAAATCATTGTTTTGTTTTGTATCTGGATTTGTTCCATTTAGTGAGGATATTAATCTAGCTTCAGTTTCTGCTTTTAAATCACCTTTTGCAATAGTATCAAGTATTTTATTTGCAATTTGAAGTTTGGCTTCAGTCTCTTTTGATCTAAAGTATTTTTCCATGTTATCTTCATATGCTTTTAATTTGTCTTTTCTTTTATTATTTAAATAATAAAATATTAATAGAGCAATTATAAGTAAAATAAATCCAATTAAAATTATAAAGTAAGTATCAAGTTGTTTATCGTGTTCTTTTTGCAATCTTTCAAGTTCAAACTTTAGTCTTTTCTCTCTATTTGTTGCTTTTATTTTTTCTTTTTCAATTCTTATTTTTTCTTTTTCAATCTCTGATTTAATTTTTTGAATTTCAATATCTTTTTTACTATTTATTTCAGCTTTTTTTTCTTCAAGTTTAGCTTCAGTCTCTTCGGTTTTTATTTGTTTATTTTGTTCTAACTCTTTTTCTTTTAATGATAATTCACGCTCTTTTAAAGCAATTTGTGCATCAAGTTCTTTTTGTTTTAACTCTTTTGCTTGTTGTAGCTCTTTTTTCTTTAATGCAATCTGTTCATCACTAGGTCCAAACATATCGCAGCCACTAAAAAATATGGCAATAAGAATTACTTGTAATATAAAAATTTTTTTCAAATCATATCCTTTAATTGACCTTTAGAATATAACATAATTGTTATAATTTTTTATTAAAAAAGAAGTATATGAAATTGTAAGAAAATTAAAAATTTAAGATATACACATCTCTTAGTTTTCTAGAGTCACTTGTAGTTATACTTTTGAAATAATCAAACCCTAGTGATTTAATAGTTTTTATTGAGTTTGTATTGTTTTTATCTACAAGTGCAAGTGCTCTTTTTGCTTTTAGTTCATCTTTAATAAAATCAATCTGTGCTTGTCCTATCTCTTTTGCAAATCCTTTTTTCCAAAATTGTTTAGCTAAGATAAATCCAATTTCATAATCAATTTCATCTAAATATTTACATTCTAATACACCGCCAAGTCCTATGACTTCGTTTGTATCTTTTTTTTCTATAATACTAAGTCCAATTTTGTTTTTAAAATTGCAGTTTTTATTTATAAAGTTTTTTGTTTGCTCATAAGAGAAGTTTTCATTGCCAAATGTGTATTTTACTACTTCACTACACTTAAATATCTTTTTGTACAAAGTATCAATATCTGTATTATTAAATGTTCTAAGAAGAACTCTTTTTGTAGTTAATATATTCAATGTTTTTCCTAATATATGGATATTCCATATATTAAGATAATCTAGCTAATTGTTGAATTATACTTTTTGCAGTATCTTCATTTAGCGGTTTATCATATGATGTTAAAATCTCTCTAGCTAAGATATTTGCTCCTAAGTGTTGGAACATAATTCTCATAGCTTGAAGCCCTTTTGCTCCACCTCCACCACTGTGTGTTGCAAGTGCAAGAATTTTTTCATTAAATGCATCTCTCCAATCTTTTGTACTTCTTGAAGTCCATGCCATTGCATTATTTAATACAGGAGGCATAACTCCATTATATTCAGGCGCAATAACAATAAATGCTTTTAATCCTAAGATTTTATTCGCTAATTCTAAAGCTTGAGGAGGAAGTCCATTTTTCTCTTCTGCAACAGTTGAGTATAAAGGTAAATCTAAATCAACTAAATTTATAAACTCTACTTCATGTCCTAATTCAAGTGTTAATTCTTCTATTCTTTTACCAAGTTTTACATTATTTACAGCACTAGCTACTAGTATTCCAATTTTTGCCATAAAATCTCCTATATTTTTTAATTGCAAGATTATACTCTTAAAAATTTAAAGATTCTTTGTAATCAATAACTAATATCAAATATAAGGTTTTACGTAAAATAGAAAAAATAAATTAATAAAAAATATATAAGTATAAAATAATAAATTAGTTTTGTAAAATTTAATTTGATTGTAAAAAATAGTTTTGGAAGTTTGATTATTATAAGTGGTGCGAATCTAGAATCTGAATAATAAAATACTATAAATAGCGTCCTTTAAGTATATTCTTTTTTTAATAGTTGTTATATTGACATATTAAGACACAAATTTAGCACATTATATTACTTTTTTTGCGTGAACTTAATCTCTTATTTTCAAGTTCTAATAAAGTTTTTAATTCTTTTTTTACTTGACTACTATGTGTTATGGATAAATTTTTTGAAACACGCATTCTTCTTTTTCTTTTTTCTTCAGTAAAAAAGTTTTGAGCATATTCTTCATTTCTTAACCTTAACATCTCTTCTTTATAAATATAGGTAACAATTTGTTCTTGCCTTTCTTTTCGAATTACAATTAAATCAGGTTTAATACTTTCATACATTTTCTTTAAACCTTCGTCTTGAGTATAAAGAATAGGAATAATTCCTTGTTTATCGTAAAAATTTTGGGGCATCATACAAATGAATAAATCAATAGCAGTATTGTTTAGTCTTTCTAAATAATCTTTTTCATTATTTAATTCCCTTACTTTTGAAAAAAATAGATGTGAATCATCTTTTATAAATTCAGTTAAAATTTTAAACATTCTAGTAGAAAATAACAATGATTTTTCATCAATTTTATTTAGAATATATTCTTCTCTTTTCTTTATATGCGAAGTTTGTCTTTTGTCTTTTTTTGGGAAAAGTAATCTTGATTGAAGCACAAATATTAAAAATAATCTAGAGTTATTAAATATTTTAAAAATAAAAGGTATTTGCTTATTTGTTTGAAGAATAAAATCTTCTAATTTAGGTAAGTTTAAACTTTTGAAATTTTCATAAAGTATATCTAGATTTTGAAACATTCCTTCTTGTATAGAATCTTTTCTATTTAATTGAATATTACTTCCTTTATGAATACAAAAGTTAATTATATTTTCTAAACAATATGGTAATAAATCAAAATTGCATTTTTCGTTAATAATTAAGTTTGAATTATCTACAAAATCTTTCTTATGAATTTTTTGTTCTTTAAAGTATTTTTCTAAGTCGCTAGTAACATTACTATCTAAAAGAATTGAATAGTCAAGTTTAAATTTTTTAGAAGGAATGAAAAGTTCTAGTTTTTCATTCCCTATGGTATTTATAAATACATTATTATTCTTAAGAAAAGGAAATTCACATACTATCGATGATAATAATTTACCTTCAAATTCTTTTATAAATTTTATTTCATATTTTTTGAGTACATTAATATATTTCTTATATAAATAATCGATTTTTTCAGAACTAAAATCATTTAATGTGTCAAATTCATCATAAAAGTCTTGGATAGTTTTAATTTGAGAGGTTTCATAATATTTTTTTTCCTCTTTTTCATAGGGAATTATTTTTTCTTTATTAATAAATTTATTTTTAAAAAAGTTTTTAAATATTTTTAGAATACTCATTAGTATAACTATTTAAATTGTTAAGTTTGATTGACATCTATTGCATTGCCAATGAACTAATCCATATGAATTATTCTTATTGAAAACATTAATGGTATCACATTCTTCACATTTTATTAAGTTATCTGAAATAAATTCTTCAATTTTTTTATCTGAGCATACATGTCTAGCAATTCTTAAATCTTTAATTGTATATACATTTATGGGATTTTGGCTTTGTTTGACTTTAATCTTATTACTAGAAGATATAACATATTCTGCTCTTGTCCAAGGCATTAATATATTTCTTGCAGTACTGTCATTACACTTAAAAACTTCATTGTATAGATATGGAATTGTAAAAGTTGAATGTTTTATTCTTTTTAAATCTTTTCTTTGTTTATCTTTTAATATTAATTCTTCAAATTTGTTTTTACAAAAGATATCAAGACCTTTGTTTATTGAACTATTATTTGGAAATAAATTTTCATCTTTTGAAACAAAGAGAAATTGATCAAAAATTGATTTCATTATATTAATTGCATCACGAGGAGAATTATTTGCAAAATCTAAAATATAATTAATTGTAGATTGTTCTGCTTCTAGTATGTCATAAAGTGAACTATATTTACCATTACTAAATGCAATTAATCTTTTATTTATCAGTTCAATAATTTTTTCTTTCGACCATGTCATTTCAAAAATTTCAATTCTATCTTTTCTTATATCTTCTGCCCAATGTTCTTGTATTTTATCCCATAAGAAAAATTTAAAAACAATTGTTCTTTGTTCAAGTATTTTTAACTCTTTTATTAATGGTTTTATAAGTTCATAAGACTTATTTGAATCACTACCTGTCAATACTGTTTCATCTACTGAGTCAATTAATATAAAAACTGCATTAACCCTTATTTTGTTAAATAATTTCTCTATTATTTTTATAGTATCTAGTAGTTCTTCATGTGATATATATTGTTTTTTATCTTGAAATTCTAAATTGATTGGTTTAATACCTAGTTTATCTAATACTGAATTAATTATTGAATTAATTGAATTTCCTGCACTTTTCCATAATTGAGTAACTTTTTCGGATACTCCTTTAATGGAATCAAGTGCATGATTAACTTCACTTTCTGTTATTCCTGTCAGAAAATTTGATGTTAAGATATTAATATTCTTTTTATCATACTTATCATAAATATTTTTGTCATTAAGAGTATTTATTTTAGTTAAAAGTGCAATTAATAAATATTTAATTATTCTTCTTAAGTGCATTTCATATGTAATAGAAGTAATGTTTTTTAAGTTTTCAATAGGAAACTGGTCATAAACAATACTAATAATATTATCTTCACTTGCTGACATTATTTCAATCATTTTTCTTTGTGCTGTTTTCCCAGCACCTCTTGGTGCAATGACAATTGAGGATTTAGGTGTTTGTATTGAACCAATTAATGAATAAAAATAAGGGGGAGTAATAAAAAACTCTTCTAATTTATCTTCATGTACTGCATTTGTAGAAGCAAAAGGGTCTGAAACAAAACCATGATTAATAAAATATTTATCTTTATTAAATATCAAATTTTCTTCTCCATCTTGAAATTAGTACATAATACATAAAATAGAATTAAATAATAATTATTTAATTCTATCTATTTGCCTTTAATTGTTTAAAATAAAGTTATGCAAATAAAAGAGCTAAAAAAATAAGAAGATTTTATAGATATATTATATATAGAAAAATTCATTGAAGAACAGAAAAAACTCTATAATGACGCGCATTTTTATAAAATAGAAAAGAAAAAAGCATTTAGAAATACAATTTTGTTGATTTAACATTTATTTAACTGAAAATATTTTATAGATTAATTGGATTTGACAAAATGTATATTTAGAAGATTCAAGAATATTCTTAAAATTGTTTAGTTCTACTAATACACCTTGAAACGTTAGATGAACTTTATGAGTTAGAGACTAGACTTTTATATGAAAGCAGTATTGAAAAAACTTCTTAATCTAAAGTAAATGAAGCAATCATTCCTAGAATAATTTTAGTAAAATAGAAATAATAATTTAATAAAAAATATAAGTATAAAAAAATAAATTAATTTTGTTAAGTTTGATTGTAAAAAATAGTTTTGGAAGTTTGATTATTATAAGTGGTGCGAATGGTGAGAATCGAACTCACACTCCCAAAACGGGAACGGGATTTTAAGTCCCGCGCGTCTACCAGTTCCGCCACACTCGCACAAATAATAAATAAAAAAAGTGGTGGCGCGGGGCAGAATCGAACTGCCGACACAAGGATTTTCAGTCCTTTGCTCTACCGACTGAGCTACCGAGCCACTGTTAACTTAAGTGGTGGTGAGAGAAGGATTTGAACCTTCGAAGCCATAGGCGGGAGATTTACAGTCTCCTGGATTTGACCACTCTCCAACCTCACCGATTGTTAAGTTTATGTCGCTTTTTTGTTAAGCGGGTGGAATTATAATAATTACTATATTAAAACAAGCTGAAATAATCTGAAATCATTAAAAAAACTTATAAATTTCAATAATGTTTAATATTATTGCTTTTTAGCCACTCTTCTTGTAAAGATTTAAGTCTTTTCATCGGAATCTTTTTTTTAGATTTTTTTATGAAAGGTTTATTCTCTTTTTCCTTTGTATTTGAGCTATAATCCAAATGTAAATCTGCCATATTTAATGCATCAATTGTTCTTGTTGCAGCTACATAATAAATATTTAATTCTTCATTTATTTTTATATTATTATATTTATTTTTTTTATTTAATATCTCTTTATTTGATATAAAGTCGTCATCGCACATCACAACTTGAGAATATTGCATACCTTTTGATTTATGAGCAGTAGTAAAGATTATATCTGCATTATTTTTATTTTCTGTTAGATTATTTTTAATTTCTTTGTTTATTTCAAAAATGCTATCATTATAAGTATTAATAAATTTTATAATATTTAAGTATTCCTGATTTTTTGTATCTTTTGAGTACTCTTCTAAGTCTTCAATTGATGTAAACTCTTTTAGCTCTTCAATTGTTACTTTTTCATATTTTTTTTGTTTTAAATAAAAGATTGAGTATACAGTTTGATTCATAAATGAGTATGAACTATAACCACCTTCAAAATATATTTTATAATCTTTTTTTCTTTTTAAAAATCTTATAACCTCTTTTATTAGAGCAAAACTTGTTCTACTTATTACACAAAACTGTTTATCAAAATCAACTACATTTTTGCCAACTTTAGATGTTTTATTATCAAGACCTGAAATATTTAGTGTTTTTAACTCATTTTTTTTATAAATAATATTTAGGTTATCTTGTACAACTTTTGCTAATTCATTTGAAAATCTAAAACTTTTACTTAAATTATAAGTGGGTAGTTTTATTTTGTCAAGTGCATTTATTGCAAATCTAAAAGAGTATATTTGTTGAAAACTATCTCCTACATATACTCTTTTGCAATTTTGGTTTTCTACAATAGCAATCATCACATCTGAAATATCTTGAGCTTCATCTACAAGAATTAAATCATATCCTAAATTAGAAGATATTCTTTTATTTAAATAAAAGAACTTCAAATAAAAATCATGAGTTGATTCAATTTTCCCTTGTTTCATACAAGTCAAAATATATTTTGTATGATTTAAAATATTATCTTCTCTGATTTTTAAAAGTTTTAATATTTTTGCATCTAGATTTGAGTATTTTTTGTAACTTTGTAATAAATTTGAATCAATAGGTATAATTGAACTATTGCAATAAAAATTAACAATATCTTTTAATAAAGCTGTATAATTTGGCGTGGGATCATAGACTCTATTTTGTTCAAACTGTTTTATACATTTTAATATAGTCTGTACTTTTAGCTCATGTGTTAATCTAAAATTCCATGCTTGCATTTTGTTATAAGCAAGTGAATGAATTGTTTTTACTTGCATATTTGATATTTTTAATTTATGAAGTTTTTTTTCTAGTGATGTTTGTAGTGATTTATTATATGCAAGGTATAAAATTTTTAGATTAGGAAACTGTTTTGCATACTCTAATAAAGTGGTAGTTTTACCACTTCCTGCAACTGCATTTATTTTAAATGAGTGCTTATTAGAGTTTATAATTGAAAGTTGTTCGTCTGTAAAATTCATATACTAAAAAGTTGTAATTTTAGGTGGAAATTCTTCAAATGATTTAAATATAGCCTGAGTAATATCATTTTTGTATTTTAAATTTTGCATTGGATTTGCAAATTGCAATAATTTTTTTGAAAACTCTTCTGTTTTCTCTGCTTTATAAACAAATGCAATCTTTTTACCTAATTTTTCACAGTTTTCAAATAACATTCTTGCATAATCATCAATATAAGTAAACTCTTTAGAGTTTATCTTTTCTCCCCATGCAAAAAATACAAACTTACCACTTGGAATTAAATTTTGTGCATCTAAATACATGATATCTCTATCAAACTCTGTATTTTGAGAAGAGTAGTATTTTTCTAAATCATCATTAAACTTCATCAATAAAGATGATGCATCAATATTTTTTTCATTTAAGTTAAAAAGATTTCTTATTTGTACAATTTTACCTCTGTATTCATCATTTTTCATTGCATTTTTGAATATTGTCATATAAGTCTCTATTTTTAGTTCAACTAATTCTTCAAACTTGTCAAAATCTTGATCAAGTAAAAAAGTATTTGAATCATAATCCATTGGTGAAACAATTGGATTGTAAAGAAAAATAGTACCAATGATATTTTTCTTTTTAAGTTTGTTATTCTTTATTTTTTCTTTTAACTCTTTAGGAGTTATTACATCCTGTTCATTTTGACTTATGTATAGATAACTTTCAGTTAAAAATACCTCTTCATATTTAGTTTCAAAAGTACCAAAATATTGCATGTTATTCCTCTTGTTTTATTAAATGTAATATTATCAAAAGAAAATAGTTATTAAGCTTATTGTATAAAGTAACACTTTTTTTAAAAAATAAAACAAAATTATTATTAAACTAGGAAAATAAAATATTGTTTTGATACTATTATAATACTATTATTAAATAAAATGTAATTATATATTTATAAATTTTTATTAATATATAAAAGGAGTTTATTATGACTACTAATATTAAATATTATTTAAATTTGGACTCATTTGTAAAAGATTGTAAAGAGACTGAAAAAAAGTATTTGTTACTTGTATCTCAAAGATGTAAATTTTATATATCATTATTAAGAAACTCTAAAATAGAAGCATATGGAGCTATCTTCCCTGAAATTATTTTTGATGGTAAAAATTATAATGATGGATTAATAGCATATGAATTACAAGAAAATGAAAATATTTTTTTACAAAAAGATATGCTTAATCTTACTTTAACTGAACAAGATTTTGAAAATACAAAATCAATTATTACTTTTGTAGATGCATTAAGTGCAAATAAACAAACTTATTTAGACTCCTTATTTGAAATTATTGGTGCAAATACAACTGTTATGGGTGGTGGAGCAGGTGAAATTCCTTTTAATAGAAAAGAAGTGATATTCTCAAATGAAGGAATGTTTATAGATGCAGCTATTTTATTAACAAAAACAGATACTTTAAAAGTATCAAATGAACATGGTTGGGAAGTTTTAAAAAATGAACTTATAGCAACAATGAGTGATAAAAATGTATTAAAACAAATTGATTATACTGATGTTTCTATACTTTATAAAAGTATATTAGAAGAAGATTTAGATAAAAAAATAACTAGTCTAGATCCTTATTTATTAACTTATCCTATAGGCTTAGTTAACTTTGATAAACAAATATATATAAGAGATATAATTGAAAGCAATAGTGATGGATTTAATTTATCTTTACCTATAACACAAAATTCTGTTATTTGTATTTTAAAAGGTAAAAAACAAAATTTACTTAATGCAGCTTATCTTGCAACAAAAAATGCAGTTGAAGGGTGTAATCACAAACAAAATTTAGTTTTTTTATTTGAATGTATAAATAGAAGATTATTATTATCAGATAAATATGAAGAAGAAATAGAAAAAGTAAAACAAATAATAGAAAACAGAGCATTAATTGGAGCAGCTACACTTGGTGAAATATTAAGTGAAGATAATATAAATATAAATTACTACAATAACACTTGTATAGTAGGTGCAGTATGTTAGTAGAACAGTTAGCCTTGACGTATAAATGCCATAGTGCAATAGGAAATAGCCTTGATTTAAAGGAGATGTTAAAAGAAGTTTTAAAAACTTTTTTAAATGAAACATTTGCTTTGTATGGAAGCTTTTATCTGTTTGATGAAGCTAAAGAAAGGTTAAATAAAGTTATTAGCATAGGAAAAATAAGAGATTTTGATATTGAAAGTTATAGTGATGTTTATGATAGTTTTAATATTTTAGATAATAGAAGTGATAGAACTCAAAGAGTCTTGATTCTTCCATTAGATAGAGGATTGATGTTTTTTATTTATAGTAAAAAAAACATGAATATGAGTTTTTTAGGTTCAATGTTTCAAGGATTAGCACATAAACTAAATATAAGTATTGACTCTTGTTTAAATGTTAAAATTATGAAAAAAAGAAATGAAAAATTAAAAGCACTTGCAATTGAACTAGAAAGACAAAGAAAAGAGTTAGTTGAAGCAAATAAATATAAAAATGACTTTTTAGCAAATATGAGTCATGAGTTAAAAACACCTTTAAACTCAATAATTGTAATTTCATCAGTAATGAAGAAAAACAAAAAAGGAAAATTAGACGAAGAACAAGTAAAAAATATGGGAATTGTTAATAACTGTGGAAATGATTTACTTGTACTAATAAATGATATTTTAGATATTTCTAAAATTGAAGCAGGGGAATTGTCTTTAAATTTAAAAAGATTAAATGTTGAAGAGATTATTGATATTTTATATGATTCTATGAAACCTTTAGCAGATGATAAAAATATTAATTTTATTAAAAAATTCAATATCAAAAATTTTGAGATATTAAGTGATGAATCAAGAATTAAACAAATAATTAAAAATTTACTTAGTAATGCATTTAAATTTACAGAAAATGGAACAGTAGAGATAAAAGTAGAAGAGAGCAATGAAAATATATTTATTTCAGTAATTGATGAAGGTATTGGAATAAGTAATGATAAATTAAAAAATATATTTGATAGATTTAAACAAGCAGATGGTAGTACTACAAGAAAATATGGTGGTACTGGTCTAGGACTTGCAATTTCAAAAGAGTTAGCTCATTTATTAGGTGGAGATATCACTGTAGAAAGTAAAGTTGGAGTAGGAAGTAATTTTAAAGTTACATTACCAAAAAAAGTAGTAATAAAAAATGTATCTGATGATAAAGTTGATATATCAAGTGGAGTAGATACTTCTGTAAAAACAGATGATATAGTATTTTTTAATCTTGAAGATAAAGATAAAATGACTGAAGATGAGATTAACAGTTTTGAAAATTTACTTATTGTAAAAGGGGATCATTCTACACTTTTCCCATTATTAGTAGCTTTGAAAAAAGAAGGGGTAGTAGTAAAACATAGTGATTCAATAGAAAGTGCACAAAAAATATTACAAAACAAAACTTTTGAAGCAGTGATTTTTGATGAAATAAATTGTAAAGATGCTGATATAGATACTTTTGTAAAGACTGCAAATGAAAATAATATTGCAATAATTTCAATTGCAGATAAAAATGTAGAAAATGTTGATATATGTTTATCAAGACAAGATGTTGATTTTTCATTGGTTAATAAGATGATGGATTTAGTAAAACAAAAAAAGAAAATTAAATAATCTATGATGAGGTTAAAATGAACTCATTTACAAGTTTTTTAGGCTTAGAAATATTTAAAAAAATATTTTACATTTATTTTATATTTATAGTTATATATACTGGAATGGAAATACGCTCAAAATACTATTTTACAAAAGATAGTTTAATAAGAGGATTTTCTTTGATTGAAAATACTTCAAAAAAAGAGTTAACAAAGGCCATTCATAATAATGATAAAAAAAGAGTACAAAATATAGTAGAAGAATTTTTAAAAAGTAAACATATTTTAGGTATAAGCATAAAGCTTATAGATAATGTAATAGTTTATGAAAAAGGTACTTTATCAAATAATGAAAAAGATTTTAATACATATCAATTTGATTTTAAAAAGAGTGTAAAATATAAAGAAAATATGGAAAGATTTACATACTTTTTAAACTCAAATAATAAACAAATAGCAAAAGTAAATATATATTATCATAAAGATGAAATATTTAAAATAATAAAAAATGATATTATATATATATTAATTTTTACATTTGTAAAACTTATTACTCTTTTTCTTCTTTTTATTTATTTTATTTATCACATTATTACTGCTCCATTAAAAAAGATAATTGAAGCTACAAGAAATCTTGATGGAGTCAACAGAACTTTTATAGATTTGGATAATACAAAAAAATATACAGAATTAAATGAATTAGCTGATAGTTTTAATTATATGTCAAAAAGAGTAGTAGAGGAGTTTGAAAAAGTTAAAAAGTTAAACTTGAAACTAAAAAAACAAAAAGAGGATCTAATAGAAGCAAATGAATATAAAAACTTCTTTTTAGCGAATATAAGTCATGAATTAAAAACACCTTTAAATCCAATAACACTAATATCTTCTGTATTGATAAAAAATAAAAATAGTGATCTAAGTGAAAAAACTATTAATGAGTTAAAAGTAATAAATAAATCAGCAACTGAATTAAAAATATTGATAGATGATATTTTGGATTTAACTAAAATTGAAGCCAAAGATGTAAAAATAAACTATCAAGAGGTAAATCTTAAAGAAATTATTGAAAAATTACTAAATAATTTTAAATTAATAGCAGCAACAAAAGAGTTAGATTTTGAAGTAAATATATCACTTGAAAATGAAATACAAATAATAGATATATTAAGGTTTAATCAAATTTGTAAAAACCTAATAAGCAATGCAATAAAATTCACGCATAAAGGTTCAATAAAAATTGAGGTCAATGAAACTAAGACACAAATAGAGTTAAATGTTATAGATACAGGAATTGGAATAAGTGAAAAAAATTTAGAAAAAATATTTTATAGTTTTAAACAACTTGATGCTTCACTAACTAGAAAATATGGTGGTACAGGTTTAGGTTTATATATTTCAAAAAAATTGGCAAAATTACATGATGGAGATATTCTTGTAAAAAGTATTGAAAATGAAGGTAGTTGTTTTTCTTTTGTATTTAATAAAAAAGATAAAAAAGATATATCTGTAAAAAGTGAAAAACTAGATAAAATAGAAGAACATATACAAGTAGAGAATATTTTAAAGAATAAACAAGAAGATAAAAAAGAGATTATTATTATTAATAATAATCCATTATTATTCTTTGAAGTAGGAGTTTTTTTAAACAAACAAATTAATATAAATTTAAATCAATTTGATAGTGTACTTAAAGCTTTTGAATATATTAAAAAGTATAATTTAGAAAAAACAATTTTAATAATAGAGGTAACAAAAGATGAGGAAATATTAAAAAATATAAAAGAGCAATTTGATATTAAGATAGTTGGAATAGGCCAAAGTGATAGTAAAATTTATAACAATTTAATTAGTAAACCAATTGATTGTGAAAATTTATTGAAATATATAAAAGATAATTCATAAAAAAATTTATTAATTTTAATATTTTAAATAGTTAAAATAAGAGTTAAAGTTAAATATATAATATATCTTCTAAAAGGATTGAAAATGGAAAAGTTTAGTATTTTATTAGTAGATGATGTAGCAGAAAATATACATTCATTAAAAATGATGATAGAAGATAGTTTTGATGTTGAGATTTTCAGTGCTTTAAGTGCCCAAGAGGGTATGGAAATTTTGATGAAAAATGAGATAAATCTTATTCTTACAGATGTTCAGATGCCTGAAATTGATGGATTTGAGTTCGCAGAATATTTAAAAGGAATAGAAAAAACAAAAGATATTCCTTTGATATTTATTACAGGTATTTATGATAAAGATGAGTACAAAAGAAAAGGGTATGATATTGGTGCAATTGAGTATATTACTAAACCAATTGATGATCTTTTATTAGATGCAAAATTAAAAGTTTACATTGATATATTTGAACGAAGTAAAAAAAGACAAGATGAAATAGAACAAAAAAATGAGATTTTGATTCACCAAGCAAAAATGGCAACTATGGGTGAGATGATAGGTGTAATTGCACATCAATTAAAACAACCTCTTAATGTTTTATCTTTATACTGCAATGATGTAAAAGATACTTATAAATTAGATGAAATAGATGATGCATTTATTGATGATTTTTCAAAAAACACAAAAGAAAATATTGAATTTATGAGTAAAACAATTGATGGATTTAGAGATTTTTTCAATCCTAAAAAAACAAAAAAGAAATTTTTATTAAAAAAAGTTATAGATAACTCAATATCGTTACTTCATAAACAATTAGAATCAAATAAAGTTGAGTTAACAGTTGATGTTAATGATGAAGAGGTTTATGGTGTTGATTCTGAATTAGAGCAAGTTGTTTTAAATCTAATTACAAATGCCCAAGATGCATTTATTGAAAGAGGCATTGAAGATAGAAAAATAAATATAAATTCAGGAGCACATAAAAATTATACTATTTTAGTTGTTGAAGATAGTGCAGGTGGAATAAAAGAAGATAATTTAGACAAAATTTTTGATCCATATTTTACTACAAAAGAGACAGGAACAGGGACAGGTTTGTATATGGTAAAACTAGTTGTAAGAACTAGTTTTGGTGGTGAATTGAAACTTGAAAATAGTAATATTGGTGCAAAATTTATATTAATTTTACCAAATTCAAATTAACTAAGTAGAGCTTTTGGATCTAGCTCTCTTAGCTGAGATTCTCTATGTTTTATTACATCTTGTAAGTCTAAAATTCTTTTATTTTTTACTTCAATAGTCTCTTCTTTTTTCTCAATATCAACTTTTTTAGCAAGTATATCTTCTTCTAAATGATGAATTTTTTCAAGAAGCAAATCTTTTTCTTTTTTTGTTCTTGCCATTGCTTCTTTATAATCATCTATTTGACTATTTTTTATTTTTAAAATTCCATCTTGTTTTTCGTTACTATTTAGTTTTTCATTTTCATAATGTTTTATTTGTTGAAGTTTTGCTTGACTTTTTTTCTTCTCTAATTCAAGTTCATTTTTAAGCATTGGTAAAATATTTTCATATTTTCTAAGTTTTATTTGTATCTCTTCTTTTTCTTTTTTTACTTTAGCTAAAAGTTCTTTATGCTCTTGAATATTTTTAATAACTTTTCTTTTAAATTCTCTTTTTTCTAAATTTTCTTCTGTAGATAAAAAACCAATGCTAATAAATAAAGACTTTTCATTTTCTTCTATTTCAAAAATATTATTGTTTGTATAAAAAGGTTCTTCTTTTATATTTTGAAATTTTAACTCACCTTTAAACTGTCTTTTTTCTAATAAAGTAGTAAAAATATCATCTATCATATCTTTTGAAATATCTTTGTGAATTAATTCTCTTATATTTGTATTTGTAATTTCTTCTTCTTTTTTTTCTAAAGATTCAATCATTGCTGAGTTTGCAAATTTTATATCACCATTTTCATCAAATTTTAAAACTACTGCGATATTATCTATTGCATTTAAATATTTTTCTAACTCTTCATTTTTTAGTGTTAGCATTCTTTCATAATATTTTTTTAGACATACCTCTTGAGATTTTAGTATTACATCTTCTGTGTCAATTGGTTTTAAAATATAGTGGTTTGCTTTTAGTTCAATTGCTTTTAATAAATTTTCTGATTCTGATCTTGCTGTAGTAAAAATAAAAGGTACTTCACTGTCTAATTCTCTTATTTGTTCAAGCATTTCAATTCCACTCATTTTAGGCATATTAATATCGCTAAGAACTAAATCAACAGGTGTTTTAGCAAGGTGCAATTTTTGAAATTGTAAGTATCCTTCCATTCCATTTGGCGCTAGATAGACTGTTTTAAAAAGTCTTTTTAAAGTTTTAGCTAGTTTCTCTCTTGCTAACTCTTCATCTTCTACATATAAAATTGTCAATTTTTTCAAAAAATCTTTATTAATCATAATGCACTCTTTTTATTGATGTACTAAAATTTTATCATAAAACTACAAAAGTTTTTTTAAATCCTCAAACTTATTAATAAAATATTTTGCTTTTTCAAAATTGTGTGATTTTGTAAACTCATTTTTTACAATTATACAATCAATTCCTGCTTTATAAGCAGAGTCTAAACCTCTTTGACTATCTTCTACAACAATAGTCTCTTCTTTTTTTGCATGAAATTTTTCTAATCCAGCCAAGTATGGATCTGGAAATGGTTTTGCTCTTTTATAATCTTCAACACACAAAACAAAATCCATAAAATCAGCAATTCCTCTATTTTTATGAATAAGTTCAAAATCAACTCTTCTAGCTGTTGTTATTATTGCCATTTTGTATCTTTTTTTTAGTTGTTCTAAAGTATCTTTGACACCTTCAATTTCTATATTTTTTGTTTGTATAAAGTGCTGATAAAGTTCATCTCTTTTTTCTCTTAATTTGTCAATTTTAGTAGCTGAATATCCTCTATCTTGTGCAAGTTCCCATGCTGTACCTCCACGAACCATAATCTTTTGGTAAGTATCAAAATCTAAAGTTATTCCAACAGATTGCAATATATCTTTATTTGCTTGGTAATACCACATTTCTGTTTCTACTAAAACACCATCATTATCAAAAAGTATATATTTTTTTTCCATCATTTTCTCTTTATTTTTATTTTGACAATATCTTATATCAAGTATTAACTTTATAAATTATTTAAGCAGTATAATAGAAGTAAGAATTAAATCTAATATGAATTAATTGGCATTATTTATTTCATAACTTTTAGTAAGTTATGAAATGGTGTTGTAAAATTAAAGTTCTATTTATAAGCAGTCAGTTTTATAAACAATTGAACTTAAATCAATTTCACTCACTGGTACACTTTTTTCTAGTGCTTGTTCTAAATCCAGATTTGCATCAATCTTTTCGTTGTTTTTTATAAGTGCATTATATATTTCATCATTTATATCTAAAAAACTAAGTTTATGTGATACATCAATTTCACAATTAGTAATAGTTATATTCATCTGTTTTATTACTTCTTGCATATCTTTTTTATTTAGTCCTATAAGTTGAGCAACCTTAAATGCTTTTAAACAAGATAGTTTTCCATCTTCATCTAAGTTTGTCATTAATAATTCAGTTTGTACATTATCTAATTTTTTCATTTTTACCTCAATACTATGAATATCTATTCATAATTATATATTATTTTCTATTATTTGTATTAAATTTTAATTATTTTTTTCAAAAAAATATTCAAATGTTTACTTTTCTTAACATTTTATAAATTTTAAAATTAATTTTAAAATTAAAAGGAGAAGATAAAATCTTCTCCTAAAGACATTTTTTAACAAGGAGAGTAATATACTATATCTATAGCATATTTAAAAATAATTATATATTTTAATAGTTAATAGAGTTATAACAAGACATTAATATTTTATTAATATAAATTTTATTCCCATTTTGATTTTACTGGAGTGTAATTTAAGATTTTTTGGCATATTTCATTTGGGTTATCAGATATAATTAGCATATCAATAAATCTTTTATTAATAAAATCTTCATTGGTGCAATTTTGTAAGAATTTTATTAAATTATCATAATATCCATTTACATTATAAAATACACAAGGTTTATTGTGATATCCAATTTGTGCATTTGAAATAACTTCAAATATCTCTTCAAAGGTTCCATAACCACCTGGCATAGCAATAAAAGCATTACTTAACTTTTCCATTAAAGCTTTTCTTTCTCTGATAGTTTCAACTTTATATAGTTTTGATAAATTAGTGTTAGCAAGCTCTTTGTTTATTAAATCATATGTAATAACTCCTGTTATGTTCATATGATTTTTTAAAGCTTGATTTGAGATAGTTCCCATTAGTCCAGATATACTTCCTCCATAAACTATAGAAAAATTATATTTGTCTAATGTATTTATTAATTTTACTGCTTCATCTTGATATTTTAAGTTTTTACCAAGCCTTGAACCACAATAAATAGCAATATTCAAAATGACTCCTTTTTATTACTATTTAAACCTTAGAAAAAGGTCTAAATAGTATAAGTAATCTTGGTAATAATAAAATTGCAGAAAGTAAAATAGTAGCCATAACAATTACTGTTAATAATCCAAAATATATAGTAGGAATTAGATTTGAAAGTACCAAAATTGAAAATCCTACCATAACTGCAACAGATGTATAAACCATTGCAAAACCAATTGTTCTATGAGATCTCATCATTGCATTTTCATAGTTGTGGTCTTTTTTGAACTCTTCTTTGAATCTATGAATATAGTGAATTGTATCATCAACTCCAATTCCTATTGAAATTGCTGCAATTGTTATTGTCATAATATCTAAAGGAATTCCAGCCCATCCCATAATACCAAATACTATAGAAATAGGTACCATATTTGCTAAAATTGCAATTGTTGCTAAAATAAATGATCTAAATAGAATAAGAAACATTATAAATAAAGATAAAATAACAAATCCAAGAGTTTTTACTTGTGAATCAAATAGTGATTGAAGCATATTATTATATAAAACCATTAAATTTGATAATCTTATTTGAACATTATCGTCATTTACTATTTTTTTTAGATCTCTTTTTATTTTTTTTAATAATTCGTCTCTTCTTAGATTTTTATCAGAATCTATTATTCTCATAGTAATTCTTGCTTGATTCTTATCAATATCAATATATGGATTTAATATAATCTTTTTATACTCTTGGGGAAGTTTTTTATAAAGTAGGGCAAGTTTAAATGAGTCTAAATCTTTTCCCTTATTCAAAATCTTACCAATTTTTAGCATAGTTGCTAATGATTGAACTTTTCCTATTGAATCAATACTTTCTAAATAATTATGAACTTTTTTTATGATATTCATTTTATAGCTAGTAAACCAATACTCAGCATCATTGCTAGAATTGTTAAACTCATCTTCAAATGAAGAAAGCATATCATTACTTTGTGATTCTTGATTATTATTTTCTTTTTGTTTTTTTACATCAAAATTGATAATAACATCTAAAGGGGTCGTTCCACCTAGTTTTTGATCGATTATTTTCATACTTTTATATATTTCAGTATCTTTTTTAAAGTATGAAATAAAGCTATTTTCAACTAAAAGTTTAGATGCCCCTGTTAAAGAGAATACTATTAAAATAATACTACCAATTAAAATCCAATTACCTCTATTTTTTACTAAATTAATAGATGTTTCAATAAAGTGAAGATTTTTTTCAAAGCTTTTATTTGGTTTTGATTTTTTTAAAAGAATTAATATTGCTGGAAAAATTAAAAATGCGATTAATAATGATATTGCAATACCAACACTCATCATCCAACCAAGATTTATTACAGGTTGAATATTTGATAATAAAAGTGAACCAAAACCTGCAATTGTTGTAATAATTGCAAAAAAAGATGGATTTAATTTTGATAACATTGTATTTAAAACTAATTTACTTTGTGATGCATTTTTATAATTTAAACTAAGTTCTCTATACCTTACAATTAGGTGTAGAACTATTGAAATAGTGATGATTAACTGTAAGGATATAAAATTAGAAGATATTACTGTTACTTCCCAATTAAAAAATCCTAACATACCACTTGTAGCAATTACAGAAAGTGTACAAATTAATACAGATATTAAAACCCATTTTATTTCTCTAAATATAATCCATAAAATAGCAATAAGTAATAATATCAATGTAGAACCATAGATGGCTAAATCATCTTTTACAAAAGAGATGATATCTGTAGCAATCATATTAACTCCACCTAAAAATAGAGTTCCTTTATCTTGATATTTTTTTATAATATTTCTAATATTTTGAATATATTTAGCTGTTAATTCTCTTTGTGTATCTCTATAATTTTTAAACTCTTTAGTAATTTTTTCATACTCTTTTAACTGTTTTTGTGTAGCAGTTCCATTGTTTTTTTTCTTTAATAAAGCATTTCTTTTCTCAACTAAAGTAAAAAATTCTTTTTGCCTTTTTAGATTAATTACTATTGCAGTAGTTTTAAAATCGTGACTTACAAGACTATTTTTATATAAAGGTGAAGTTAAAAATTCATGTCTAACAAGTTTTTTATCAAAACTCTTACTATTTTCTATGGTTTTTACATTATCAACTAACTCAGATATTGGTCTAACTGGTGATTGAAGTAATGGTACATTTAAAACAGATGTAATACTTTGAGTTTTGTTTAATTTAAGTAAATCATCACTAAGTTTTTTTATTGTACTTAAACTATCTTTTGAAAGTAAATCTTTTTTAGGACTAAATGTCACTATTAGCATATCTTGAGTTTTGTAATTTTGAGCAATTTCTCTTGAAAAAGCCAAATCTTTGTCATTCTCTAATAATAACGTTTCTGAAGATGCATCAATTTCTAATTTTGTTGCATAGTACCCTAAAATAGATATTAATACTAAAACTAATAAAATTATCTTTTTAGGGTTTTTAAATATAAAATTTGAATAAAATCTTTTTATCATGCTTTACTATTTTTTTCTTTTAAATATTGAATCAAATCATCAATAGATTTCTCTTTTAAATATTCGTCAAATTGTTTTCTGTAAGTTTGAATAATACTTACACCTAAAATATTCACATCGTAAATATACCATTGGTTGGCTTTTTTATTTTCATAAAATTTATAATCAATAGGATAATTTTCTTTTTTGCCTATTAAAATTGTATTTAATATTAATCTAGATTTATTTTGTTTTAGTTTATTTATTTCTATTTTTTGGTCATTGTATAATTCTAATTTGTCTATATAAGACTCTTTTAATCTTTCAATAAATGCTTTACTAAAACTTTTTCTTTGATCATTTGATATTGTTTTCCATGTTCTTCCAAGTGATAACATAGACATTATATTATAATCAAATGAATTATCCATAATATTTATTATTTTTTCATTTCTCTGTTTTTTCTTAAGAGAGCTATCTTTTAATATAGAAAGTACTTTATGTATTTTTTGAGTCATTTGTTCTTGAATATTATTTTTTTCAAAAGCAAAAAGTGATGTTACTAAACAAGTTATTAAAAATATTTTTTTTATCATATATTATTCCTTTATTTGTTTTTCTCTTAATTTATTATAATAATCTTTTAAGTATGGATATAAATCAATTGCATCTTTTCTCAATTTATCATATACAGGATATGAGTAAGATGTATTATTAATCTTTTTAAATGCTTTTAATCCAATAGATTTTTCTGTTGAATCTGTTAAGTAAAAAGATGTATCTTCTGGTTTCAATGGATTTGCATATTCATCTATGAATAGTGAAAATGTATCTCTTAAATTTGATGGTCCTAATATTGGTAAAACTATGTGAAAACCATCTCCAACACCCCAATATCCCAATGTTTGACCAAAGTCTTCATTATGATATTTTAAATTAAAATTATTCTCTTCTGCTACATTTATTAATCCAGCAACTCCAAAAGTAGTATTTAATACAAATAATTGTAATTCATCCCATGAATTTTTAAATTTTAATTGCAATAAATTATTTATAAATCTTATTGGAAAACCTAAGTTTGTAAAAAAATTAGATACCCCTTTTCTCGCTGTGTTGGGAACTACTTCTTTATATGTTTTAACAACTGGTCTAGTAAGATAAACATAAAATTTATCATTAAATTGTGTCATAACTCTGTTATATCCACTTAAGGGATCAAAATCATCACTGTAACTATCTTGAAATTCATTTGATATATCATCAAACTGGTTAATAGCAACATTATTATTAGTGCTATTTTCTATTTTTTGTGCATTACATGCATAAAAAATTGAAAAAAACGAAAATAAAATTATAATTCTCTTCAATTTCTTTTCCTTGTGTTTTTAGTGTGTATTTATTATATAGTAATTTTCTAAAAGAAATAGTTAAACTAAAAAATTATTATTATTTTTATAAATTATTTAATATCTCAATTAATTGTAGAGGATCTACTTGTACAGAATTTACTCTTGCACTAAAGTGTAAATGTGGACCTGTTACTCTACCAGTTTTCCCACTTAATGCGATAACTTGACCACGTTTTACTCTTTGATTTTTAGTAACTAAGAATTTACTCAAATGATAATAGCAAGTATAAATACCTTGTCCATGATCTATTATTATTGAATTTCCAGCATAGAATCTGTTTTTTGTAAGTACAACTATCCCATCATTCGCTGCGATTATTTTTGTACCAACTTTAGCTTTAAAATCAGTCCCACTATGATAACCTTTTAAAGTATTATTATAAACTCTTTTCGTTCCAAAAGCACTTGTAATAGGACTATTTAAAGGTAGTATAAATTTATCTTTCCAAAGTTTTTTTGGTGTAAAAGTATGATAGATTTTCATTGCATTTGAATATTCTGTTTTTGTTCTTTTTTTTGTTCTTTTATTTAATGTAACTTTTGAACTTTTTACTTTAATTATTTCACTTTTATAAGTACCTTCTTTTACATTTAAGTATATTGAATCAAATAATTTTTTATTATTTTTTGTATAAGAAACTATGATTTTAAGTTTTTTGTTTATGTCATAATATGAGCTAGGAACCAATGCATAGTATATATTTTTTTTACCATTTAATTTATGAAAATTAATGTTTATTTTATTTTCTAATATTGTTAATTTAGGATTAGTTATATCTTTTGCTTCAAGATATAAAACTGCAGTTTGTGCATTTGATATACTATTTTTATTAAAGTATAATTTTGTTTGATTTGCAAATAAATTTATAAATATAACTAAAGTTAATAATATGGATTTTTTTATCATTTGTGTACTCTTTTGTCTTAATATATGTATATAAATTATACCAAAAAGATTTTTTTATGATAATTAAATTTTAGCATTGGCTATAAATTTAGTTTGTAATAATTACATATTTATTACAAACTTGGTATAATCCGCAAAAAAAATTGATTGGAGTACTTTATGGGTAGAGCCTTTGAATATAGAAAAGCGGCGAAAATGAAAAGATGGGGGAATATGTCTAGAGTTTTCCCAAAACTAGCAAAAGCAATTGAAATTGCAGCAAAAGCTGGTGGTGGTGATCCTGATATGAATCCAGCTTTAAGAACAGCTATTTTAAATGCAAAAGCACAAAACTTACCAAAAACAAATATTGAAGCAGCTATTAAAAGAGCAACTGGGAAAGATGCAAAAAACTATACTGATGTTAATTTTGAAGGAAAAGGTCCTCACGGTGTTTTAATTTTTGTTGAGTGTGCAACAGATAATAATACAAGAACAGTTGCAAATATTAAAATGTATTTTAATAAAAATGGTGGACAAGTTGTACCTACTGGTTCTTTAGAGTTCATGTTTGATAGAAGAGCAATTTTTGAGTTTGAAAAAACAGAAGATATGGATTTAGAAGAGTTAGAATTAGAGCTTATTGATTCAGGTTTAGAAGAGTTAGAAGAAGAAGATGGATTATGTATTGCAATTGCTGATTATACAGATTTTGGTAATATGAATGCAAAATTTGAAGAACTTGGAATTGAACTTAAAAAAGCAGAATTAAAAAGAATACCAAATAATCCTCATGAATTTACAGAAGAAGAGCATGATGAAATTGGAAAATTATTAGAAAAGCTTGAAGATGATGATGATGTTCAAGCAGTATTTACTAATATGGCTTAAATAAAAGGAGAACTTCTCCTTTTATCTATTTATCTTTTCTCCTAGTTTTATATTTTTAACTAAATTATTAAAATCATCTTTTTTATTTTTTTCAATCTCTTTTATAACTCTTTTTATATTTTTAATTCTTGTTTTTGAATTTGGGTGTGTTGAGAAAAATTCATATCCTTCATTTTTATCTTTACTCATATTCTGCCAAAATTTAAGAGCTTCATGGATATTAAAACCTGCTTTATACATCAAATGAATACCAATTTCATCTGCTTCACTTTCTTGCATTCTTCCATAAGGTAATAAAACACCATATTGACTACCTAACCCAAATGCAATATTAAATGCTTGTGTATATTGAGGTGCTTGGGAACCAATTGCGATATTTCCCGCAACTTGAACTCCTTGTGCAAGTAAATTTGTGCTTATTCTTTCTGCTCCATGTCTAGCTAATGCATGGGCAATTTCATGAGAAATTACAGTTGCTAATTGATCATCATTTTTTGCAAACTTTAAAATTCCTGTATAAACAACAACTTTTCCTCCAGGTAAACAAAAAGCATTTGCCGCTTTATTTTCAACAAGATTAAATTCCCATTTATAATCTTTGTTTACTACATTTGCTATTGCTCTTCCTATTTTTCTTACTCTTAATGCATCTTTAGTATTTTTTATTACTTTAGAATTTTTTAATGTCTTTTCATATGATTCTTCACCCAATGCTAACTCTTGATCTTTTGAAATCAAAATCATTTGACTTCTATTTGTATATGGGACTTTGTTTGTACATCCAATAAAAAAGAAGATCAAAAATATTGATATTAAAAAACTTTTACTTTTACTACTCATCATTTACCTTGTTTTTTTGATTGAATTATTATACCAAAAGGTATTTAATTTTTTAATATTGATTTAAGATTATTGTTAGTTATTTTTTAATAATATTTGAATCTTAAAAATAATTAATTAAAAAGGGAAAAAATGAAAAAAATTTTATTTTCGTTTGTTTTGTTATCTATTTTTGTAAGTAGTGGTTTTTCTTCTGAATGGATTAAAGGTACATATATTAATCAAGATAAAAGTGGTGCTTTTAAAGAGATAGTTTTTTGTGAAAATGGTAAAGCTTTTCCTGGAGCTGGACATAGAACATATAAAGTTGAAACAAAAAATAACGAAAAATATATTATTTTAAATTCTAATGGTATTTTTAAATTTAGAGTTTCAAAAGATGAAAAACAGTTATTCCCTGCAGATGCATTTACAAAAAGTTGGGGAACAAAAAACAGTTTAATTTTAGATTCTTCTAGAAAAGATACTTGTAACTGGTAAAAGAAGAGCTTTTAGCTTTTCTTTTAAACTTTTATTATATATATACCTTCAAACTTAACACATACTTTTTTATCTTCTATTATTTGAGATTTTATTCTTAATGATGAACTCTTTTTATTTTCTAATTTCTTTTTAAATAAATCAATTTCTTCTTTTGAAGGTAAGATTGTTTCACAATAAAAATCTTTTGTAACTGCAGCTTTATATGAAGTGTCGCTTTTGATAATAGCAATCATACTTTTTCCATAGCCTAATTTGATTGTATTTAAATAACAAGCACACCAACCAGAAATTGTAACTAAAGTACTTAAACTACCTGCAAAACCAGTATTTTTGTCATTTTTATTTTTTTCAAAGTTTGCTGATGTTATTAAACTATTATTTTGTATTTTATTAAGTTTTATTTCCATAAATTTTGTAAGAGGAATTTCTTTATATAGTTTTTCTTGTAATTTTTTTAAATCCAACATTAACCCTTTATTCATTTACTAAAAATTGTTCTATTTTATCAAAAACTTTTTTTGTATTTTTCCCTTTTATAATTACATGTTCATTTAGTTCAAAAATAGCCAATTGTTTATTTTGTGATTTTATTTTATCATGTATTTCATATGCAGAACTTATATTTACAACTGGATCATTTTTTGCTTGAATTATTAATATTTTTTTATTTATCTTTTCAAGGTTTAGTTTAGTTATATTCATTAGTTCTTTTAATTGAAGTATAGCTTTTACATAAAATTTATCATAATTTATTTTAGGATATCTTGCTTTATTTTCTATAAATTCTTTTTTTAAACTATTAGCATTGAATGAACTTACAATGTCATTCCAAAAATCAATTGCAGGTAAAACAGTTTTTATTCTTATATCATTTAAATTTAAAGCTGCATTTATACAAACTATTGATTTTAATTTTGGTAAATATTTTCTAGAACTTAATAATGCAAGTAGTCCGCCTGTTGAAAAACCAACAATATCAATTTTGTCATATTTTAAACTTGCAATAGTTACACTTCTTGAAACACTATTATACCAATCTTTATATGATGTATCTTTTAAATCTTCAGGTACTGTTCCATGCCCTTTTAGTCTTACTGCATAAACATTAAAACCTTGATTATTCAAAAATACTGCTAACTCTTCTACTTCTTTAGGTGCAGATGAAAACCCATGAATTATTAGAATACATTTTTTTGAATTATTATATTTTAATAAAAAAGGCTTTCCTATATCTTTTGGTTTTATATCATGTTTTTGAGAAAATTTTATATAATCAGTTTCAAATTCATCAATTTCCTCTTCTTGTAAAATATGTAAAAGTTCAGTATCAATTTCATCATTATTCAATGATACTTTTTGTTTTACAATTTCATTCATTTTATCAATTATTAATACCTCATTTAAAACCACTCTTAAAATATTTTTTATTCTTATTGTATTGTGAGTATGCATATTTAATAATATATCTTTATGTATTATATACTCATCTTTTGTTTGTGTTATTATCTTATCATTTATTGCAATTTTTATTATTTCATCAAAAGTATCATAGTTCTCATATGAAATAAGATTTATAATATCTTTTCTTATATCATCTTCAAAAAGTGTACAATCTTCTTTTACCCTTTTCGCAACTAAATATATAAGTCTTTTAAAATATAATTTAGAAATTCTTGGTTGCTTTAAGTAATATAAAATTAATACAAATATATGTTCAAATCTAACTGTTAGATTTTCGTATATTCTTTTCATAAATTTGTGAGTCAATTCATATCTTAATTTTTCTACAATTGTATTATGATTAAGTTCAATTCCATAAGAATTTTTTAGCATTTTATGTAAAGATATTGGTTTTAAAATCCTGATGATTATTTGGGAATTTAACACTATGTTACTTTCAATTTTAATCTCTTCTAAAAACTTATCACTTATATCATCATATAATCTTTTTACCATTTTTTCTAGAAAATTTTCTTCTGTTCTTATTGGAGAATATGTTATATTTATAGGTATAATCATAGTCTCTTTATCTTCAATTTTATCATTTTGATTTATAAGGTATTTTCTTTGAAATTTATTTTTATTTTTTATTTTTTTATTTAAATAATCTTGTCTTAAAATTTCAGAATATAATGCAAAAAAAGCAGAACCAGTAAATATTCTAGTTTTATTATCGTTTATTTTTACTGTATAATGGTTATCTTCTTTAGTAATATCTTTTGCTTTTACCATTCTTCCTTCTGGAAAAATAAGCCAATCTTTTCTTGCAGTTAATAAATCAGATAAAATAATATTATTTCTATTTGGATGGGATTTTGCTAATGCGCCTATATTTTGTAAATAGTTTCCAAAATATGATTTCATTAATCCATCATCTGCGATAACTCCTACTTTTTTATTTGTAATATCATATAAACAATAAGGCACAAGTAGTGCCTCTATTCTTGTAAAATGATTTGCAACAAATATTTTAGGATTATCTTTTGGAATATTCTCTTGACCATAAATCTTTATATTTGTTGATAATATTTTTTCTAGTAGATTTAATACATATCCACTAGAATCAATTAATAAATCTTTTTTTAACATGATAAAACCTTCTATCTTTGTTTTTTATAGACCTTATCATTAAAATAATCAACATTAATTACTCCCATTCTTTTTTCATAAATCTCTTTTAATGTTTCATATTCATCATTTGTTACAACACCTTTGTTGTGTGACTCTTCTATCATATTTAAAAAACTTGATTTTTTAATGGTATTATGTTTTATTGCATATTTAATTCTATCAAATAGATCAACATTGTTTTTTTGTAAAACAAGAGCCTCTTGAAGTTTAAATATTGCTTCTTTTTCATTATTTGGTATAAAAAGATTATCACATAAGCTATTTATATTCTTTTCATCATCTAATAACTCAATAATCTTTTTATTTAAGTTATCCTTTGGTTTTGAACCTATTGGATTTAATCTAATAAATGGAAGTAAAAATTTAATAAGCGTGATATTTAAAGTAATATCTTCTTTTGCTTCTTGAATTTTATAAAAACCATATTCACAAATATACTCAACAAGAACTTTATTTTGTTTATTTGGATTGTTTTCATACTCTCTTATTGTTGAAGTTATTAAATATAACCAAGATAAAATATCACCAAGTCTTGCGCTGATATTCTCTTTTTTCTTAATATCTCCACCTAAAAGTGCAATACATATATTAGTCAATGAAGCAAAAGATGTACTAGCCCAAATTAATTTTCTTTTATACTCTTTAAACTCACCTTTTGTACTAATAGTAACTGCTCTTGAAAGATAATAAATAAATGATTTAACACTTAATGTAAGTGCTAATTTTATATGCTGTGATAAATGTTCATCTAAAGAGTCTATATCATTATTATTTATTGCAATTACTTGTTTATATAAATAAGGATGAGATTTAATCAAACCTTGTCCAAATTGCATTAGATTTCTAGTAAGGATATTAGCTCCTTCAACTGTGATTGAAATTGGTATTGCAAAATATGCATGTGCTAATAGATTTTTTTCTCCTCTGATTATTCCTGCACCACCCAAAATATCCATACTATCATTTATGATTTCTCTAAATTTTTCTGTTGCATGGTACTTCATAACTGAGTTAATTACTGCTGGCTTTACTCCTGCATCTATTGCATCTAAAGTATAATTTCTAGAAGCATTTAATAAATATGTAAAAGCTGCAATTTTTGCAATCTTTTCTTCAACTCCTTCAAATTTATTAATACTTAATCCAAATTGTTCTCTTAATTGAGTATAAGAGTTAACAACTTTTAAGGCAAGTTTACTTCCTCCTAAACTAACACTTGGTAATGATATTCCTCTTCCTATTGATAATGATTCAACAAGCATTTGCCAACCTTTGCCAATTCCTTCTTTCCCTCCAATAATACTATCAAGTTCAATGATAACATCAGTTCCAAATATAGGTGAATTTACAAAAGGAATGCCAAGAGGATCATGTCTATTTGAATTATCAACACCTTTTGTTTTTGAATCAATTAAAGCAAAAGTAATACCTAAATCTTTTTTATCAAATAATAAATTATTTGGATCTTTTAAAACAAATGCAAGACCTATTAAAGTTGCGATATTTCCAAGTGTTATATATCTTTTTTCAAAATTAAGCTTTATTTTTATTTTCCCATCACTATCTTTAAATATTTCACCATTTGAGGAAATAGAAGTTGCATCACTTCCTGCATTTGGTTCAGTAAGTGCAAAACAAGGTATTTCTTGTGCATTAGCAAGCCTTGGTAAGTAATAATTTTTTTGTTCTTGTGTACCATGTTTTAATATTAATTCAGCAGGTCCTAAAGAGTTAGGAACCATAACTGTAATAGCTAAAACTTGAGAACGAGATACTAGTTTTTCAATTACCTTTGAATGTGCAGTGGCACTAAAACCTAATCCTCCATACTCTTTTGGAATAATCATTCCAAAGAATTTTTTAGATTTGATATATTCCCAAGATTTTTTACTTAAATCTCTATTTTGAAATATTTCCCAGTCACTTTCTATTTTACAAAGTTCTTCAACTTCATTATTTAAAAAATCCTGTTCATCTTTTGTAAGCTCCATTATTTTTTGATTTTTTACTTTTTCAAAATCGATTTCTCCTTTAAAAAAGTCTGCTTCAATAAAATTTGTTCCAGCTTCTAATGCTTCTTGTTCTGTTTTAGAAATTTTAGGAATTAAATTTTTATTTTTAATAAAATTAAGTAGATTTTTTACAAAGAAGTGTTTTCTTACTTCAGAGTTTAAAACAACAATTGCAACTACAGCAAACCCAACCCAAAAAGCTGTACTCATATCAAAAAATATTAAAGAGTATATTCCTATAAATATAAACCATAAAACTGTAGGATATGAGTAAAAACCAAATATTAAAAGAATTAATATAAAAATTAGTGTTTCCATAATGTTTCTCCTGTTTTAAAATCTAATTGTTTTTGTTCTAATTGTAAAAGTAAATTACTAACTTCAAATCTTTTGTTATATAAATATTCAAATCTTTTTAGTTCTTTTACTACTGTTTTTATACCTATATAATTAGCATATTTTAGTAATCCTCCTCTAAAAGGAGGGAACCCTGTTCCTGCTATCATTGCAAAATCAATAATATCTGCATCACTAACAATATTTTCTTCTAAGCATCTACTTGCTTCATTTATCATTATAAAAATAGTTCTATTTCTTATCTCTTCGTCTGTAATCACTCTAATATCATTTGTATAGTTGTAAATATGATTATTTTCAATTATATTTTTATTTGAATAGTCATAAAATCCTTTTTTTGTTTTTTTACCAAAAAGTTTTTCATTATATATTTTTGTAATAAGATTAGAAATAGGCATTCTTTCACCATAAGATTCATTTAATATTTTTGATACATGAAATCCAATATCTATACCTACATTATCAGCAAGAGTAAAAGGTCCCATTGGCATTCCGAATTCTTTTAAAACATTATCTATTGTTGTAATATTGCTTCCTTCTTCTAATATAAATGCAGCTTCATTTAAATAAGGAAGAAGAATTCTATTAACTAAAAAACCAGCACAATCATTTACAACTATTGGCATTTTACCCATGCTAATTAATGATTGTTTAACTTTATTTATATTTTTAGTTGATGTTTTACTATTTGGGATAATTTCAACTAATGGCATTTTATTTACAGGATTAAAAAAATGAATCCCCATGAAATTTTCTTTATTTTTTAAGTTTTTACTTAATTGTTCTATAGAAATTGATGAAGTATTAGATGCAATGATTGCAGTATCTTTCAAGTTTTTTTCAAGATTTAAAAACAGATCTTTTTTCTCTTTTTCATTTTCGATAATTGCTTCAATTACTAAATCAATATCTTGTAATCCATCAAAGTTTTGAGTATAACTTAAAGTGCTTAATTTCAAATCTACTTGTGATTGGCTCATTTTTTTACTTTTGATAAAATAATCATACAGTTTGCTAATATCATTTATCATTTCATGAGCTTTTTCTAAACTTCTTAATTTTATTCTTGTTTGTTTTAAATATTTTGAAAAAAGCCAGATTATACCTTTACCCATAACTCCATTTCCAACAACTAATGCAGTTGAAATCTTATCATCACTTTTTTCATAATCTTTTTTGATCTTTTCACTTAAGAAAAATAGTTCAATTAAGTATTTTGATTCTTTTGTTACTGCTAATTTAGAAAAGGTAGAAGCTTCAATCTTTAACCCTTCATTAATATCTTTATTATATGTTTGTTTTAAAACTTCTAATGCTTTATATGGTGCAGCAAAGTTTTTATTTACTTTACTTTCTATATTTTTTGTAGCTTTTTTAAAAATAATATCTCTAGTAAAAGTAAATTTTTCAAAAAATGACTTTTTATTAGCTCTTTTTATCTTTTGATTTATTACTAAATTTATAAACTCATTTAATTTTGAATCCTCTTGTCCTTTATCAAAATAATCATCAATTAATCCAAGTTTAAAAGCTTTTTTTGAATCAATAGTTTTTCCAGTAAGAATTAAGTCCATTGCATTAATAAGTCCAATTAACTTTGGAGCTCTTTGTGTCCCTCCAATTCCTGGGAAAAAACCAAGTTTTATTTCAGGAAATGCAAATTTTGTACTACTATTTGTAGTAGCAACTCTATATTTGCAAGCTAAAGCTAGTTCTAAACCTCCACCCATACAAGCACCATTTATATAAGCAATTGTTGGAATTTTGAGGTTTTCAAGCTTATTTAATATATTATCAGCTTTTATAAGTTCATTATAAGCATCATCTTCATTTGTAAACTGTTTTATTTCATGTATATCTGCACCTGCAATAAAAATATTTTCTTTTAAACTTTTTATAATTAAAGCATCAATATCTCTATTTTTGATTATTTCATCAAGTAGTAAATCAAACTCTTTTAATACTTTAAATGAAAGCTTATTTACTTTTTCATTTTCTAAATCAAAATATAAAGTTGCAATGTTGTTTTTAATTTCTAGATTTAAATTCATATTACACCTCCAGTAAAAAAGAAGCTCCTTGTCCTCCACCTACACAAAGTGTAGCTAGACCTTTTTTAAGACCTCTTCTTTTTAACTCTTTTATTAAGTGCAGAACAATTCTTGTTCCACTCATACCTACTGGATGCCCAAGAGCTATTGCTCCTCCATTTACATTTAAAATATCAGGATTTATTTCTCCTAATACATTTCCATTAAAATGTTTTTTTGCAAAACTCGAAGATTTAAATGCTTCAATATTTGCAATAACTTGTGAGGCAAATGCTTCATTTAACTCAACTAAATCAATCTGGTTAAAAGAGATTTTACTCTTTGATAATAGCTTTTGTGTAGCATATACAGGACCTAAACCCATTTTGTTTGGCTCTAAACCTATATAAGCATAATCTTTTATAATTCCTAATGGTTCTAAACCTAGTTCTTTTGCCTTTGTTTCTGTACAAATAATTAGCATTGCTGCACCATCAGAAACTTGTGAAGAATTTCCTGCTGTTACAGTTCCATGAGAATCAAATATAGGTTTTAATTTACTTAAAGCTTCAATCGTTTGATTTATTCTTACTCCATCATCTTTAAAAATTTGTGCATTTTTTGAAATTATTGGATGTATTTCATCTTCAAATATTTTATTTTCAAGTGCCATTTGTACTTTTTTATGAGAATTAAGTGCATATTCATCTTGCATTTGTCTTGAAATTTTAAATTCATTGGCAAGATTTTCTGCAGTTTTACCCATTATTTGACCAGATATTGGATCAGTTAATCCTGATATTAAACCAATAATGGGTTTTAAATCTTTTATTTTAAGTTTTGAGAGTATTTTTACTTTTGTTAATATATTTTTAGTATTTGATATTTGAGTCATCAAATTTTTAAACTCATTTGTATGAAGTAGGGGAATATTACTCATAGATTCTACTCCTCCTACTAAATATAAATCACCTTGATTAGAATTAATTTTTTCTATTGCACTTGATATTGA
Organism: Arcobacter sp. CECT 8985; assembly: GCF_004116495.1. GTDB lineage: Bacteria > Campylobacterota > Campylobacteria > Campylobacterales > Arcobacteraceae > Malaciobacter. The sequence goes on along the minus strand of NZ_PDKC01000001.1, from coordinate 163,613 downwards.
TTGCATACCAGAAGCACAATTTCTATGAACAGTATAAGCAGGAGTAGAAACACCAAAACCTGCTTTAAGAGCAATAACTCTTGCTATATTTGCAGCATGATTTGGTTGAGCAACATTTCCTATTATAACTTCATCAAATCTATCATAGTCAATGCCACTTCTTAAAACTAATTCTCTTGCAATAATACTTCCCAATTCATCAGCTTGTACACCATTTAATTTACCATATGCTTTTGCAATAGGACTTCTAAGTCCATCAACTATTACAATATTATTTTTCATAGCAGACTCCTAATACATTTGATTTATTATTTGTTCATATTTTTTTTCTATATTTACCTTACTTATTTTCATTGAAGGAGTTAATTCTCCTGTTTGAATTGAAATCTCGTTTGTTATTATTCTATACTCTTTTACTTTTTGTGCTTTATCAAGTTTTTTATTTACCTTTTGCACTGTTTTATCTATTGATTTGGTGATATAACTTTGATTATAAAACTCTTCAATAGTGAGTTTAGTTTTTGACTGATTATAAAAATCTTTATTTACAAAAATCAAACAACTAACAAATTTTCTATTATTTGCAATTACTGTTGCAAATTCAATATATCTATTTTTAGTAAGAGCTTGTTCTATTTTCAAAGTTGGCACATATTCTCCTGTTGAAGTTTTTACTACATCTTTTAATCTACTCTCTACAAAAATATAACCTTCTTCATCTATTTTGCCAATATCTCCTGTGTGAAGCCATCCATTGATTATAGTTTTATTTGTTAAATCTTCTTGATTTCTATAACCTTTCATTAAGGCTTTTCCTCTTACTAAAATCTCATTTTCTTCTGATATTTTTACTTCAACACTTGGTAAAGCTTTTCCACAACTTCCTATCTTACTAAAATTTGGTGTATTTGTACAAATAACTGGTGAAAATTCAGTTAGACCATAACCTTGGTATAAAGGTATTTTTATATTTATAAAAAATCTATAAATATCTTTGTCTAATGCAGCACCTCCACAAACTAGTTGTTCTATTCTTGATCCAAAAATCTCTCTAAATTTACTATAAACTAATTTGTCAAAAATTTTGTAAATTAGACCTTTTGATTCAAAATAAGTAGCATATCTAAAAGCTAAAATTCCTAAAGTTTTAGAAAGTATAGGCTTTGCAGAAATATTTTCTTGGATTTTACTATAAATTTTTTCTAAAAGTCGTGGAACTACTGTCATAGTTGTAGGTTTAACTATTTTTAAAAGGTTGCTTATATTTTGTATATCATCTACAAAATATATACTCATACCTTTACTTAAATAATAACTCATTACTGTTCTTTCAAATATATGAGCTAATGGAAGTATTGAAAGGGCACTTTGTTTTTCATCAAGATAAAAGATTTCATTAATATCTTGTAATTGTGAAATCACATTTTCATTTGTTAGTTCAACACCTTTAGGTGTTCCTGTATTGCCGCTAGTATATATTACAGAAAATAAAGATTGTTCATCTGCACTTATGCAATCAAAAAAGTCTTTATTTTCATTTTGATTATAAAGTCTTTCCCCTAAAATAAATAAAGAATCTAAACTATATGTATTTTTTCTATTTATATAAAATCCATAAGTAATGTATGTTACTTCTTTATTTATCTCTTTTATTCTTTTTGAACAATCAGTAAAAATATAATTTATATTTGAATCTTCAATCTCAAATTCTAAATTTTTAGTAGAGATATTATCAAATATAGGTACACTAATGGCATCTAATAAATGAATGGCAAAATCAAATATAAGCCAAAAAGGTGAAGATTTTGCAAAAATTGCTACATTATCACTTTTTTTTATTCCAATATCATTTAAAGCAAGAGCTAAATATTTTACTCTAAGTTCAAACTCTTGAATTGAAATATTGACATATTTCCCATCTTGCAGATAATTTAAAAATTTACTATTTTCATAATTATTTACTATATGGAAAAATAGTTCATTATATGTTTTAAAGTTATAAGAAATCATTTTTGACTCCTTGTTTTCAATATAACGTGAAATAATTGTAACATTTAATTTGAAAAAAATTACAAAAAAATAATTTAATTTTATACTTTAATCAAAAAATAATTATTAACATAGAATAAAACTATTTTTTTTAATCTATATTTTTTTTATAAGAAAATTTTAACAATGTACAATAATTGTACATTAATGATTTCTATTAATAATTAATTAATTTAAAAACTTAGTTTTAGTTAAAAAAAAACATCTAATAAACCTTTTAAATACACTAAAAATACGATTTATGATAAAAAATAGTTAACTTATGTACTTTTTTTGTAACTTTTGTTTACACAAGTACAAACTTGTACATAAAATTACAAAAATTGTACATTGCGTATAGGTAACATTATGTTATACTAAAAGTACAAATCAATTAGGAGATATTAATGAGTTTAATTGCTGAATACAAAGCACACACAGAAGAAAGACTTAAAGAGGGAAATCTTCCTCCATTACCTCTAACTGCTGAACAAACTGCTCAATTAGTAGAATTATTAAAAGCAAATCCCGTTGAAGAAGCTGATTATTTATTAGAATTATTTCAAAATAGAATCAACCCTGGTGTTGATGATGCTGCATATGTAAAAGCTGCTTTTTTAAATGATATAGTACAAGGTAACGTATCATGTACTGTAATATCAAAGCTTAAAGCTATTGATATTTTAGGAAAAATGATGGGTGGATTTAATGTTTCTCCACTTATTGAAGCATTAAAAATTGATGAGGTTGCAGATGAAGCTGCTAATCAATTAAAAAATACTATTTTAGTTTATGATGCATTTAATGATGTTAAAGATTTAATGGATGCTGGAAATTCAAAAGCAAAAGAAGTTATTGAATCTTGGGCAAATGCTGAATGGTTTACAAATAAACCTGAATTACAAAAAGAAATCAAATTAACTGTTTATAAAATTCCTGGTGAAACAAATACAGATGATTTATCTCCTGCAACTGTTGCATTTACAAGATCAGATATTCCATTACACGCAACTGCAATGTTACAATCTAGAATGGAAAATCCTCTTGAAACAATGGAAGAGTTAAAACAAAAAGGTAATCCATTAGCATACGTAGGTGATGTTGTTGGTACTGGAAGTTCAAGAAAATCTGGTATTAACTCAGTTCAATGGCATATGGGTAGAGATATTCCAGGTGTTCCAAATAAAAGAACTGGTGGTGTTGTAATTGGTTCAATTATTGCTCCAATTTTCTTTAATACTGCAGAAGATTCGGGATGTTTACCAATTGAAGCTCCAGTTGATGAATTAGAAACTGGCGATGAAATTGTTGTAAAACCATATGATGGTGTGATTGAAAAAGATGGAAAAGTAGTTTCAGAATTTACTCTTACTCCAAATACATTAACAGATGAAATGAGAGCTGGAGGAAGAATTCCATTAATTGTTGGTAAAGGATTAACTGCAAAAGCAAGAGAAGTTCTTGGATTAGATCCAACTGATATGTTCTTAGCTCCTGTACAACCAAAAGACAATGGTAAAGGTTTTACTCAAGCACAAAAAATGGTAGGTAAAGCTTGTGGTGTTGAAGGTATCAAACCTGGAATGTATGTAGAACCAATCGCAACTACTGTAGGTTCTCAAGATACAACTGGACCAATGACAAGAGATGAGATTAAAGAACTTGCTGCATTATCATTTGGTGCAGATATGCTTATGCAATCATTCTGTCATACAGCAGCATATCCAAAACCATCAGATATTACATTAAGACATACATTACCAAACTTCATTAATTCAAGAGGTGGTGTTACACTTAAGCCAGGTGATGGTGTTATTCACTCATGGTTAAATAGATTATGTTTACCAGATACTGTTGGTACTGGTGGAGATTCACATACTAGATTCCCAATTGGTATCTCATTCCCTGCTGGTTCTGGTCTTGTTGCATTTGCTGGTGTTACTGGTATGATGCCATTAACTATGCCAGAATCTGTATTAGTTAAATTCAAAGGTGAAATGCAACCAGGTATTACACTAAGAGATTTAGTAAATGCTATTCCTTACCAAGCAATCAAAGATGGTTTATTAACTGTTGAGAAAAAAGGTAAGAAAAATATTTTTGCTGGTAAAATTGTTGAAATTCAAGGTTTACCTGATCTTAAAGTTGAGCAAGCATTTGAATTATCTGATGCATCAGCTGAAAGAAGTGCAGCAGCTTGTTCTGTTCAATTAGACAAAGAACCAATTATTGAATACTTATCTTCAAATATCGCTTTAATTGAAAAAATGATTGAAGAGGGTTATGAAGATTCTAGAACTCTTCAAAGAAGAGCTGATAAAATGAAAGAGTGGATTGCTAATCCTGAATTATTAGAGCCAGATGCAGATGCCCAATATTCTGCAACTATTGAAATTGATTTAAATGAAATTAAAGAGCCAATTTTAGCTTGTCCTAATGATCCAGATGATGTAGCAACTTTATCAGAAATCTTAGCTGATGAAAAAAGACCAAATAATATAGATGAAGTATTTGTTGGTTCTTGTATGACTAATATCGGATTATTTAGAGCTTTAGGTGAAGTTCTTAAAGGTGAAGGTGTTGCTCCAGCTAAATTATGGGTTGCTCCTCCAACAAAAATGGATGAAGCTCAATTAACTGAAGAAGGTTACTATTCAATCTTTGCTGGTGCAGGTGCAAGAATTGAAATTCCAGGTTGTTCATTATGTATGGGTAACCAAGCAAGAGTAAATGAAAATGCAGTTGTATTCTCTACTTCTACAAGAAACTTTGATAATAGACTTGGTAAAGGTGCTCAAGTTTACTTAGGTTCAGCAGAAGTTGCAGCAGTTGCAGCATTACTTGGTAGACTTCCAACTGTTGAAGAGTATATGAAAATTGTTCCACAAAAAATTACTGCTGAAAATAAAGATGGAGTTTATAAATACTTAAACTTCCACAAAGTTTCAGAAGAACAATTAACTAACTTAGTTCACTCATAAGAACTATAAAATAAAGAGGTTTACCTCTTTATTTTACTTTATTAATACAAACTCATAATTATAAATTATATATATTTTCATTCACTATTAACATAAATTATACTATCATATGCTTATTATTGTAAATTATTTAAAGGTAAACTATTTGTCAACAAAAGAGTTAAAAAAAAATAATATTATTGAAAATGCATTAAAACTTTTTTCTACAAAGGGATTTTATAATACTACAATTCCTGATATTGCAAAAGCTATGAAAATGAGTGTTGGAAATATGTATAATTATTTCTCTTCTAAAGAGGAATTAGCAAAATATGCTATTAGATATTCAACTAATATACTAGCAATTGAACTTAGAAAAATAAATCAAATGGAAATTTCTTCAAAAGAGAAGATTTTCTTATTTACAAAACAATATTTAGAAAATGTAAAAAATTCACCAGAAATAATTGAGTATTTTTTAAGAGTTTACTTATCAAATAGAGAAGTTTTTGCAAAAGGTTGTGAAGGTTTTTTATGTGTAAGTGAATTTGTAACAGAAGTAATGATATTTCTTGATGAAGGTGCTAATAGTGGTGAATTTAGAGAACAAGACTTCTTTACAGCATTTGCAATGATTATGGGATGTTTAGGTGGTTTTGCTTTTTTAAGTGGAGAAAAAGTTCTAGATAAAGATTTATTACAATATTCTGATGGTATTGCTGAAAATATATTTAGAGCTTTGAAAAGCGATGAAGCAATATAAACCAAAAATTGTTTGGCTTCAAGCAATTACTTGCAATGGAAATACCCATTCTTTATTAAGTTCAAATCCCTCTAGATTTGAACTACTTTTAAATAGTTTTGATTTTTTTTATCATCCTTCAATTACGACTGAAACTACAATTGATAATGTATTAGAGCTAAAAGAGATAGATTTTTTACTTTTAGAAGGTGCTGTTACATCAAATGAAGACTTTTATAAAATATCTGATAATAATATTGTGAAGTTATTAAAAAAGGTTTCAAAAAAAGCAAAATATATTATTAGTGTTGGCTCTTGTGCATCATATGGTGGAATACATGCCAAATTTGAACAAAATAGTGATATAAAAGGCTTAAAAGATATTTTAAATCTTGAAGAGTTGAAAAAATTAAAACAACCAATTATAAATCTTACAGGGTGTCCTGTTCATCCAGAGTGGATCCTTCAAACCCTTTTTACACTAAAAGAGTATGAAACTATTTCTTTAGATGAGTACTCACGACCTAAAAATATATATTTTGGACTTGCTCATCATGGATGTACAAGAAATGAATATTTTGAATGGAAAGTAGAAGCAAAATCATTTGGACATAAAGAGGGTTGTTTATTTTATGAAGAGGGTTGTAGAGGTCCTATGACTCATAGTAATTGTAATAGAATCTTATGGAATGATGTAAATACAAAAACAAGAGCAGGAATGCCTTGTATTGGTTGTACTGAATTTGATTTCCCAAGAACAAATATGTTACAAACAAAGAAAAATATTGGTATTCCCTCTGAAGTTCCTTTGGGTATAAATAAAAGAGCATATTTGACTCTTACTGGTGTTGCAAAAACATTTAAAATTGATAGATTACATAAAAAGTTAATAGAAGAATGAAAACATTAAATATAGTTGAAAGAATAGAAGGTGAAGCAAAGTTAGTCTGTAATTGGGAAAATGAAAAAATAGAAAATGCACAAATTCAATTTTTGAATTTTAGAGGTTTTGAATATATTTTAGAAAATAAACCAGCACTTGATGCCTTAATTTATACACCAAGAATTTGTGGCATTTGTGGACAAGCTCATTTAAAAGCTACAGCTGAGGCTTTAGAAAATATTTATAAAGTATCAAATGAACCTTTAGAGATTACTAATAAAGCTAAATTATTAAGAGAAATAGGGCTAAACATAGAAATTATTGATTCTCATCTTAAATGGTTTTATATTTTTATAATGCCAGATATTGCAAAGTTATCAAAGGATAATAAATATTCGAAATATCAAGCAATAAAAGGTGAATCATGGAGAAAAGGAACATTTGCTGCAAGTGAAAGTATAAAAGCATTAGCAGTTTTTGCTGGTCAATGGCCACATAGTTCATATATGATTCCTGGTGGAGTTATGAGTGATCCAACTCTTTTTGATTTAATTAGTATGGAAAATTATCTTGATCAAACTATAAATTTCTTAGAAAAAGAGCTAGTAGGCATTGATATTGATGATTATCTTAATATGTCTGATTTTTCATTTTTATATAATCAAAATAGTGCATTAAAAGATTTTAAAGATTTATGTTTTAAAAATGATTTGGAAAATATTGGTAAGAGTTATAATAGACATATTGTTTTATCTTCAAATAATTTATTTAAAGCAGGAAGAATTGAATTAAAAAATAGACAAGCCATTGATTTATCATTAATTGAAGAAAAAGATTTAAATAGTTTCAAAGTTAATGAAAAAAGAAAAGCAAATGAGTATACTTGGGCTAAAACAGCACTTTATAATAATAAAGCATACGAAACAGGACCTTTATCAAGAGCTTTGTTAAAAAATAGAAAACTTATAAAAAACATTCATAAGAAATTTAATGATTCTGTTTTTACAAGAGTTTTTGCAAGAATGGATGAATTAGTTCATTTAGTTTATACAACAAAAAAACTAATAAAACAGATAGATATAAGTGAAGAGTCTTATATTAAACCTAATATCTCTTTAGATGAACTAGGTAATGTTTCAGCAAAATCTGTAGTTGAAGCAGCAAGAGGTTCTTTATTGCATAATATAACAATTGATAATGGTATTATAAAAAAATATGATGTAATTACTCCTTCTGTTTGGAATTTAGGACCAGGAATCAATAATAATTTAGGCGTTGCCCAAAATGCCATCATTGGTGCAAATAGTATAGAAAAAGCTCATATAATCTTACGAAGTTTTGATGTATGCTCTGTATGTACAACACAATAAATAAGAAAATGTGCAAAAATGTAACATTACTAAAATTTATAAAAATATTATTTTTTTTCTAAAAAAAGTAAATGAAACTTTACAAAATATTATATTTTGGGGCATTATTGTGACAAAATATAATATTTTTCTTCAAAAAACTACTTTGATATCACTTTTTATTAAATCTATCTTAAAATATTAAGTTTTAAATAAGATGTATATAGCTATTTTTTTACAGATAAATGAACATTCATTTGTATAATAATTGAAGGAGATATAATGGTTGATTCTCAAGATATGGTAAAAAAATTCTTTACCCAAAAGTCTGCTAGAATTGATACAAATAAAGGTGATAAATACTACAAGAACCTTTTTGAAAAAGCAAAAGAGAGATTATCTATATTACAAAAACAAGAACCTCTAAAAGATATAGATATGATAGATGTAATAGAAACAGAAGGTATAAATAGAAGAGATTTTATGAAGTGGGTTAGTGCTACTACTGCTACACTTATGCTTCCTTCAATGTTTGAACCTTTAGTTGCCCAAGCAACTGAACTTATGAATAGAGTACCTGTTGTTTGGATAGAACTTCAAGACTGTGCTGGTAACTCAGAGGCATTATTAAGAAGTGCATCTCCTACAGTTGATGATCTATTATTTGATGTAATTAGTTTAGAGTTTCATGAAACATTACAAGCTGCTGCAGGACATGATGCTGATAGACAATTAGATGATGCAGTTGAGCATTTTAAAGGAAAGTATTTATTATTTGTAGAAGGTGCAATTCCTATGGCAAATAATGGTATGTATGGAACTATTGGTGCAAGTGGTGAAACTTTTCATGAACATTTAATGAGAATGTCAAAAGATTCGGCTGCTGTTGTTGCAGTTGGTACATGTGCTACTTTTGGAGGTATTCCAGCAGCTTCTCCTAATCCAACTGGTGCAGTGGGTGTTATGGATTTGGTAAAAGGTAAACCTTTAATTAATATTCCTGCATGTCCTGCAAATCCTGCAAATATTGTAGGTGTAATTTTACATTATATTTTAACTGGTCAAGTTCCAGAGTTAGACTCTTTATTAAGACCAAAATTTGCTTTTGGTTATAGAATCCATGATAATTGTGAAAGAAGAGCACACTTTGATGCTGGTGAATATGTTGAAGAGTTTGGGGATGATGGCGCAAAAAATAATTGGTGTTTATATAAAGTTGGTTGTAAAGGACCAATGACATTTAATAACTGTTCTATTATTAAATATAATGAAGGTACTAACTGGCCAGTTGGTGTTGGTCGTGGTTGTATAGGATGTAGTGAGCCTGATTTTTGGGATAAATACGCTTATCAAAGACCAATGGCAGGAGCACATATAAAAGCGCCAACAGGTGGTGTTGAAAAAACTGTTGATGAGTTCGGTTTAGGATTATTAACAGCAACAGCAGTAGGAATTGGAGCACATGCGGTTGCAAGTGCAATTGCAGGAAAAAAATCAGAACATAACGAGGAAGAATAGATATGGCAAAAAAACATTTAGTAATTGATCCAATAACAAGAATCGAAGGACATCTTAGAATTGAAGCAATAATTGATGAAAATAATGTTGTTACTGATGCTTATGCTTCTTCTACTATGTTTAGAGGAATTGAAGAGATATTAAAAGGAAGAGATCCAAGAGATTGTGGATTATTAGCAATGAGAATTTGTGGTGTTTGTACAGGTACTCACTACCAAAGAAGTATTGAAGCAGTTGAACATGCATTTGGTGTAACTATTCCTAAAAATGCTAGATTAGTAAGAAACTTAATGCAAGGTGCACTTTATGTTCATGATCATATTGTACATTTTTATCATCTACATGCACTTGATTGGGTTGATATTACGCAAGCATTGAAAGCAGACCCTAAAAAAGCAGTTGCAGAAGCTACAAAATGGGCAAATCTTTCTGGACATTATGCTTATAATGCAAGTGAATCTACATATAAACAAGTTCAAGATAGAGTTACTAAATATGTAAAACAAGGAAGACTTGGGATATTTGGTAATGCATATTGGGGATCAAAAGGTTTTAAATTAACTCCTGAGCAGAATTTAATTGGACTTTCTCACTATCTTGATGCTTTAGAAATCCAAAGAGAAATTGGTAAAATGATGGCAATCTTTGGTGGTAAAAATCCACATCCTCAATCATTAGTTGTTGGAGGAGTAACTTGTGTTCAAGATATTAAAAATCCTTCAAGAATAGCAAAATTTAAACAAATTCTAAAACTTGGTAGAAAATTTTGTAAAGAAGCATATTTGCCAGATGTATATATGGCTGGAACAATGTACGCTGATGAAGCATTAGAAGGAATTGGTGCAGGAGTTGGTAACTATATGTGTTATGGCGATTATAATTTAGATGATTTACCATTTTATGAATCTAAAAAGTTATTCCCTTCAGGTATTGTAAAAAATAAAGATTTATCAAAAGTATATGAACTAGACCAAGCTAAAATTACTGAAGATGTTACTCATGCATGGTATGAAGGAACTACAAATCTTCACCCATTCGATGGTGAGACTAAACCAAACTATACAGGTTTTGGAAAAAAAGAGAATAATATTGCATATTTAGATACAAAAAATAAATATTCATGGATTAAATCTCCTTTATACAATGACGAAAGAATGGAAGTAGGGCCATTAGCTAGAATGATTGTTGGTGTTGCAAAAGGTGATGAAAGAATTACAAAATATGTAACTACTTTTTTAAAAAATGGCAATTTGCCAACAAAAGTTTTATTCTCTACAGTTGGTAGAACAGCAGCACGTGCAATTGAGAGTGAATTAATGGCAGATATTATGATGGAATGGTGTGATGAATTAGCTTCAAATGTTGCTCATGGTGATTTATCAACTTGGACAGAATTTGATTTTGATAAAGTATCTGTTGATACTCAAGGTTATGGAATGGCAGAAGCTCCAAGGGGAAGTTTAGGTCACTGGGTAAAAATCAAAGATGGAAAAGTTGTAAATTATCAAGCAGTTGTTCCTTCAACATGGAATGCAGCACCAAGAGATTATAAAGGAAGATTAGGAGCATATGAATCTTCACTAATAGGAACAAAAGTAGCAAATGCTGATCAACCATTAGAAATTTTAAGAACAGTACACAGTTTTGATCCTTGTATTGCATGTGCAGTGCATATAATTGACGCAAAAGGTAAAGAGTTAGGTGTTTATAAAATAGATCCAACAGGAGGATGCCGTGCCTAATTTTAAAAGGGTTGAGAGAATGACTCCAATCATGCGAACGATTCATTGGCTGAATGCGATTTGTATGGTTGTAGCAGTTGCAACCGGTTTATATATAGGGTACCCTTATTATCAAACATTAATTGCAGATCCAGCTGTTAATAAATATGTAATGGCTTGGAATAGATGGGCACATTTTATTGTTGCAATTATTTTTGATGTAACTGCAATTTTAATTGGATATCTTTATTTGTTTTCAAATTTTGAAAAACCTTATAAAAAGATACTTCCAACAAAGAAAAATTTTGTAGAGTTTTGTGAAGTATTTTTTAATTTAATTACATTTAATAGAAGAAAAAAATTTGATTCTTCTCATAGTGATAGTTATAACATAATGTTCTTTACACTATTTCATATTTTATTAGTGTTTATGTTATTAACTGGATTACAACTTTATGTTCATGGATTAGCATCAGGACATAGTTCAATTGGGGATTGGTGGCCTTGGATATTACACTTTAGTACAGATTGGACATTAAGTGTATTTGGAGGTAACATGGGAGTAAGAATTGCTCATCATACAACAATGTATTTATTAATTATGTGGGTGATGTCACATATTTATTACCAAATTTGGAGAACAATCTTTTGGCAAGAAGGTGATATTGCTATTGTATTTAGTGGATATAAATTTGCTAAAGATAAAAAGAAAAATAAATAAAAATTACAAGACTTAAAGGCCATGCCTTTAAGTTTTATAAAACTTTTACTAAAAGGTTTTGTAAAACTTAAATTAGAAAGTGAGAATAGATGAAAAATATTATTATAGGGGTTGGAAATTTACTTTTTAAAGATGAAGGAGTAGGTATTTATGCTGCTAAATATTTAGAAGAAAATTATGATTTTGATGATAGCTTAGAGATAATTGATGGAGGTACTTTAGGCTTTAAACTAATGAGTTATTTCCAAGAGTATGATAATGTAATTATTTTAGATACTGTTTCAATAGAAGATGAAACAGGAAGTATTTTTAGATTACCATCACATGTATTATTGGGTTTAGGAAACTATAGAAAAACAGCACATGAAGTTGAAATAGTTGAGATGTTAGAAATTTGTTCAGTTTTGGATAAACATGCCCAAGTTACTATTTTGGGAATAATCCCAGAAGATATTGTATCTGTTGAAATAGGATTAACAAAAAAAATAGAAGATAAATTTGAAGATTATATAAATACAGCATTAAAAGAAGTAGAATCAGTTGGTATAAAAATTTCTAAAAAAGATAACAAATCAATAAAAGATATTGCACATGGGTTAATAGGAAGTTATAACGGTGAGCATTTAAATAGAATACCAAATGAAGAGGATATTAGACATGCAAATGTATTATAAAATTAATTTTGCTTCAACAAATGAATATTATATAAATATTATAAAAGAGCAAATAGAACAAGATAATATAAATATTGAAATAAAAAAATATAATAAATTTTTTATATTAAATATAAATGATGAAGAAGAAAAAATTACTCAATTTTTCCAAAACTTAGAAAAAAATTTACCTTTATCAATATTTTTAAAAGGTGCAGAGTTTATAGAAAATATTAAAGAAGATTATGAACCTATTGATTTTGATGGTATAAAACAAAATGTTTCTTTATCAAATAATAAAATATTAGATTTGCTAAATACAGATTTAAATGAGTATGCTAATTTAATAAATAGATTAGAAAGTGGTGAAATTATTGAATTAAATACATCAAATGGTTTAAAAAAATTTTCATTACCAAATAAAATTAATAGAGAAAAATTGGAACAAAGAACAAAAGTTAATGTTTTTGTTTCAAATACAAATAAATTAACTTCTTTATTTGAAGTATCAACAAAAGATATGCAAAATCTTTGTAGTATTGAAAGACCATTAGTTAAATTAAAATTTAATTTTTTACAAAATAAAGAACAACAATATTCAGCTATTTCTTTTGTAAATTGTAAATTACCTGATGATGATAAAACATATAAGTTTGCACTAGCTTTAAAAAATAAACAGATTGATTTTTTAATTTATAGTGATATTGATGTAAAACAAAAAGACATTGAAGTTAGTTATTTTAAAGATGAAAATTATGTAATAAGTGGGGATAAGGCAATATTCCCTACATATGATATTCAGGATAAAAAAATATATAACTCATCAAAAGAGTTATTTGATGAAAATGGTGGAGTATTTAAAACACATGTTAAAAAATTAAATAAAAGAACAGAAAATTGTTTAGGGATTTATTTTTCATATAATAGCAATGAAAGTAAAATAAGTTTAAATGTACCGACAAAAGGAATAAAAGATATTATTTTTATTCCAAATATTGAAAATAATATTAGTTCTTGTATGAAAGAGATTGCTTCAATGGATGAAAATACTGCAAGATTAGTTGAGAATTATAGAAAAAAATTTCCTGAAAACTTTAAAACAGAACTTCCTTTAAATACAAATGGTTTTGTTTCAATTCTAAATTTTATTGCAGTAATGCTTGGAATGAAAGATTATAAAGAGTTTGAATCTTATGCATTATCTACAAATATAAAAAGTGGAATACAAGTAGATATGAAGATTCAAAAGCTTAATGGAAAGAATTATTTAGATTATAGAAAGATTGCACACTCAATTTTTAGTTACAAAATAGCAAATGTTGAAAATTCTTTATTAGCATATTCTTTCTATGAAAGTCTTAGTGAGTTCATAAAAGTTGCTGCAGAAGAGATTAATAGTGACTTAAAAGTGAAAAATATAATTTTTTGTGGGAATATGTTTTCTAACTCAATACTCCTTGAGAAAGCCTATAAAGAGCTTTCAGTAAACTTCAAACCTTTATTGTCTAAAAAATATACACTAGATTACTAGAAATAGTAAGCAAGTGTATAAAAATTAGAATTATACTTAGTTTTAGCTTAAATAGTAAAGTTTAAATTACCATTAAGTTTTGCTGATGTATGATAACTCTATGAATTATTAGGGTTAGTGAATACGTGGTGCCAAACTTAGCTTTGGCTTTTTTTGAAAATAATAAGTGAATGATTATTCATTTAACTTTTATGGTTTTTGAGCATGAGGGAAGAAGTGCTTTAGAAGAAAGTGATGATTCATTTATTTTTTCTTTTATTAAAAGGAAGAATTTTGAAAACTGATTTATTTAATAAGTTATCAAAAAGACTATCAAGTTTAGAAAAACTTCCAAAACTTGATGATAAAAAAACAATCCCATCAATTTTAGAAGAAAAAGGTTTTTCTAGAAGAGATTTTATGAAATGGGCTGGTGCTATGACTGCAATGTTAGCTTTACCTGCAAATTTCACTCCACTAGTGGCAAAAGCTGCAGAACTTAGTGATAGATTACCAATTGTTTGGTTACATATGGCAGAGTGTACAGGATGTTCTGAATCTTTATTAAGAACAGATGCTCCAACAATTGATTCTTTGATTTTTGATTATATTTCATTGGAATATCATGAAACATTAATGGCTGCAGCTGGTTGGCAAGCAGAACATAATTTAGAACATGCTATTGAAAAATACAAAGGTAAATATATTTTAATGGTAGAAGGCGGTATACCTGCAGGTGAAAATTCATTCTACTTAACAATCGGTGGACATGGTAAAACTGGTGAAGAAAATGCAAAACTTGCAAGTGAACATGCAGCTGCTATTTTTGCAATTGGTACATGTTCTGCATTTGGTGGTGTACAAGCTGCAATGCCAAACCCAACTGGTGCAGTTGCACTATCAAAAGTAACAAATAAAACTGTTATTAATGTACCTGGTTGTCCTCCAAGTGAAAAAAATATTGTGGGAACTTTACTACACTATTTACTTTATGGAACATTACCTTCTTTAGATGCATATAATAGACCAAAATGGGCATATGGATTAAGAATTCATGATTTATGTGAAAGAAGAGGGCACTTTGATGCAGGTGAATTTGTAGAAGAATTTGGTGATGATGGTGCAAAACAAGGTTTCTGTTTATATAAAGTAGGTTGTAAAGGACCTTATACTTTTAATAACTGTGGTAAAAATAGATTTAATTCTCATACTTCTTGGCCTATTCAAGCAGGACATGGATGTATTGGATGTAGTGAACCTGATTTTTGGGATACAATGGGACCATTTGAAGAACCTGTAGCAGATAGACTATATAACACTGTATTTGGTGGATTAGGTGCTGATGCAACTGCTGATAAAATAGGTATTGGACTATTAGCAGCAACAGGTGTAGGGATTGCAGCACATGCAGCAATTTCAAAATTTAAAAACCCAAAAGATGGTGAAGAGGAGTAGAAAATGGCAACAAAAAGAGTTATTGTAGACCCAATTACAAGAATTGAAGGACATCTTAGAATTGAGGTTGAAGTTGATGAAAATAATGTAATTCAAAATGCATTTTCTACTTCTACTTTATGGAGAGGATTAGAAACTATTGTTAAAAATAGAGATCCAAGAGATGCAGGGTTTTTAATGCAAAGAATTTGTGGTGTTTGTACTTATTCTCACTATAGAGCTGGTATTGAAGCTGTTGAAGATGCTTTAAAAATTGAACCACCTTTAAATGCAAAATTAACAAGATCACTTATGAATCAAGCATTATTTATGCATGATCACCCAGTTCACTTCTATCATTTACATGGATTAGATTGGGTAGATGTTGTTTCTGCTTTAAAAGCAAATCCAGCATTAGCTGCAAAAGAGGCATTTAAATATACTAAATATCCAGTTGCAGCAGGTGAAGGAGAACTTAAAAAAGTTCAAGATAAAGTAAAAATTTTTGTTGAAAAAGGACAACTTGGCCCTTTTGCAAATGCTTATTGGGGAAATAAATCATTTAAATTAACTCCAGAACAAAATTTAATTGCATTATCTCACTATTTAAAAGCACTTGAAATTCAAAGAGATATGGCTAAAATGACAGCTATTTTTGGTGGTAAACAACCACATCCACAAAGTTTAACTGTTGGTGGTGTTACTTGTATCATGGATTTATTAGATCCATCAAGAATGGGTGAATTTTTAACATTATTTAAAAAAGGTCAAGATTTTGTAAATAATGCATATTATGCAGATATTTTAATGGCTGCACAAGCTTATAAAAATGATCCTTCAGTTACTGATCAAAGAGGTGTTATGAACTTTATTGCTCATAATACAATTAGATTAAATAGAACAGAATTTTTATTTGATAGTGGTATTATTATGAATGGTGATATTTCTAAAGTATATCCAATTAATGAAGATTTAATTACTGAAGAAGCAACTCACTCTTGGTATAAAGATAATCAACCATTACATCCATATGATGGAAAAACAAATCCAAATTATACTGGTTTTGTAGATAGAGAAACTGTTGGACCAGATGGGAAAATGATTCACTCTAAATCAATTGATGAAAACAAAAAATATTCATGGATTAAATCACCAAGATATGATGGTAAACCAATGGAAGTTGGACCATTAGCTTGTATGTTAGTTTCATATGCAAATGGAAATGAAAAAGTTCAAAAAGTTGTTAATCAATTCTTAAAAGAAGCTGGATTACCTGTTGGTGCACTATTTACAACTTTAGGTAGAACAGCAGCTAGAATGTTACAAACTAAATTAATTGTTGACAATGGATTAGAAACATTTAATACTTTAATTGAAAATCTAAAAGTGGATAAAGAAACTTATACTTCTTATAAAATTGATAAAGATAAAGAGTATAAAGGTAGATTTATTGGTGATGTACCAAGAGGTATGTTATCTCACTGGGTTAGAATTAAAAATGGTGTTATTGAAAATTATCAAGCTGTTGTTCCTTCAACATGGAATGCAGGTCCAAAAGATGCAAATGGTCTTATTGGCCCTTATGAATCAAATCTAATAGGAATGAAAGTTGAAGATATTACTCAACCATTAGAAATCATTAGAGTTATTCACAGTTTCGACCCTTGTATTGCTTGTGCAGTACATGTAATGGACACTAAAGGTAATGATTTAGGTGTTCATAAAGTAGACCCAATTTATGGGGCAAGTTGCTAGGAGCGCATTATGATTAAAAAACATTATGAATTTTCATTTTGGCTTAGAGTTACGCACTGGATTAGAGTAATTGCAATTATTATTTTAACAGCTAGTGGTTTTTATATTGCATATCCTTTTATAGCGCCTTCACAAAATGGTGGAGAGCCTGTAAATTTTTTAAATGCACTTATGAGATCATGGCATGTTATATTTGGTTTTTTATTAATTTCAATTACAATTGGTAAATTTTACTTATTCTTTTTTGATAGACAAAGTGGTGTAGAAAGAAAATCATTTTGGGATTTTATTAGTCCAACAGTATGGATTAAACAAATTAAATATTATTTACTAGTAGGTAAACACCCACATGGTAAAGGGGTTTATAACCCTTTACAATTCATGGCGTATATTGGAGTTTATGCATCAATTTTATTGATTTCATTAACAGGATTAATCCTTTATATACATGTATATCATAATGGATTAGGTGGAGCTTTATATGGAATTTTAAGTCCAGTTGAGGCTATGCTTGGTGGATTAGCTTGGGTTAGAGAATTACATCACATTGCAATGTGGATATTTATTATTTTCTTACCAATTCATATTTACTTAGCAATCTTCAATTCAGTTTATGGAAAAGCTGGTGCAATGGATTCTATATTTAGTGGTTATAGATGGATAAAAGAGAAAGATAAAAAATAGATGAATATATTAATACTAGGCATAGGAAATATCCTTTTTCAAGATGAGGGTATGGGCGCACATTTTATACATTATTTAGATGAAAAATATGAATTTAAAAGTGATAAAAATAGTGTGAGCATAGTAGATGGTGGAACATTAGCCCAACGGCTAATTCCACTTATCGTTAAGTTTGATAAAGTTATTGTTGTTGATTGCATTGATGCAAATAATTCAAAGCCAGGTGATGTTTATTTCTTTGATTTTGAAAATATGCCAAATAGTATAGATTGGCAAGGAAGTGCACATGAAATTGAAATGTTGCAAACTTTAAATATGATTCAATTAAATGGAGACTTACCTCAAACTCAAGTATTAGGAATTATTCCAAAAAGAATAGATGATGATACTACTTTTGAATTAAGTGAAGAGATAATAAATGCAATTCCTACAATGGAACATACAATAGTGAATTATCTAAAAGAATTAGGTGTTGAAGTTGAAATAGTAAATAAAGATATTACAATTACACAAATAGCACAGGTTTCATATAAAAGAGAGATAAAAAATGATCCTAAAATTTAGTTTTGAGTATAGTTCAAATAATAACACATTTTTATTTTTTTTACAAAATATTGTAGAAAAATCGCAATTGGAATATAAAATTACAAAACAAAAAGATATCATTTTATATGTAAAAGGAAGTGAAGAAGAATTAGGTTCATTTTCAGATGAATTAGGTCAAACACTTCCAATGTCAATATTTTTTAAAAATAGTACAGTAGAAGTTGTCCCAGAAATTCCACAAGAATACGAAGTTATAAAAACTAATGAGAAGTTAGATTTTGCTTTTTGTTCTTCATGTTTAAAACAAATAGAAAATAGTAATAGTAAAGATTTTTATAATCCATTTGTCTCTTGCTCTATTTGTGGTACAACTTGTGATGTAAAAAGATTAAAATTTTTAAAAAATAATCAAGAACAAAATTATACTTCTAATAAAGAACTTTTTGAAACAATAGCAAAGTTAATTAATGAAAATAATAGTATAAAAATAAAAACAACCTCAGGTGAATTTATTTTTAGAAAATTAGATAAAACTGAAAATAGTGTAAAATTATTATCTATAAATTTAGCAAATATTTCAAAAGTAGTAGTAGCTAATAAAAAAGAGATAGTTGCATTAGCAAGTATAGAAAAACCTTCAATTGATTTAAGAGTAAACGAAGTATTTAGACTTACAAATACATTAAATCAAGAGTATGTAAATGTTAGATATGTAAATGATTTGATTTTATATCTTTTAGCAAAAGAGTTAGAAAAATATGATATTGATTTTTTAATTTATAATCAAAATGATAGTTTTGATTATGAATTAACATACGATGGAAAAATAAAAGATATTGATATTATGAAAATTAAAATTGTTGAAGATAAAACGATTATTTTATCTTCAAAATCATATGATAAATCTCTTGATGTTATTTATTCTAAATTTGATGAAAAAGCAAAAGCTCACTTTATGGTACTTTTACAAGAATATGATTTTTATAAAAGTAGTATATTAAACTTTTATTCATCAACTAAATATGATGATAATATCTGTTTATACTCAAAAGATATAGAAGGCTTTTTAGATATTGTTAGTTATAAATTGCCAAAATCAATAAATGAAATATTTGAAATATTGAAAAAAGATGAAACATCAAATAGACTTTTAAATAATTATAAAGAAAAATTTCCACAAATCTATGAAAATGCAATTAATTGTGATATTTCTATGTTAAAAGATAATAATATTTATTCTTTATGGAAAATTGTTGCAGTAGTATTAGGTTTTAGTTCTAAAATTGAAGATGAAAATATTGTTTTTAATAAAGCAATAGATTCTGTTTTGGAAAAAGGACCACGAATTGATTATAAATTAAAAGATTCAGAAAAAATTTTTAATAAAGAGTTTTTATTACATAAATTATTTCAATCAGGAATGAGTTTTAAACTTGCTGGGCTTGATGATAATACTATATGTTTAGGATATATTGAAAGTTTTGCAGACTATATTGCCAAATTAGTTGATGATGTACATACAGAAGTATCTTTAGATGGTGTTAGTTTAACTGGAGATATTTTTTCAAATGATTTAATTTTAAAATTAGTTCATAAAAGTATTACAAAAAATTTCAAAATATACTATAATAAGGACTTCGTAATACAAAAATAAGAAGTTTTAATGGTAATTGGTAAATTAATAAAAGTAAAAGGAATAGTCCAAGGAGTAGGGTTTAGACCTTTTGTTTTTAATCTTTGTGATAAGTATAATTTAAATGGTTGGGTTAATAATGATGATGAAGGTGTAAATATTGCCTTAGAAGGTGAAGAGTTTACAATAAGTGAATTTTTACATCAATTAAGAAATAACCCACCAGTTTTATCAAAAATAGATTCAATTGATATTTTAGATAAACAAATTGAATCTTTTAATGATTTTAAGATTATAAAAAGTGAGAATCACTTAAATAAAACTACGATAATCTCCCCTGATATAGCAATTTGTGATGATTGTATTAATGATATAAATGATGAAAATAATTTTCGTTATAATTATGCTCTAACTAATTGCACAAATTGTGGTCCTAGATATTCAATTATAAAAACTGTTCCTTATGACAGAATAAATACTTCTATGTCAGAATTTGAACTTTGTGATGATTGTCATGAAGAGTATATTGATCCAAGAAATAGAAGATACCATGCCCAACCTGTTTGTTGTGAGAAGTGTGGACCTAAAATTGAGTTATATAATAATTTTAATAAAAAACTTTGTGAAGGAATTGCAGCAATAGATAAACTCGCTTCTTTAATTAATAATGGTGAAATTGTAGCAATTAAAGGAATTGGTGGATTTCATTTAGTTTGTGATGCAACAATTGATGATACTGTAAATATTTTAAGAAAAAGAAAAAATAGACCTACAAAGCCATATGCAGTTATGTTTAAAGATATAAACCAAGTTAAAGAAGTTGCAACAATAACAAAAAAAGAAGAAGAAATAATCACTTCAAAAGAGAAGCCAATTACATTAGTAAAGAAAAATGAACATAATAAACTTAGCTCTTTAGTAGCACCAAATACACATAGGTTAGGTTGCTTTTTACCTTATACTCCATTGCATATTCTTCTTTTTAAAAAATTGAATAATCCAATAATAGCAACTAGTGCAAATTTAAAAGATGAACCAATTATTAGACATAAAGATGAGCTTATTTTTAAACTTGGTAATGTTGCTGATTTTGTTTTAGATTTTAATAGAGAGATTATAAATGCAATTGATGATAGTGTTGTTCAGGTTGTAAATGATGATATTTTTAAATTTAGAAATGCAAGAGGTTATGCACCTAGTGTAATAAAATTAAAAAATAAACAAACTAATAAAATATTAGCTTTAGGTGCTAATCAAAAATCAACTATTAGTATAGCTTTTGAAGATAATATTATAGTCTCACCTCATATTGGAGATTTAAACTCAATTGATTCAATTGAGTATTTTATGAGAACAGTAAAAACTTTTAAAAGATTTTATGATTTTGAGCCAGATGTAATTGTTTGTGATAAACATCCTTTATATGAAAGTACAAAATGGGCTGATAAATTAGTAAATACAAAAGTAGTAAAGATACAACATCATTATGCTCATATTTTAAGTACTATGGCAGAGTATAAATTAGAAAACAATATATTAGGTATAGCATTTGATGGAACCGGATATGGCGATGATGGAAATATTTGGGGTGGAGAATTTTTTGTAGCTTCTAAAAAAGAGTATAGAAGAGTAAAACATTTTAAATATTTTAGATTATTAGGAGGAGAAAAAGCAGTTAAAGAACCTAAACGCATAGCTTTATCACTGCTTTTTGATACATATAGTTTAGAAGAGTTAGAAAAAAAGCATCTAGGAGTATTAAATGCTTTTTCTTTAGAAGAAATAAGAATGTTAAATACAATGTGGCAAAAAGGTTTAAATGCACCACAAACAAGCTCTGTTGGAAGAATTTTTGATGCAATTGCCTCTTTATGTAATATTCTTCATATTCAAACATATGAAGGTGAAACTGGTCTTTTAATTGAACAATACTATAATGAAAAAATAACACAAACATTTGATTATGAAATCTATAATGATATTATAGATATAAGACCAATGATAAAAGCAATTGTAGAAGATGAATATGACAAAAAAACAATTTGTTCAAAATTTTTAAATACAATGGCAAAAATAATAATAGATATTTCAGATGAATATGATGACTTAGATATAATTTTATCAGGTGGAGTTTTTCAAAATAAAACATTATTAGAAAAAGTAATAAATAATTTACAATATAAAAATAAAAAAGTATACTATTCAAGAATAATTCCAGTAAATGATGGAGGAATATCAGTAGGACAAATATACTCTCAAACTGAATAATTATTGTTAAATAATTACATATAAAGTGTGCTTAAATAACATTAAAATTGTTTTTAACTTACTATTAGATAAAATTGAACCTTAATTTTTTACAAGGTTGGCTATGAAGACAGCAAAGTTTAGTAGACTAGGTTTTATATTAGCTGCAGTAGGTTCTGCAGTAGGTTTAGGAAACATATGGAAATTTCCTTATGTTACAGGTGAATATGGTGGTGGAGCCTTTGTTCTTATTTATTTAATAACAGCATTATTTATTGGTGTTTTTGTTCTTATTTCAGAGTTATTAATTGGTAAATTAGGTCAAAGTGATGCAGTATCAATGTTTGAAAATCTTGCAACAAAATATAAAAAAATATGGAAATTTGCAGGATTTGTAGTAATTGTCCCTTTGCTTATTCTTTCATATTATTCAGTAATTATTGGTTGGATTTTACACTATATTACAATTTCTTTTGAAAAGTTACCTTCAACTGTACACGAGTCAAAAGCTACGTTTATGGCTCTTCTTCAAACAGATTATCAAACGCAACTTTTTTATCATACAATTGTATTTGTTTTAGTAACAGCAATTATTTTAAAAGGTGTAAAAAATGGAATTGAAAAAATAAATAAAATTTTAATGCCATTGTTAGGAATTATGTTAGGAATTCTATTTATTTATTCAATTAATGTTGATGCTTTTTCTGATGCAGTAACTTTTATGTTTAATCCAGATTTTTCTAAACTTACTTCAACAGCAGTTATTGTAGCAATTGGACAGGCATTTTATACTCTATCTTTGGGTATGGGTATTATTATTACATATGCTGCTTCATTACCAAAACAATCAAATATTGTTAGATCATCTTTGATTATTTCTATAATTGATACAATTGTTGCTCTTGTTGCTGGACTTATTATATTTACTTTATTATTTGATAAAGGTGCTGAGTCAACAAAAGGTCCAGGATTAGTATTTATCTCTTTACCATCAGTATTTTATGAGTTTGGTAAAGCAGGAGAATTTTTATCAATATTATTCTTTGTTGCAATTGCATTTGCTGGAATTACATCTGCTATTTCAATGATGGAACCAGCTGTATTATATCTAATTCAAAGATTTAATATGACAAGAAAGAAAGCTGCTATTATTTGTAGTATTTTCTTTTATGTTCTAGGTATAATTACTTTATTCTCAAATATTACAGACTTTGCTCCAGCATTAAAAGTAGGAAGTAAAACTTTCTTTGATTGGGTTGATTTTGTATGTTCAACAATATTAGTTCCTTTTGGAGGTATTTTAGTTGTTATTTTTGTTGGGTATTTTATGGATAAACAAAAAATCAGAAAAGAACTTACTCCTTTAATGGGTAAAACATTTTTATCAATTTGGTTTTTTATGATTAGATATGTAATTCCATTTGCATTAATTGCAGTAATTTTAAATGAAACAGGTTTATTTAAATTCTAAGAGATTTTCTCTTAGAATTTATTATTTTCTATTTTAACTTTTTTTTCTATTAAAATTGCCCCAAAAGGAATTAAAGATAAAACAAAAAGTTGAAAAGCAAATCCCTTATCCCAATTTAATCTTTTTAAAGTTAAAAATAGTGAAATAGAAAATAAAATAAATAAAACTCCATGTGACATTCCTACAACTTTTACAATGTATGGATTTCCTAAAATATACTTTATTGGCATAGCAATAAAAATAAGTATTAAATAAGAAAAACCCTCAACTGCAGAAATAAATCTAAAACCATTTAACATTTTTTTCCTTTATTATAATTTTGGTTTATAATATTCTATTTTATATATATAAGTTGAAATAATAATTTCTTTTTAGTCAAAAAAATAAAATAGAATTTGCTATTTTAATGCTATGAACTATTGATAGAATAAAACTTTTATTTAATTATTTTATTTAATTTTATTTTAATATTAATTACAAAATAAAATTATAATGTATATTTTATGTATTTATACTAAGTCATTATATAGTCTAAGATAAGTTATAATAAAAACAAAATCGTACAAGGAGCGTAAATGCAGTTTTTTAAAAGTATGAATATAAAAGCAAAAATTCTTGCAATTGTTATTACTACTGTAATACTAATTTCAATTATTATTGCTTTAAAATCAATATATTCAATTAATCAACTGACAAAAAAGAATATAGAGGGGTATAAACAAAAAGCTTATATCCAAAAAGAGAATGAACTAAAAAGTTATGTATCAATGGCAATAAAAACCGTTAAAAGTTTTTATAATATGACTTCACCCCAAAAGGTTAAATCTTTAGTTGAAAAAGATTTAAAATCAAATACAGATTTTTTATTTTCAATAGTACAAAAAGAGTATGAAAATAATAAAGATAAATTAACTCAAAATGAACTAAAAAATAGAATAAAACAAATAATTTTAAATGCAAGATTTGATAATAATGGTTATTTCTTTGTTTCAGATTTAAGTAATACGATAGTTGTTCATCCAATTGATAAAAGTTTAGTTGGAAGAAATCTTACAAAACTAAAAGATAAAAATGGTGTAGATTTTGTTAATAAAATTACTAAAACTATTAAATCTGGTAATTCTGAAGGTTTTGTAAGTTATGTATGGCAAAAACCTAATAGTAAAGACCTTAAAAAAAAGATATCTTATGGTAGATTATTTAAACCTTTTAATTGGGTAATAATAAGTGGAAAATATCTAGATAGCTTAGATAAACAAATGAGAGAAAAAGCATTATCTACTTTATCAAATATGAGATTTGGAAATAATGGATATTTTTGGGTAAATGATACAAATTATAAACTTATTATGAATCCTAATAATAAAGATAATGTTGGCCAAAATTTAAAAAATAGTGAAGACTCAAATGGTAAAAAATATTTTCAAGAATTTGTAAATGTTTCAAAATCAAAAGGAGAAGGTTTAGTAAAATATTATAAAAATAAACCTGGAGAAAAAATTTCAAAAGAAAAATTCTCTTATGTTATGTATTTTGAACCTTGGGATTGGATAATTGGTACTGGTACTTATATTGAAGATATTGAAAAAAATATTCAAGTAATGGCAGATCACTCTAAAAGTGAGATAAATAATGTTATTACTCAAATTATAGTTATTTCTGTAATATCAGTTGTATTAATTTTATTAATTATTACATATCTATCAAAGAAAATTTTAGTAGATCCTATAAATGATTTAGAAGATGGATTGGTTCATTTTTTCAAATTTTTAAATCATGAGTCAAATGATGTTAAATCTTTAAAAGTATTTTATAATGATGAAATTGGTGAAATGTCTGCAATGATTAATCAAAATATTGAAAATACTAAAAAAATACTCGAAGAAGATAGAAAAGTAATATCAGAAGTTTCAGCTTTGGTAAATCATATTAGTTCAGGTGAATTATCAGGAAGAATAGAGTGTAATAGTTCAAACCCATCTATTAAACAGCTAATTGAAGTATTTAATAGTATGATGGAGCATCTTCAAGAGATTGTTAATCACTCATTAGGAGTTCTTAAAAAATACCAAAGTAATGATTTTAGAGTTGAAACAACTATGCGATGTACTGGTGAAATATGTGATTTAATGAATGGAATTAATGATTTAGGTCACACTATAAGTGATATGTTAGTTACAAATAAAAGAAATGGATTGACATTAAATGAATCTGCAAAAATATTATCAAATAATGTAGATACATTAAATACTTCTTCTCAAGAATCAGCTTCAAGTCTAGAAGAAACAGCAGCTGCACTTGAAGAGATTACTGGAAATATTAGAGAAAATGTTGAACATATAAGAACAATGAGTTCTTATGCAAATGAACTTAATAACTCTTCAAAACAAGGAAATGAATTAGCAACAAAAACATCTGCATCAATGGATGAAATTGATAATCAAGTAAATGCCATAAATGAAGCAATAACAGTAATAGATCAAATAGCATTCCAAACAAATATTTTATCTTTAAATGCAGCAGTAGAAGCAGCAACAGCAGGAGAAGCAGGAAAAGGATTTGCAGTTGTTGCCCAAGAAGTAAGAAATCTTGCAAACAGAAGTGCGCAAGCTGCAAGCGAAATAAAACAGTTAGTAGAAACAGCAACTTCAAAAGCAAATGAAGGAAAAGATATTGCAGATGAGATGATAAAAGGTTATCACTCATTAAATGAAAATATTAATAAGACAATTACTTTAATAGAAGATGTTGCCGTAGCAAGTAAAGAGCAACAAGTAGGAATTGAACAAATAAATGATGCTATTAATGAACTTGACCAACAAACACAACAAAATGCAAGTGTTGCTATGAAAACAAAAGATGTATCTGTTCAAACTGCAGAAATTTCTCAAAAAATTGTAGATAATGCAAATGATAAAGAGTTCTTAGGAAAAAATGAGGTGAAAGCAATAGATTTAAATTAAGTAAAATAAATATTTTTTAAGAGTGCTTTACAAATTGGCTTATTAAAGTTATATTTGAATTCGCACTCTTTTAAATAAAAAAAGAAGTTATTATTATTTATTCCCTTATATTTATCTAACTCATTACTTAAAAAATCCCAAAAATCTTTTAATGGTGTTTCATATGAGTTTTGAGATTGAAGTTTATGCCACTTTAAATATCTTTCAAACTCTATGTCTCTATCTTGCATTGGTGCAGTAGGAAGTGAAGGCATTAGAAGAGTATATACTCTATCATTATTATAAAAGCCTATTAAATTTATAGCTTCATAAAGACTCTTTTTTTTCTTTTTTAATTGCTTTTTATTAAAATAATAGAACTCTTCATATGAAGTATTGTCTTGTATTGAGTTATGATATAACTCCTCTAAATAATTAGCAATTAATTTTCTAAAAACCTCATATCTATTAAGTACAGTCCTATAATTTACACCTAAGCTTTTTGATAAATTTAATGCAGATTCATTGTTACAAAAACCATCAATTATTTTAAGGTCAATTTCAATTTTTCTTAATGAAAATTTCTTTTTACAATCTTTGCATTTTCTATAATTATCTTTTAATATATACAGTTTTTTACTATTACAATATGGACAAATATTTAAATTCATAAGATATTATACACTATTTAGTTCAAAAAATACATAAGTTCAAAAAAAATCGCTAAATCATTTAAGAAAATAATAGTAAACTAATAAAATGAATAGTTATTCAAAGGAGATAATATGTGTAAAGATTGCGGATGTAGTATAACAGATCATGATCATCATCACGATCATGAACACTCACATGAACATGGTAGTGCTAGCCATCAAGCAGCACATGAAACATTACATCATAACCCACAATTAAATGATAGTAAAACAGTTTCAGTAATAAAGAAAATATTAGATAAAAATGATCACGAAGCAGCGCATAATAGAGCACACTTTAATGAACATAAAGTATTGGGTATAAATCTTATGAGTAGTCCAGGAAGTGGTAAAACTACACTTTTAGAAAATATTGCTGATATGGTTGATTTCAATTTTGGTGTAGTTGAAGGTGATTTAGAAACAAATAAAGATGCAGATAGATTAAAAGCAAAAGATATAAAAGCAGTACAAATTCAAACAGGAAGTGCTTGTCACTTAGATGCATTTATGGTGCATAAAGGATTGCATGATATGCCTCTTGATGATATTGATGTATGTTTTGTAGAAAATGTTGGTAACTTAGTTTGTCCAGCTTCATATGATGTTGGAACACATTTGAATATTGTACTTGTTTCAGTTCCTGAAGGTGAAGATAAAATTGCAAAATATCCAGTAATGTTTAGAGCAGCTGATTTGATTTTATTTACAAAAACTGATTTACTTCCTTATTTTGAGTATGATCTAGAAAAAGAAAAAGAAGTTGCAAGAAAGTTAAAACCTAATGTTGATATTTTGGAAGTAAATATTAAAGATAAAGACTCATTACAAAATGTTATTGATTGGATTAACTTTAAAAGAAAACATAGATAAGGAAAGAAAAATGTGTTTATCAATTCCCTCAAAAATAAAATCAATAGATAAAGAGAGTAATAGTTGTACAGTTGATACAATGGGTGTAGAAAGAAGTGCAAGTTTAGATTTAATTGATCAAGAAGTAAAAGTGGGAGACTATGTATTACTTCATATTGGATTTGCAATGAATAAAATAGATGAAGAAGATGCAATGGAATCTTTAAAGCTTTATGAACAGATTGTTAAGAACATGGAAGAAGAAGAAGCTCAAAGATTAGTTGAAGAATCATAAAACTGTCCAAATAGATAAAGAAAAAGTAATTAGATAAAGAGAAAGCAATGAATGAACTAAAATTAAAAGATTTATATGATGGATTTAGAGATCCTAAAGCTATAAGAGCATTAAAAAAATTAATAGATGAAGAAGCTTCAAAACTTCCACATAAAATAAATGTTATGGAAGTTTGTGGTGGACATACACATACAATAATGAAGTATGGATTAAATCAATTAATGCCTGATAATGTTGAGTTTATTCATGGTCCTGGTTGTCCAGTTTGTGTTATGCCAAAAGAAAGAATTGACCACGCGTATATCTTAAGTTTACAAGAAGATGTGATATTAGTTACTTTAGGAGACATGATTAAAGTTCCTGGAAGTAAAGGAAGTTTACAAGATGCACGAAGTAAAGGTGCAGATGTTAGATTTGTATATTCACCTCTTGATACTATAAGAATAGCAAAAGAAAACCCTAATAAAAAAATAATATTCTTTGCAATTGGCTTTGAAACAACAACACCAATGACTGCTGCTTTACTAGAGCATGTAATAAAAAATAAGATTGATAATATTCTTTTTCATATAAACCATATTACAGTTCCCCAACCAATGAAAGTATTACTTGAAAGTAGTGATTGTAAAATTGATGCTTTTATTGGACCTTCCCATGTAAGTGTAATTACAGGTTCAAAAATATATGAAGAGTTTGTATCTAAGTATAAAAAAACAGTTGTTGTAGCAGGATTTGAACCAGTTGATGTTATGCAATCAATTCTTGCAATAGTAAAACAATTTAATGAAAACAGATGTGAACTTGAAATAGAGTATTCAAGAGCTGTATCAAATGATGGAAATTTAGCTGCACAAAAGTTAATAAATAAATTTTTTACAAAAGCAACACATTTTAGATGGAGAGGTTTAGGAGATATAGCTGATTCTGCATTGAAATTAAAAGATGAATATTCAAATATAGATGCTGAAAAAATCTATAAAGATATTTTGCCAACTGAAAAAATTGATGATCATAAATTATGTATTTGTGGAGATATTATGAGAGGTGTGGCAAAACCAAATGATTGTAAAGTTTTCGGAAAAGCATGTAAACCAAATAGCCCTTTAGGTTCATGTATGGTATCTAGTGAAGGCGCTTGTAGTGCATATTATAAATATGGAAATTTGATTAAATAATATATAAAATATATATTAAATTATTCATAATTTTATTGTATGGTATTAAAAGTTTAAGCTTGGAGAAAAAAAGATGAAAAAACTTTTTATAATAAAAACAGGAATAACTTTTGATGATACAAAAATGCACTATGGTGATTTTGATAAGTGGGTAATTGATAAATTAGACAATGATTCTTTGCAAACGGTTGTAATAGATATGCACCAACAATTTAATCTTCCTTTTATAAATGAGTGTGCAGGTGTTATTATAACTGGTTCTCACTCTATGGTTACAGATGAAGAACCATGGAGTGTTGCAATAGAAAAATGGATACCACTTTTAATAAAAAATGAAATTCCAATATTAGCAATATGTTATGGACATCAACTTTTGGCAAAAAGTCTTGATGGAATAAGTTCATATCATGAAAATGGTATGGAAATTGGAACAGTTGAAATTTCACTTACTGATGAAGCAAAAGATGATGAGTTATTTAAAGATTTACCAAATAACTTTAATGTTCATACTATTCACTCACAAACTGTTAAAAAACTTCCCTCAAATGCAGTAAGATTAGCTTTTAATAATCACGATAAAAATCATAGTTTTAGAGTAGGTAAAAAAGCATGGAGTGTACAGTTTCATCCAGAATATGATAATAATATAATGAGATCATATATAAATGAAGTTTCAAAAACGAAAAAGTTATCAACAAAAAAGTTGATAAATAATATAAAACAGACAAGTGAATCAAATTTTATTTTAAAAAAATTTGCACAAATAGTACAAAAAGAGGTTAACAATGACTAATATAACACTAGCTCATGGAAATGGTGGGCAAGAAAATAATGAATTAATTACAAAAATATTTTATAAAGCTTTTAAAAATGAGATTTTATCTAAAAGTGAAGATGCTGCTGTTATTGAAAATGGTAATTTAGCTTTTAGTACAGACTCTTTTACTGTAAGCCCAATAGAATTTCCCGGTGCAAATATAGGAAAATTAGCAGTTTGTGGAACTTGCAATGACTTAGCAATGATGGGGGCAAAACCAAAATATCTTACTTGTTCAGTAATTATTGAAGAAGGCTTTGAAGTATCAACTTTAAATAGAATTGTTGATAGTATGAAAGTAGAACTTGAAAAAAATGGTGCAATGGTTGTAAGTGGAGATACAAAAGTAGTACCAAAAGGTAGTGTTGATAAAATATTTATTAATACTACTGGAATAGGACAAATAGAACAAAAAGGAATATCTTCAAATAATATTCAAGATGAAGATGTAGTAATAGTATCAAATTCAGTTGGTAAACATGGTGCTACTATTTTTGCAGCAAGAGAAGATATTGATTTTTCAACAAATTTAAAATCTGATTGTGCTTCATTATGGCCAGTTATAAAAAAATTAATAGATGAAGGTATTCAAATTCGAGCACTAAGAGATGCAACAAGAGGTGGGGTTAGTGCTGTTTTAAATGAATGGGCAAAACAATCAAATATTTGTGTGGAGATTGAAGAAGAAAAAATCCCTGTTTGTGATGAGGTAAAAGGAGTTTGTGAACTACTTGGATTTGACCCTTTGAGTTTAGCAAATGAAGGTACTTTTGTTATGGCAGTATCTAAAGATCAAGCTTCAAAAGCAATTGAAATTTTAAAACAAATTGAGACTTCAAGTGAAGCAAGCGTTATTGGTAATGTAACTTTAAAACATCAAGGAAAAGTTGTATTAAATACAGCGTGGGGAACTCAACGATTTATAGATTTACCAACAGGTGAACTATTACCAAGAATTTGTTAATAAATATGAAAATTTTATAGGAGAAATAATGCACGAATATAGTATCGTTCAATCATTACTTGAACAGTGCGAACAATATGTTAAAGACAATAATGCTTCAAAAGTAACAAAATTAATTGTAAAAATTGGAGTATTAAGTGGAGTTGAGCCTGATTTACTACAAACAGCTTTTGATACATTTAAAGAAAAGACAGTATGTGATAATGCACAGTTTATTATAAATCATCAAAAAGTCGTCGTCGAGTGTTTAGATTGTAATAAAACTTCTACTTTACAAAAGCATGAATTCTTATGTCCATCTTGTAATAGCAATAATTTAAATGTAGTTGATGGGGAAGATATGTTTTTAATGAGTTTAGAATTAGAGTGATTAATATAGTTTAAATATAAATTAATTACTAAATTGTAATATAAAGATATTTATAACCTCTATATTTTATTAATATTAAAAAATTGCAAAAAATGTTCAATAAATAGCATGATTTTTATTTACTTTTTCTCAATAATTACATAAAATCTTATATCGTTTTAACAAGGAGAAAAAATGAGAAAAATTATAGGTTTATCAATTGCTACTGCATTGACTTGCACTATGGCCTTTGCAAAAGAGATTAAAGTAGGTTTAATCTTACCAATGTCAGGTGCAGTTGCTGCATATGGACAAAATGCTGAGGTTGGTGTTAAATTAGCACATAAATTACAACCAAAATTAGATAATGGTGATACAATTAAACTTGTATTAGTAGATAATAAGGGTGATAAAGTTGAAACTGCGAATGCAGCAACTAGATTAATCTCTTCTGATAAAGCTGTTGCAATTATTGGAGCTATGATTTCTACTAATACTGCACAAGTTATCTCAATTGCAGAAAAAAAACATATTCCTGTTGTTGCACCAGCTGCTACAAATGACAAACTAACTATGAGAAAAAAATATGCAAATAGAGTTTGTTTTACAGATTCATTTCAAGGTAGTGTAGTTGCAAATTATGCAATTAGCCAAAATAAGAAAAAAGCGGTTTTAGTTGTTGATCAAGCTACAGTATACTCTTTAGGATTGGCAAAAGCTTTCAAAAAAACTTATACAAAAGCTGGTGGAAAAATTATTAAAAAAATTAGAATTACATCAGGTGATAAAGATTATAAAGCTATTATTTCACAAATAAAAAGATTAAATCCAGATATTATCTTCCTTCCTGTTTATCATCCAGAAGCATCTATGTTTGCAAGACAAGCAAAAGAGTTAGGTCTTAAAACAACTATGATTAGTGGTGATGGTGTGTCAAATCAAACAT
Source organism: Arcobacter sp. CECT 8985 (assembly GCF_004116495.1). Lineage (GTDB taxonomy): Bacteria > Campylobacterota > Campylobacteria > Campylobacterales > Arcobacteraceae > Malaciobacter. Next base: position 130,726 of record NZ_PDKC01000001.1, on the reverse strand, counting down.
TTATTGATTTAGGTGGAGATGCTGTAAATGGTTACTTATATACAGATGCATTTGATTATACAAATCCTCCAACAAAAAAATCTACTGATTTTATTAAAGCTTATGAAAAACAAACTGGTTCAAATGCATTAAATTCATTTTCTGCTTTAGGTGCTGATACATATTATGTACTTATAAATGCAATGAATAAATGTAAAGATCCATCAAATTCAGAGTGTATTAATAAAGAAATTAAAAAAACTAAAGATTTTCAAGCAGTTTCTGGAGTTATTTCTATAGATAAACATGGTAATGCTATTAAATCTGCAATTATTAAAGAGATTGTAAATGGTAAACCACAATATAAAGCTACTGTAAATCCATAATTAATTTAAACTAATTTAAATTATATAATATTTTAAATATACAAAGTCTAGCATTTTGCTAGGCTTTTTACAATAATAAAAGTAATAGTGTTCCTTTTATTATTGTAAAAGTTTCTTATAACTTTCAGGGAGAATTAATGGATTTATTTACATTTATGCAACAGATGGTAAATGGGTTTTCTTTAGGCTCAATGTACGCACTGATTGCAATTGGTTATACTATGGTATATGGAGTGCTTAGACTTATTAACTTTGCACATGGTGACATTATGATGGTTGGAGCATTTTTGGCTTATGCATTTATCTCTATATTTCATTTGCCTTTTCCTGTGGCTGTTTTATTGTCAGTAGTTATATCTGCATTAGTGGGTATTTTGACAGATAAAATTGCATATAAACCTTTAAGAGAAGCACCAAGAATTTCATTGCTTATTACTGCAATTGGTATCTCTTTCTTTTTGGAAAATGCATTTACAGTATTTGCAGGTGGAGTTCCAAGACCTTTTCCTGTACCAGAATATATGCAAAATATTTTTAATGTTTCAGGAATAATTTTTTCTACATCATCTATATTAGTTCCACTTGTTACTCTAATTTTATTATTAGGTATTTTATTTGTTTTATATAAAACAAAATATGGAATGGCAATTAGAGCTTTATCTTTTGATATAAAAACAGTTAATCTAATGGGTATTGATGCAAATAAAATTATTGCTATTGTATTTGCTTTAGGTTCTGCACTTGCTGCTGTTGGTGGAGTGTTTTGGGTTATAAATTATCCTTCTGTTGAACCAATGATGGGTGTTTTAGTTGGATTAAAAGCTTTTGCTGCTGCTGTTGTTGGAGGTATTGGTTCTGTTACAGGTGCAGTATTAGGTGGGTTTATTATAGGATTTACAGAAGTTGTAGTAGTTGCATTTTTCCCAGATTTAGCTGGTTATAAAGATGCTTTTGCCTTTGTATTTTTAATTTTTGTACTTTTATTTAAACCTACAGGAATTATGGGAAAAGATTTAGAAAAGAGTAGGTTTTAATATGATTGAAGATTCGATATTTACAAAACAAAGATTAATAAACTTATCAATAATCTTAGTAGCAATTTGGTTTACATGGTTTGCTCAAAATCATTTTGAAGAATACACTGTAAGAATTATTAATAATGTAGCTATTTTTATTATTTTAGCAGTTTCATATAACTTGATAAATGGTGTAACAGGGCAGTTCTCCTTAGAGCCAAATGGCTTTATTGCAGTTGGTGCTTATGTTACGGCGATTTTAACAGTTGATGCAGATGGTATGCTTTATCAATATGATATTGAAGATCCTTACCCTTGGATTTTAGCACTACAAGCTAACTTTTTTTGGGCATTGATTTTTTCAGGAATTATCTCTTCTTTATTGGCATTATCTTTATCTTTCCCTGTTTTTAGAGTAAGAGGAGATTATCTTGCAATTGTAACATTAGGTTTTGGTTTTATTATTAGGATTTTAGCTATTAATTCACCTGAAATAACTAATGGTTCTTTAGGAATTAATGATATTCCACAATCTTCTAATTTATATTGGACTGGAGGCTTTGCAATATTTGCAGTTTTAGCAATTTTAAATATAATCTATTCTAAATATGGTAGAGCAATGAAAGCAGTTCGAGATGATGAAGATGCTGCAATTGCAATGGGTGTAAATACATTTAAAATTAAAACTTTAGCATTTACTACATCAGCATTTTTTGAAGGAATAGGTGGAGGTTTATTAGCTGCATTATTAACTTCAATTTCACCTGATTTATTCTCATTCTTATTGACATTCCAACTACTAATTATTATAGTTTTAGGTGGTTTAGGAAGTACAACAGGTGCAATTATAGGAACTGTATTTGTTATGGCAGGACTTGAATGGATGAGATTTTTAGATGAACCAATGAAAATTTTTGGTTATCAAACAGATGCAATGCCAGGAATGAGAATGGTTGTATTCTCTTTATTATTAATTGTTGTGATGTTATTTGCAAGAGAAGGGCTTATGGGTAAAAAAGAGTTAAAAGATTTATTCAAAAAGAAAAAGGCTAACAAATGATTTTAGAAGTTAGTAATATTACAAAAAATTTTGGTGGTGTTACTGCCATAAAAGATACTTCTTTTTCTGTTAAGTCAAAAGAGATATATGGTTTAATTGGTCCAAATGGAGCAGGAAAAACTACAATGTTTAATATCATTACAGGAAATTATTCTCCAAGTGAAGGAACAGTTAAATTTAATGGACAAAGAATTGATGGTACAAAACCACATAAAATTGTTCATAAAGGAATAGCAAGAACATTCCAAAATATTAGACTTTTTCAATCAATGACAGTTTTAGATAATATTTTAATTGCTTTTGATTATCAAGCAAAATACTCTTATTTAGAAACGATTATTAGATTGCCAAGATTTTTTAAAGAAGAGAAAAGAATTAAACAAAAAGCATTTGAAATTATGGAAGTTTTAGGCATTGCACAATATGCACATGAACAAGCAACTTCATTGTCATATGGTAGTCAAAGAAAAGTTGAAATTGCAAGAGCATTAGCTGCTGCACCTAAATTACTTTTATTAGATGAACCAGCAGCAGGAATGAATCCAAATGAAACAAAAGAATTAGCACAATTGCTATTTGATATTAGAGATAAATTTGATATTACAATTTTACTTATTGAACATGATATGAAGTTTGTAAACCATTTGTGTGATAGAGTTATGGTTCTTGATTATGGAAAAACAATTTTCGAAGGTCATATTTCAGATGCTATCAAAGATGAAGAAGTTATAAAAGCGTACCTTGGAGATTTTAAACATGCTTAAAGTAAGAGATTTAGAAGTATATTATGGTTTGATTAGAGCTGTTAAAAAAATTGATTTTAAAGTTGAAAAAGGTCAAATAGTATCTTTAATAGGTTCTAATGGAGCAGGGAAAACATCAACACTAAAATCAATTGTAAATGATGTAAAAAGAAAAGGAAGAATATATTTTGAAGGTCATAATATATCAAAACTTTCAACTCCTAAAGTTATTCAAAGTGGAATATCTTTAGTTCCAGAAGGAAGAAGAGTTTTTATCAATTTAAGTGTTGATGAAAATTTAAGAATGGGAGCATTTAATAATGATGAACAGTTTGATTCACTACAAGAATCAATGTATGATTTATTCCCAAGATTAAAAGAAAAAAGAAAACAATTAGCAGGAACAATGAGTGGTGGTGAACAACAAATGCTTGCAATTGCAAGGGCTTTAATGAGTTCTCCAAAATTGTTAATGTTAGATGAACCAAGTTTAGGTTTGGCACCTAAAATAATTGGTGAAGTATTTGATATTATTTCAAAACTTAAAGAAGATGGTATTACTATTCTTTTAGTAGAGCAAAATGCTTATGCAGCATTAAATATTTCTGATTATGCATATGTATTAGAAAATGGTGAAATTGCACTAGAAAATAGTGCAAAAGAGTTAATGAACTCAGATGAAATTAGAAAAAAATATTTAGGGGCATAGGTGTTAACACTTAATGAGTATATTCAAGTATTTATTGGTATTATGGCAATTTTTAGTCCATTATCTGCAATACCAATTTTTATATCACTTACTGCTACTTCTTCAAAAGAAGATAGAAATCAAACTGCAAAAACTGTAGCAATTGCTGCAGGAGTTGCAGGTATAGTTTCTGTGTGGATTGGTGAATACATATTACTATTTTTTGGAATTTCAATAGCAGCATTTAAAATTGCAGGAGGTATTTTATTACTTTTGATGTCTATTAATATGTTAAATGCAGAAATACCAAAAGCAAAACATACAAAAAATGAATTAGAAGAAGCAAAAAACACATCAAAAGAAATAGCAATAGTACCTTTAGCAATTCCTTTAATTGCAGGTCCTGGTGCAATTTCTACAATTATTATTTTTTCTCAAAAAAGTCATAGTTTAATGCATCTTGTTATTATGAGTTTAATTATTACTACTTTGGCTTTTTATATTTGGGGAACACTTAGAATGTCTACATATATAAATAAAAAACTAGGAATTACTGGAATTAACGTTGTTTCAAGAGTTATGGGTTTATTTCTTGCTTCTATTTCTGTTCAGTTTATAATTTCTGGATTAATTTTAGTTTTTCCTTTCTTAACAAAATAGAAGAGTTATTTATTATTTATTAACAAAAAAATTATATAATTTCATACTTATAAAATAAATAGGAATTTGATATATGCTATTAATGAAATTACAAACAAAAGAGAAATTTAGTTTTTTAAGGCTTGCTCATTATCTTGCAAGAGTAGATAGTGATTATGGTGAAAAAGAACACGAAATTATTGAAGAATATTGTGTTGAAATGGGTATAGAAAATGATGACATTTTCGATGTAGATACTTTTGATTTAGAAGATACTTTAAAAAACTTTAAAACAAAAAAAAGTAAAAAAATAGTAATGCTTGAATTAATGATATTAATTCATGCAGATGACTCTTTTGATTTTAAAGAAAAAGAGTTAATACAAGATATAAATAAAACATTTGGATTTTCTAAAAGAAATATGGATTACTTTTCTCAATGGGGAAAAGCAGTTGCATCTTTATATGAACAAGGTCAATTACTTATTGAAGAGGAATAATTCCTTTTCAATAAGAGGCCTTTATTGTCTCTCCCACATAAGTAATAACTGGAGTTAAACTTTTTAACTCTTCAAAAAAACTATCATCTTTTCTAGATACTTCTTCTAATGTAAAAATTAGACATTTTTCATCTTTTGTTGTGCCCTTACTTAAATAAGCAATTGGTGTTGAAGGTGGAAAACCTTTTTGTAATAAAGATTCAACAATTAATTTTGCTTTATATGCACCCATCATAATAATCAAATTTTCTCTTTTATGATAAGAAGTTACTATTTCATTAAATATTTGTAAGTCATGACCTGTAATTGTTCTATATGAATCAGAAAAACTTCTATCAATAGATGGAATCATAAAGCTTTCTGGAACACTTGTAGTTGAAGATACACCTGAAATAATAATAGGTGTTATGCCAATTTGTTTTAAAGCTTTTACTTCTTCATATCCTCTTCCAAATACGAATGGAGTACCACCTTTTAATCTAACAACTATATGTTTTTCTTTGGCATATTTTATAAGTAGTTCATTTATCTCATCTTGATTTTTAATATGGTGACCTTTTCTTTTACCTACGTTGATTTTTATTGAATCTTTTTTACAAAATTGAATAAAATCTTCATTTACTAAAGCATCATATAAAATCACATCAGCTTCTTTTAAAATATTTACAGCTTTTAATGTAAAAAGTTCAATATCTCCTGGTCCAGCACCTACTAAATAAACCAATAATCACTCCTTATTAAATTCTTGTGTTAAAAATTAGGCAATATAATATTATTATTTGACTTAATATTATATTTTAAAAAATAATAGTAATATATATATTATAATAATAGATTTTTCATTATTTAAAGTGTAAAATACAAAATATGAAAATAACAAGATGGGTTTTAAGATAAGTACTTAATAATAAATAATTTAATTAGTAGGAAGTTTGTGTTAAAATGCAAAGCATGGAAATTACAGAAGCACTTGATTCAAAAATTGAAAAATTAATTCGTGATTATGAAAGAGTAAAGATTGAGAATGACTCTTTAATACAAGAATTAAATGAATTGAAAAATTTGAATGATGAATTAACAAGAAATAATCAAGATATGCTTTTACGGATTGATAGCGCAATTACATTAAAAAAAGGTAACAAGAGTGACTCAGAAATTGACTTTTCATATTAATAATATGGCTTATACGATAAGTGTAGACGAATCATTAAAAAATGAGATAACAAGGTATTTAGAAACTGATAAAAATTTGGATACAAGAGAGTTACTAGCTGCTTATATAAGACTTTCACAAGAACATTCTAAGTTCAAGCAAGAAATAGAACAAATATCAAATAAAATACCTTCATTATAAATGAAAAGAGCTTTTAGTCTAATTGAAGTTATTTTTTCAATTTGTTTATTAGCAATTATTATAACTCTTATAAATAGAAATTTTTCTAATATTTTTAATACCGTTGATTCAAAAAAATATAAAATTCAAATAAATCAAATAAAAAGTGGTATTAAAAATGTAAATTCAAAAAGAGTTTTATCAAATACTAAATTTTTAACCCAATTAGATAAAGCTACTATAAATAAAGCTGGTGAGAAACTTTTTTCTAATGTATTAAAAAATGCAATAATTTCTTCAAATAACTCTTGGATGAAATATAATAAAAACAGTTACAGTCTAAAACTTAACAATTCAAAAGTTAATTTTAAATATAAAAATAACACATTTATGTGTATTAGCAAAAATGAAATTTGCAAAGAGTTCCAATGAAATATTATGAATTAGCAATCTTAAAATCACCTTTGTGTAATCTTACTTATCAAAGTGAAGAAGATATACAAATAGGTACAAAAGTATTAGTAAAATTAGCAAGAATGAAAAAACTATGTGATGCAGTAGTTATAAAAGAGGTTGAAAAACCAAGTTTTAAGTGTGTAAATATTGAAACTATAACAGATGAATATTATGATCATATGATGCTAGAAACTTCAATTTTTATTAGTAAGTATTATGTGTGCAGTATAGGAGAGGCTTTGAGTATTTATACTGCTTTTGATAAATCTTTGGAAGTTGAATTTGAAAAAAAACACTTTAATTGTGATATTGAATTATCACCAAAACAACAAGAAGCTTTTGATTTTTTAAAAACTAAAAAACAAGCTTTACTATTTGCAAATACAGGTAGTGGTAAAACAGAAGTTTATATTAAAGCAATTGCACAACATTTAAACGAACAGAAACAAGCAGTTTTATTAATGCCTGAAATTTCATTAACTCCTCAAATGCAAAAAAGATTGGAAAAAGTTTTTGATACTAGTGTTGCAATTTGGCATTCAAAAGTAACAAAAAAGAAGAAAAAAGAGATTATACAAAAAGTTTTAAATGGTGAAATTAGATTAATTGCAGGGGCAAGATCATCTTTATTTTTGCCTTTTAAAAATTTAGGAATAGTTGTAGTTGATGAAGAACATGATGAATCTTATAAAAGTGATTCTAAACCAAGATTACAAACAAAAGATCTTAGTTTATATATTACAAAAAAGTTTGATATTCAATTGATATTAGGAAGTGCAACTCCTTCTATTTCATCTTTTAAAAAAGTTCCTTATTATAGATTGAAACAAACTTTTTTTAAATCCAAAAAGTTTATAGATTTTGATGATAGTGATGCAAATTTATCACCAAAAATATTAAATAAAATTAATCAAACTTTAAAAAATGAACATCAAGTTATTATCTTTTTACCAACAAGGGCAAATTTTAAATATCAAATTTGTACAAGCTGTGGAAAATCAGTTGAATGTCCATTTTGTTCTGTTTCTATGAGTTTACATAAAAATGATTTAGCTTTAAAATGCCATTATTGCGGATATACACAAAAAATCCCTGAGGTTTGTCCTTCTTGTAATAGTGGAGTAATTCATAATCTTAGAGTAGGGACTGCACAAATAGAAGAGGAGTTAAATGCTGCTTTTCCTGAAAAAATTATAAAACGATTTGATAGAGATGAAATAAAAACAGATACGAAATTAAAAGCAGTTTTAAATGATTTTAATAAAAATAAAATCGATATTTTAGTTGGAACTCAAATGCTATCAAAAGGGCACGATTATCACAATGTAAAATTAGCAGTTGTTTTAGGAATTGATTCTGTATTAAATATGAATTCATATAAAGCAAGAGAAAAAGCATTGTCTTTACTTATTCAAATTGCAGGAAGAAGTGGAAGAAAAGGTGAGGGTGAAGTTATTGTTCAGACAAAAAATCAAGACTTTTTTGAGTATTATTTTCAAGAAGCTGATTATAAAGATTTCTTAGATGAAGAGTTAGAGTTTAGAGAAGATTTATATCCACCTTATGTAAAAATGGCAAGAATTATATTCGCTCACACAAATGGATTAAAAGTAAAAGATGAACTTGATAAATATGTAAAGATACTAAAAGCTGATGAAAACATTGAGGTTGTAGGATTTGGGCAGTGTGCAATATTCAAAATAGCTAATAGATATAGATATGAAATTATAATTCGTTCTACAAGTGTAAAATCAATTTTACAATCACTTCATGGCATAAATTCTACTATGGCAACTATTGATATGGATACAAGCCACTAAAAAAATTTCTAAAGTTTTCTTTAGTAAAAGTTATTGTATAATCCACAAAATTTCAAGGAGAATAAATGGCTTACACTAAAGAAGAGTTTAAACAATTAGTAACAGATATTCAATCACAAGATTGGTATAAAAACCCAATTGGATTTGGTATTGCAAGAGTTGATAGAGGTCAATTAAATAGTGATAAAATATTACAAGCAACTTATCCTGTAGTAAATTGGGAAGAAAATTATGGAAGTGCAGCTATTTTTTTAAATGCTTTAAAACAAAGTGGTGTTGAAGTAGATACTTCTAAATCAGAATTAGTTTGTGATTTAAATGATAAATTTTTAGAAAAATGTATAGAATCTTTTAGACCTTATATTCCTGAAGCAAAAGGGCAAAATCATAAAAATGTACAAGTATTATCTACACTTGCTTCTTTACCTATTGATAGTGGTCTAACTGCTGATAATTTTAAAATTGTATTTATTTTTGAAGATGCTGACCCTCAAAGTGCAGAAACAGTTTATTTAAAATTATATGCATTATCTCAAGGAAAAGCAAAACTAAGAAGCCTTAATTTAAATGGTGCATTTGGTAAGTTACAAAATTGTGCATGGGTTGGTAATCGACCAATTGAATTAGATTGGTTAAGAGAAAATGAAATTACATTAAAAATTTCAGGAAAATATCCTACTATTGATATGGTTGATAAATTTCCAAGATTTTTATCTCATGTGATTCCAGCAGATAATACAAGAATCTTAGAAACTTCAAAAGTTAGATTTGGTGCACAACTTGCTGGTGGAACAACAGTAATGCCAGGTGCAGCTTATATTAACTTTAATGCAGGAACTGAAGGTTCTGTTATGGTTGAAGGTAGAATTTCTTCAAGTGCAATAGTTGGAGCTGGATCTGATGTTGGAGGAGGAGCTTCAATTCTTGGTGTTCTTTCTGGAACTGATGGTGTACCAGTTTCAATTGGTGAAAATACACTTCTTGGTGCAAATTCTTGTACAGGTACAGCAATTGGTGATAGTTGTATTTTAGATGCAGGAGTTACAATTTTACCAGGAACAAAAGTTACTCTTTCTGAAAAAGCTGTTGAGCAATTAAAACAAATCAATCCAAATAAAGAAATTAAACCTGTAATGAAAGGTATGGATTTCTTAGGTGTTAATGGTGTTCATTTTAGAGTTAATTCTCAAACAGGGCAAACTATTGCTATGAGAAGTACAAGAGAAGTTAAATTAAACGCAGACCTACATTAAAAATAAAAAGAGCAGTTTTCCTGCTCTTTTTCTACTAACACTTAATTTAAATTTATCATACTTTTAACATATTTAAGATAGATTTACCCTATGGAAAATAAATATAATATTGGCGGACAAATTTGGGTTCAAAAAGATAAAGGCAACTTTATGGGACCAGGAAGAATAAAACTTCTAGAAAAACTTATAATAAATTCAAATCTAAAAATTGCTGCACAAGATGCAGATATTGAGTATGATATTGCATTAAAAAATATCAAAGCGATAAATAAAATTGCAAATGAACCTTTAGCAATTGAACAAGAAAATCAAGGTACTTATATAATAACTGAATATGGTAAGAAAATTATCAAATCGTACAATAAGTTAAAAAAAGAGCATGAAGAGTTATTAATCAAAATAAATAAGACTTTTTCTGTGGATATAGACTCTTAGAGTCTAAATAAATCTTTTGGGTTGATGTGATAAGAGTTTTTTGTTGCTTGGAAATTTAAAGTATCATTTACTCTTCCAATTACATAACCTTTTTTAATCCACTTACCAACTTTTAATGTAGGTGCAATCTCATCTAAATGAGAATAAATAGTATGTAAACCATTGCTATGTTGAACAATCACAACATTGTCTAACATACCTGCATTTTTCTTTGCATAAACAATTTTTCCATTAAATATTGAGTATACTTTTGCTTTTGGAATTTTTGTTTTTAAAATAATTGATTCATTAAATAGTTTGATTTTATAAACAGGATCATAATATTTACCAAATTTCTTAACAACTTTAAAGCTTTTAAGTGGAGAAATAGTCTTTTTACCTCTATATCTTGATATTTTTACACCTCTTGTAGAAGAACCAAGCATTCTAACATCTAAGTCAATATCTTGAGCAAATCTTTTTTCAACCTCTGCTTGTGTTTGTTGGGTATTTTTACCTTTTTCTCTTTGTCTTTTTTCTTCTCTTTTTTTCTTTAAAGCAAGTAATCTTTTTTTTCTTTTTAATCTTGCTAGTCTTTCTTTTTTAATCTCTTGAGATTTTAAGATATTTAATTTTTCCAGTAAGGAAGCTAGCTCTTGTTGTTTTTCAATTACACTTTTTAACTCTTTTTGATAAATTCTATGTTTTACTTCAAGTGATTTTAGTGATTTAGAGTGGTGTTTAATTAGCTTATGTAACTCTTCTTTCTTTTTTACTCTTTCTTGGATGTAATGACTAATTTTATTAATCTCTTTTTCATTTTCTTGTTTATTTAATGTTACTTGTTCATAATTATTATTTAATTTTAAAATTTGGTCTTTAGAGTGTTCAGAAAGAAGTCTATAAATCTCTGTATCAATTAACTCTTTTGGTGAACTTTCATCTGCTAATTTTATACCAATTGAAGAAGAAAAATTTTCAATAATTGTATCTACTATTTGTTCTTCATTTGTCTTTTTTTTCTTCATTAATGATTTTGATTTTTCTTTTAAATCATTTAAGTTTTTTCTTGAATCTTCTAATAAATCTTGATGCTTATTTATGTCTGTATTAACTTTTACAATTTGAGTTTCTAAATTTTTTAATTCTGTATTTTGAAGTTTGATTTGCCTTGCAAGTATTTTGATTTTTAGATTTGTTCTCATCTTTTTAGATTTACTTTTATCTAAAATAGATTTTTTTGCTTCTATTTTCTTTGCAATAGTTTTACTAGAAGCATTTAAATAGTTAAAAGTTAGTAATGAAATTATAAGTATTAGTTTAATCATTTTTCAATTTATACTTAATTAATACACCAAAGATTGTTAGAATCGAAATACCAAAAGATAAAAAGAACAATTTTAATAACTCTTTACTTAAAGACATCTCCACGTCAACTATATCATTTAACTCCACAGGGAAAACCATTGTAAGGTTTGTAACTAGAAAAGAAAATACTCCAGAAACAATAAAAAATGCTAAAAATGAACTCAATATTGCATATTTTATAATAGTAGAAGAACTATATAAAATTGAAGCACCATGAAGTTGTAAAATTGCTATTTTTTCTTGATGTTCATAAAACCAAATTTGAATTTGTTTTGCTAAAATAAGTACTGAAAAAATCAAAATAACAATAAATAGAATAAAACTTATTTCATTTATTAAAAGTAATAATAAGTAAATTTGATTATGATTTTTTGAAAAGATTTCTACATTTCTAATATTTTTATTTTTATAAAGCTCATCTTTTATATTATTTAATTGAGTTGTTGTTGGGAAATTTTCCAAATGAACTTTATAAAAATAGGGTAACTTTTGTCTTAATAATTCAATTGATGTATTTGAAAGATTTGATTTTATATCATCTATTATTTTTTCTTTTTTTAATGTTGTAATTTTTTTAACTTTCATTCTAGCAATCTCATTTAATTTTTCTTTAATTAAAGGAGTATTTGTCACAATAACAATTGAGTAATCATTTGCAATTTTCTTTTTATATTTATCTACAGTATTTTGAGTAAATAAATATAGTGTAAATGTAATCAGCATTGCACATAAAGGTATTACAAAGGCTAAAATATTTTTAAGAAACTTCATATATTATCCCATCTTCTATTGATAATTGTCTAAATCTAATTCCAAAATTTTTAGGGACTCTATGTGTTACAACAACCACAGTTATTCCAAGTTGTTCATTTGCCCCTTTAAGTAAGTTCCATACCACTTCAGCAGAATAATCATCTAAATTACCTGTTGGTTCATCTGCAATTATAAGTTTTGGGTTGTGTGCAAGTGCTCTTGCTACTGCAACTCTTTGTTGTTCTCCACCACTTAATTCATTTGGATAGTATCCAGCCCTATGTCCTAATTTTACATGTGCTAAAAGTTTATTTGCTTGATCTCTTGAAATCTCTGATGAGTAGCCATTTATTCTTAAAGGAATCATAATATTTTCTTCAATTGTCCATTCTTGAATCAATTTATAATCTTGAAAAATAATTCCAATATCTCTTCTTAATTTTCTTAATTTTTTAGAAGAGATATTAAACATCTCTTGCCCATCTATATCTAAACTTCCATGTTTTAAAGCAATATCACCATAAAAAGATTTTAAAAGCGTTGATTTTCCACTACCACTTGTACCACCAATAAAAATAAATTCTTTACTATTAATAGTAAAACTACCTTTTTTTATAATAAATTTATTTTCGTCATACGCTAAGTAGATATTTTTTGCTTTTATCATTATTTTAAAATCTCTTTTAACCTTTCATGAGCTTTAATATTAGCACTTGTTGGAAGTGGATTGCCTTGATAATAGTGCGCAATATTATCTTTCACAAAGATATATTTACTAAGTGGTCTATTAAAACTTCCTATTGTTACTTGAATTAATGCAGAATTATCTTCTTCGATTAAAAATAGATCTTCAATATGAATAAAAAAGCTTTCATCTACCATTGGTTTATTTGTAATATTCTTTTTAAAGTTTTCTAAGTCAATTTTACCAAAAGAAAAATTATGTTTTAAATCAATCTTTTTATCTTCTCTTTGACATTGTAAAACTACATCATATATGCTTTTACCTTGTTTTTTCCATCTATCCTCATATTTACTTGAAACTTCTAAATCTTTATTTATATCAATAATTATTCTTCCACTATTTAAATTAGTAAGAAGTGAAGTACAATAATCAAAATATTTTCTACTATCAGTTCTTAGTTCTAAAGTTCCTTCAATTTTCAAAACTCTTAAAGCTTCATCAATAAACTCATTTGAATAAATTCTTCTATGTGGTTTTTTATCCCAAGGAACTGGAAAATGTACAAATATTTTGCCTACTTTATTTGAATCAATAAATTCCATAAAAAGTCTTGCATCATAATTAACCACTAAAACATTTGTAATATTTTGAATCTTTAGTTGTTTTAATAGTTGCTCAATAGATGGAGTATGAATTTCTAATCCTATAAATTGAACATCTGGATTATTTTTTGCTTGGTAAAGTAAGTGTCTCCCACTTCCAAAACCAATCTCTATTTGTATCTCTTTGTCTGTTTTAAAATCATTTACAAAATATTCAATATCTTTTAAATACTCTTTTTGAGGTTCAATTTTATTATTAAAACTATTTGTATTTGAAAATACTATATTTGCATCAATAGATTCAACATATGCATTTAAAGCATCTTTTACTAAACTAACAGGAGTTACTCTTGTTACTTTATCAGCTTTTAGCATCTTGTTGTCATCTTTATCTCTTAATGTAAGTAAAAAATCTTTGTTGTCATAATTTACACCAATTTTATATTCTACTCTTCTACTATCTTGTGTAAAATTATATGATTTTGCACAAAAATTAAATAAAACACCATTTTTTTTAAATGGTATTTCAACTTTTTTATCACTATTAAATACTATATGTGGCATATATTTATTTTAACTCTCTTAATTTTGGTAATATTAATTCTGTCTCTTTTGTTTTTTCTGAAGCTATTCCATTTTCATCAACTGCTTGAATTGCGTAACTATATTTTACTCCTCTTACGATATCTTTATCTTCATATCTTAAGGCTTTAATTCCAGTTATTTTAACTGTTTTTTTATCAAAAAAACCATTTTTAACTGTTTTATAAACATTATAACTTACAGTTCTTCTATCTGCACTTTGCCAATTTAAAATAGCTTTTTCACCTTGAATTTGTGCCAATGTCATGATTGGTTTTGCAACTTTTTGTAAAGTTGAACCCATTGCTGCATTTACATTAAGATTACTTTCTAAATTGTCTTTATCTACTGATGATACTTTGTAAAAGTAGATTTTTCCATCTTCATTTATAAAATCATCATAAGTTAGTGTTTTAGCACTAACAATTTTTAATAAAGAAAATCCACTTGTAGCATCACTACTTCTATAAATATTATATTTAATTACATCTGATGATTCAGAAGGTTGCCAATTTAAAATAATTTTTCTTGGCTGGTCATTTGATGCTTTTAAAGTATAAATTCCAGCTGGTAATGGTTTTGTTTGTGCTTTTACGATTTCACTTGGTTTTGTAGGAATATCATCAAAAGTATAAGCTACAACTTTATAGTTATAAACTACATTATCTTTTAAATCAGTATCAATATACTCTGCTTGTAATCTTCCATCAACTTCAGCTATTTCATCCCATT
The DNA here is from genome assembly GCF_004116495.1 of Arcobacter sp. CECT 8985. Lineage (GTDB taxonomy): Bacteria > Campylobacterota > Campylobacteria > Campylobacterales > Arcobacteraceae > Malaciobacter. Next base: position 115,718 of record NZ_PDKC01000001.1, on the reverse strand, counting down.
CACTTGTTTGCGGTGAACTTCTATAAATTTTATAATAAGAGATTCTTTCATTTGTATGTGGTCTCCAAATAATCTTTATTTGTCTTGGAAGGTTTGATATAGCTTGGATAAAGCTAACACCTTCTGGTATATCTAAAGTTGAAACAACATAATCTTTTGTAGTTTTTGATTCAACATCACTATTTGTTGCACTTGAAATTTTATAAACATATTTTGTATTTGGTTTTACATTTTTATCAACATAATGTGTTGAATATTTGTTTTCAATTGTATCAATTAATTTTAATTTAGTTCCATCTTTTTGTAAATTTGCTCTATAAAAGTTATACCCCGTAACTCTGCTATCATCAACTTTTTGCCATTCAAAAGCAATTGCATTAATATCACTTATTGATCTAATTGAGTTAGAATCAACCACTTCAAGTGAATCATCTATCTTTGGCTTATCTGCTGACATCATGTCACCTTTATAACTACAACCACTAATTAAAAGTGCTAAAGCTAGAGATGATGTTATTTTCATCAAGTTGTTCATCAAAATTCTCCGTATTAAAATATTGTGTAAAAAAATTGTTCATATCGTTTGGTATATCTGCTTTAAAGTTCATTTGTTTGTTTGTGATAGGGTGATTTAAATATAAACTATAAGCATGCAGATAAAATCTATTTATTTTATTTAATTCGCCCTTAAAACCATATAAATTATCACCTATTATATGCCTATTTATCGAACTTATATGAACTCTTATTTGATGGGTTCTTCCTGTAAAAAGTTTTGCAGCAATAAGCTCATATTTTTCATTTTTACTAAGGGCAATTTTATTAAATGCTGATTTTGCAAATTTACCATTTTCAACTATTGCCATTTTTAATCTATTATTTGGATTTCTTGCAATTGGTTTTTCAATTATTATATTTTCTTTTAATGGAAGATCAATAATGGCAAGATAATATCGACCCATAGTTTTATCTTCTAACTGCTTTGATAAGTTAATATGTGCTTCATTTGTCTTAGCTACTACCATTACTCCACTTGTACCTTTATCTAGTCTATGTACAATGCCATGTCTTTCTTCACCACTTATTGTTGATAATGAAATATTTTTTAGTTTTAACCAATCAACCAATGTTGCATCTTTTACACTTGGTGCATCATGCACAGTCAAATTATAAGGTTTGTTAACAACAAGAATATGTTCATCTTCATATATTACTTTTACTTCTTTATCTTTTAAAGACTCTTTTATAAAATCTTCATCTTTTCTTTTATTTAATTCAACTTCTGGAAAACTTACATCTATCTTTTGATTTTGTTTTAATTTAAGCCCTGTTTTCGTAGTTTGCTTATTATCTACTTTAACAAATCCTTTTTTTATTAGTTGTTCAATTTGGTTTCTTGATGCATCAATATGCAACGAAAGAAATTTATCTAGTCTATTTGTTTCAAAAACAATAAAATTTTTATCCATATTTTGCTACTCTTTCATAATGCGTTTATTTGACAAAAGAATTGTATCTCATTTTGATTATTTAATTATAATTTTAATTTTACCATTAATACTATTATCATACCATTTGATAAGTGAAAATAATGATGCATTAGCCAATAAACAACTTATATATTTTTCATTATCTATACCATTTTTTCTAGGAGTGTTTTTTCTTCCAATTAGAAAATATATAAGATTAATACCTTTATGTTATTGGCTAGGTGTATTTTTATTAGCAGCTGTTGAATTTTGGGGTGAATCACGGCTTGGGGCTAAGAGGTGGCTGAGCTTACCATTTGTTAGTTCTACAATACAACCTTCTGAAATAATTAAACCAGTATTTATTTTAATGCTGGGATATTTAATTCATAATAATCCTCCACCAAGGGGAGGTTATGGATTAAAAGAATTTATTTATTTTTCTATTTATATCCTTTTACCTTTTTTTCTTATAGCTATTGAACCTGATTTAGGAACTGCATTAGTTTTACTTTTAGTAGGATATGGCATTTTATTTGTAATTGGTGTAAATTGGAAAATTTGGGCAATGATATTTTTTATAATTGCAGTTAGTTCACCTTTAAGTTATACATATTTAATAAAAGATTATCAAAAGAAAAGAATAAAAGATTTCATATCAGAAAAGCCAAGTTATCACGTACAACAATCAATTATTGCAATTGGTTCAGGTGGATTAACTGGAAAAGATAGTGATGAAGCTACACAGACTCAACTTAAATTTTTACCAATTGCTACTAGTGATTTTATTTTTGCATTTTTTGTAGAAAGATATGGATTTTTAGGAGCAATGGGACTTATTTTAATTTATTGCTTTATTGTTTTTCACTTATTACTTATGAATTATTATTATAAAGATGATTATGTCATTAGAACTTTTGCTTCAGGACTTGGGCTATTAGTCTTTTTTAATATGAGTGTAAATATACTTATGGTTATAGGGTTTGCACCTGTTGTAGGATTACCTCTTCCTATGTTTTCATATGGAGGAAGCTCCTTTATTAATTTTGTAGTTTTATTTGCAATTTTAGAAAATCTTTTAGCTTTTAGATTTAAAGATATGTATGATTTTGAAAGAAAACTATAATTCTCTTAAGTTTTACTAGCCAAAACTTAAGAGTACTATTTTAAACTATTTGTCCACTTTTAAATATAGCTCTAACTTTATCCATTTTGGAATAGAAATTAGCCATGATTACAGTAAGTACATATTGTCCTTTTTTTGTAAGGTATAATACATCTTCTTTTTCATAAACAAAATCAAGTTTTTTAATTAAAAATAGCTCTTTTTTTAAATATTTTTCTAAATCTATATTAAAGGTTTCATAATATTTTTTTATATTAAAAGAACCAGAAAATAAAGTACATAAAAAGTAATATTGAATTACCTCTTTTTTATTAAAAGTACTTTTTGCAATTATTGTATCTTTTCTTTTATTTAGTAATTTTTCATAATTGTCTAAATCATAACTATTTACAAATAAATTACCTTCTAAATAGCTAAAACCACCACTTCCAAGTCCAATGTATTCATTGTGATTTGATACATATTCATCATTTAATATCTCTACACACTCTTTAGAAAATGACCACATATTATTCATATGATAATCTTTTAGAATATCACAAATCAAGTAATAAAATTTTTCTTTATTTTGATTTGCTTGAAATCTATTTATGAATTTACTATTTAATGTAGAACTCATAAGAGGGTATGTTGTGATTTGTTCTACTTCTAAATTTTTAGCAATTTCTAAATCTTTTCTCAATGAAGCTTCAGTTTGATTTGGAAGATTAAATATCAAATCAACATTTGTAATAGGAAGAATTCTTGTTATATTTTTGATTTTTCTTATTAATTCTTTATCATTTCCAAATCTATCATATCTACTTAGTTTTTTTAATATCTCATTATCAAAGCTTTGTACACCAATTGATAATCTTTTTACTAAACCTTTTAATTTTTTTACAGTTTCTAATTCAATATGATTAGGATCCGTTTCACAAGATATATCATCAACATCAAATAACTCTTTTAAAAGTTTTATTGTTTTAATTATCTCAACTTCATTTATTAAAGGACTTCCTCCTCCAATATATATAGAATCAATTTTTGTGTTATATGATTTTAATACTCTAATCTCTTTTCTTAAATTTTTAAAGTATTTAATAGATTTTTTATGGTCATATTTATATTTATGAAATGTACAAAAAGGACATAAATTATCACAAAATGGAATATGAATATATAATAAATAAGAAGCATCTTTATTTAAATGATTAAATTTATTATCCTCTTTTGATGTTTTTATTATTTTTACAGAAGAATCAAAAGCTTTATTTACCGTACTATTTATAAGATTATTTATTAGTACATCTTTAATATTGTTAATCATTTCTAACTCCTTTTATGAAATTATAAAAGTATTGAGTAAATTTAAAGTAAATTAAAAAAATATTTAAAATCAATTTAAAATTTACATAAAATTTACTTTTAAAGATTAAGATTCTTTTAACAAATAAATAAAGGATTCAAAATGAGTAGTACTTATACAAGAAGAGATTTTCTTAAAACTACTGCTTCTACTGCAGTTTTTGCAGCAGGTACATCTTGTATGGCGGGTAAACTAGGTTCTCTAGATTCTCCTGTATTTGATGGCTCTAATAAGAGTGTATATACTTACTGTGAAATGTGTAGTAGTAGATGTCAGATTGAAGCGAAAGTTGAAAAAGGTAAAGTTACTTTTATTCAAGGGAATAGTAATTCAAAAGGTATGAACACGTCAATTTGTGCAAGGGGTGGATCTGGTCATTCACAGCTGTATGATAAACAAAGATTAGTAAAACCTCTTATTAGAGTAGGAAAAAGAGGTGAAGATAAATGGATGGTAGTTTCTTATGATGAAGCTTTTAATTTTATTACTAAAAAATTGAATAAAATAAAAAAAGATCATGGTGCAAAATCTGTTATATTTTCAGCAAAAACAGGTGAGCAATTTCATCATTTAGCAACTTTTTCTAGTCTATTTGGGAGTCCTAATTTATTTTCCCATGTCTCAACATGTCCAATTACATATAAAGTTGCATTCCACCATACTTATGGGTCTGGATTAAAAAGAGATTTTTCAAATGCAAAATATATATTAAATTTTGGACATAATTTATTTGAAGGAATTGCTGTTAGTAAAACTAAAAAGTTTGCAAAAGCAGTTAATAAAGATGATTGTAAATTAGTAGTATTAGATCCAAGATTTTCAATTGTTGCTTCAAAAGCAGATGAGTGGCACAGTGTAAAACCAGGAACAGATTTAGCATTTATATTATCATTAATTCATGTTTGGTTAAGAGATGGTAAATATGATAAAGAGTTTGTAAAAAACTATACAGTTGGAATTGATGAGTTAATTAAAAGTACAAAAACAACAACTCCTCAATGGCAAGAGAAAATTACTGGAATTAAAGCACAAGTTGCTGAAAAAGTTGCAAATGAGATCTATCAAGCAGCACCAAAATGTATCATTGATTGGGGTCACAAAACAACAACTGGTCAAAGTGAGTTTCAAAGAACAAGAGCTATCTTAGTAGCAAATGCACTAATGGGAAACCTTGAAAAAGAGGGTGGATTATTTTTTGGTAAAAAAGCAAAAACTGTAAATAAAATTGCAAATAAAAATATTGTTCCAACTATTGGTAATCCAGATAAACATATAAAAATTATAAAAGATTTAAGAATTGATAATGCAAGTCAAGAGGGTAAAAATATTTTTGTTTCAAGAAAATATGGAGTTTTACCAGATCTTCCAGAAGCTATATTATCAAAAAAACCATATGAAGTAAAAGCTTGGATAATGACAAGAACTAATCCTCTTCAAACTGTTGCAAACCCACAAAAAATGAAAGAGGCAATGAATCAACTTGATTTAATTGTTGTAAATGATGTTTATATGTCTGAAACTGCACAAATGGCAGATGTTGTACTTCCAGAAGCTACTTATTTAGAAAGAGATGAAGGAATTCATGATGTTTCATCTAAAGCACCAGCTTATATGATGAGAAATAAAGTAGTTGAACCAATAAATAAAACATTAACTAATTATGAGATTTTTAGAGAACTTGCAAAAAGATTAAAAATTGATTCTGCATACAAATGGAATAACATAAATGGCTTTAGAGCACACCAAGCAAAAGGTAATATTAAACTTTTAGAAAAACTTGCAAAAGATGGTTATGTTTCTTTTGGTGTTCCTGCATTATTTTATAGAGAAAAAAAATATGTAGATGAATTTGTAAAAAAATATCCAACAGCTGCATCAAACTTAGATAAAGATGGGTTATTTACAAAAATGATTAAATTTAAAACACCAAGTGGAAAAATAGAATTATTTGCACAAAATGTAGAAGATGCATTTCCAGGTTATGGAGTTCCAGCAGATCATGATATGGATGTTCAAAATGGCTATCCATATATTATTACTTCTGGTAAAACAGCACTTCATACAAATGGGCATACTCAAAATATTCCTTTTTTAAATATGTTAATGAGTGATAATCCAGTTTGGGTAAATCCAATTACAGCAAAAAAAGAGAATATAAAAACAGGAGATAAAATTTTCTTAGAAAATGATATTGGAAAAGAGAAAGCCACAGTATTCGTAACAGAAGCTATTAGACCAGATACACTTTTTGTATATATGGGATTTGATAGAGATTCAAAAGAGTTAAAAAGAGCCAATGGTAAAGGTACATGTCAAGGTAAACTTTTATCTTTAAAAACTGCTCCAGTTTGTTCAACGATGATTACAAATATTGGTGTGAAAATCACTAGAGTTTAAAAGGGTTTATTATGAAAAAAAATTTTAGAATGATACACGATGAAAATTTATGTATAGGTTGTCAAGCTTGTAGTGTTGCATGTAGAAGTGAAAATGATGTACCAGATGATGTATTTAGATTACAAGTTCGAATTGAAACAAAAGGTAAATTTCCTAATCTAAAAACAGATATGAATAGACACTCATGTGTAATGTGTAAAGATGCACCATGTGTTACAGTTTGTCCTACAGGAGCATCTTTTCAAACAAAAGATGGATTAGTTCAAATAGATCACAGTTTATGTGTTTCTTGTAAATACTGTGTTGTTGCATGTCCTTATGAAGCAAGATTTGTTAATCCTATAACAAAAAATATAGATAAATGTACTTTTTGTTTTTCAAATAGAGTTTCAAAAGGACTAAATCCAGCATGTGTAACAGTTTGTCCAACTGATGCATTAGTGTTTGGAGATATAAATGATACAAAATCAGCTGTATATCAAAAAGCAAAAGAGTGTAATCTTTTATATCCTAAAGCAGACTTAGGAACTAAACCACAACTTGCATTTGTTCCTAATAAAAAAGGAGTAAGTTATGAATAATGTATGGGGAAGTATGGCTCAATATGATGTTATTAATTGGCCATGGCCAATTGCAGTGTATCTATTTTTAGCAGGTGCAAGTGCAGGTTCTATTATTATTGCTTTATTAGTAAAATGGAATAGACATGATAAAGAAACATCAACAATTTGGGATGCAATGATTAAAGCAGGTGCATTAATTTCACCTCTTACAATTATTGTTGGATTAGGTCTTTTGATTTTAGATTTAGGTAAACCTTTGTCTTTTTATTGGTTATTAATTAGTTATAATTTTGAATCAGTTATGACACTTGGTGTAATTGCACTGTTTTTATATACACCTTTGTCATTGGTTTTTACAGCATTGATTTTTGAAGATGTAATCAAAAAAAATTCATTATTGTCAATTTTTTATCCAATAGTTAGTTTTGTAAAATCATTTTCAAAATATGCAAAAAAAATAGAGTATGTTCTGTTTTTCTTGGCACTAATTGTAGGAGCATATACAGGTTTCTTATTATCTGCAAATATGAGTATTCCTATGTGGAACTCTCCTATATTACCAATACTATTTCTAGCTTCTGGAATCTCAGCAGGAATTGCAGGGAATATTTTAGTTGGAATGTTATTTTTCAAAAGTAGTATAAATAAAGAGAGTATAAAATATCTATTAATGCTTGATTTAAGAGTTATTATGCTTGAAATTCCTTTATTACTTTTACTATTTGTTGGAATGTTTTATTCAGGCGGAGCATCAAAAATATCTGCAATTCAAGCACTAAGTATTGGAAACTGGGCACTTGTTTTTTGGGTTGGAGTAATTGCTGTTGGATTAGTAACACCTGTTTTAATCGCACTTACTGCATTAAAAAATCATGATTATAAAGTTAAATTCATTTTATTTAACTCAGTAGTTGTATTAATTGGAGTTATTTTATTGAGATTTTATATTGTATACGCAGGCCAAATTTTTACAGGAGTACTATGAAATTAGAGAGATTTTTAATCTCTCTAATAGTATACTAATATTATGAAAATATTACTATTAGAAGATGATTATAATTATAATGAAAGTATAAAAGAGTATTTAGAAGATAGTGGTTTTATTGTAGATAGTTTTTATGATGGACAATCTGCTTTAGAAGCAATTGTTGATAATAAATACTATCTTGCAATTTTAGATATAAAAGTACCAAAATTAAATGGACATGAAGTTATTAAATATTTAAAAGATATAAATAACAATACTCCTATTATTATTACTACTTCTCTTGTTGATATTGATAATATAACAATAGGTTATCAATTAGGTTGTAAGGATTATTTAAAAAAGCCCTTTGAGTTAAAAGAGTTAGAGTTAAGAATAAATACAATTTTGCAAACAGTATATAATATAAATATGGAAAAAATAAACCAATTAGAAAATGGTTATTCATTTGATATCTCAGCTGGTATTTTGAAAAAAGATAATAAACAAATAGATTTAAGTATAAAAGAAAAAGAGTTAGTTGAGTTTCTAATTAGTAATCCAAATATCTTTTGTGATATTGAAAATATTAGGGAAAATGTTTGGGAAGGAAAAGAGATTAATAATGCAGATATAAGAATGTATATCAGAAAAATTAGATTAAAAACACATAAAGATTTCATTATCTCACATAGAGGATTAGGATATAAAATTGTCATTTCCAACTAATGAGACAAAAGTTGCATATTTTTATACATTTTTATTAATGATTTTATTTACTATTCCTGTGTATTTTACTTTAAGTTATGCTTTGGAAAATGAGATTATTGTAAAGCAAATGAACCTTGAAAATTTTGCAAATGAATTAGAAAAAAATATTCATTCAGATGAAATAGGATTTGCAAGAAGTGTAAAGGTTAAATTTGCTTTATTTAACAAAAAAGATGAACCTCAAATTTATAATCTTTCAAATGATTTAGAAAATTTTGATTTTAAAATATTTAAATCTTACCCTTATATATATTATAGAAAAGATATTAGCGATAATATATATAAGATATCTTTCATTGTGTGTGAAGCTAAACTTGATTACTCAAAAGTAATTCTTTTAGCAACTATACTATTTTTCATTATTCTAATAAATATTTATATTTTGAATAAAAGTATTATAAAAAATATTTCAAGACCTTATGAAGTAATGCAAAAGTATACAAATATACTTTTTAATGATACAATGCATGAATTAAAAACACCACTTGGAATAATAAATATCAATTTAGATTTACTTTCAAGAAAAGAAGGTACAAGTAAATATATTAATAGAATGAAGATTGCTATTAAGCAAATACAAATAAATTATGAATCAATAGAATATTATATAAAAAATAAAAGAGTTTCTTATCCAAAAGATAAAGTTAATTTATCTAAATATTTAGCTGAAAGAATAGAGTTTTTTGAAGATATAGCAAATTCAAAGTTTATTAAAATAAATGTTTATATACAAGATAATATAAATATATTTATGAATCTTTTAGAACTGCAAAGAATAATTGATAATACATTAATTAATGCTATAAAATATTCAAAGCCTAATAGTAAAATTGATATTACTCTTATTTCAACACTTGAACTATGTGCTTTAACAATAAAAGATTATGGTGTTGGAATTAAAGATGTAAAAAAAGTATTTAGTAGATTCTCAAGAGAAGATCATACTCAAGGTGGATTTGGTTTAGGTTTAAACATAATAAAAAGTATTTGTGATAAAAATAATATAATTATTGAATTAAAATCAAAAGAAGATGAAGGTTCAAGTTTTACTTACAACTTTGAAATTTATAAAATGAGATTTTTGGATAGAATAGAAAATGAAAAATAAAAATTTAATAAGCATAATAGTATTTGTGCTTTTTAGCGCAGGAAGTTTAATTTGGGTTTTTAATAACTATTTGAGCTACCAAAAAAAGGAAAAAGATGAACAAATAATAGATTTATATTTGGATGAACTTACAAATTCTGTTAATAAAAATAAAAATCTTGTTTTAACAGCATCAGTTCTTTTAGCAAAAGATGAAAGTATAAAAAATTGTCTAACTACAGAAGAACAAAGTAGATGTTTTAAATATCTTACAAAATCAAAAAATGGATTAATTAATACAGATATTTTTGATAATTTAATGATTCATGTTCATGATAAAAATTTGAAAAGTTTTTTTAGATTATGGAATCCACAAAAAGATAATGATTCATTGAAATCATTTAGGTATTCTTTATCTATTGTAAAAAAACATAAAAACTCACTTGCTTGTATTGAAGTAGGAAGATATTCTATGTTAATTCGTGGAATAACTCCAGTTTTTGATAGTAAAAATAGATATATAGGTTCAATAGAAGCAATAACAGATTTTAATAAAATAATTAAACATTTTAAAAAACAAAATATTGGTTTATATATTCTCATGGATAAAAAATATAAAAATGTTGCTTCTAAAGTTGATTTTTCTAAAGAACAAATATTAAAAAATTATATTCTTTTAAATAAGACAAATGAAAATATATCTTTTTTATATGATTTGGATTTTAAAGGCACATCTTATAAAAAAATCGATTCTTATTATTTAATAAGTACTCCAATATACGATATTAGAAAAACAATAATTGGATATTATGTTTTAAAAGTATATCTTAATATATAATTTTATAATTAACATATATTCTAATTTTTGTTTTCTCTTTTGGTCTTGGATAATCTTTATAAGCAACTTCAATCGTCTCTTTTGAGTTTTTATCTAATGTCTCATAAGTTGAAGAGTTTATAACTTTTAAATCACTTATATCACCATTTGGATATAAATAGAACTCTAATACATTAACTCCCTCTTGCTTTGTTCTAACTGCAATTCTAGGATATCCTCTTTTATAAAGATATTTTTGTGTAATTCTTCCTATTTTTTTTAAATTGTTTTGTAAAAATTTTTTTTGAACTTTTGTGAATTTATCATATTCTTTACCATAAAGTTTTATATAACTTTTTGTCTCATTATCAAGGTATTTTTTATCCAATACAGGATTTGATAATAAGAATTTTTCTAAAGGATCTTGTTTTACACTTCTTTTTTGCTGTTCTTGTATATTTTGTTTTACTTCTTTTAACTGTTTTTTCTTATTTTCTTTTTTAACTTCTTGTTTCTTTTTAGAAATAGGTATTGCTCTTTTTGTTCTTTTTTTAATAGGAACAATATGTTTTTTTACTTTTTTAAATTTTTGTTTTTCTGATTTATTTATTTGTTTTTTTACTGCTTTTGATTCTATGCTTTTTACACTCTTTTGTACTTTTGGTTGAGCTTTTTTTAACCTAACAAATGTCAAAGAACTTTTCTTTGCATTTGGCTTTAGCTTATGCTCTTGCAAAAATTGCTCATCTTTTTTCTTCACTTTATAGTTATATAAAAAAAGAATATGTATAGTAATAGATAAAATAAAAGCTAGTATAATCGTTTTCATAACGGGATTATAGTATAATAGCTTTTAAATTTAACAAAGATAGGATATTAAATGTTTGATAAATCAATAGCAGCATATGAAGATGCAAAAAATGTAATTCCTGGTGGAGTTGATTCACCTGTTAGAGCATTTAAAAGTGTAGGTGGAACACCTCCATTTATTGAAAAAGGAGAAGGGGCGTATCTTTTTGATGTAGATGGGAATAAATATTTAGATTTTGTTCAAAGCTGGGGACCTTTGATTTTTGGACATTGTGATAAAGATATTGAAGAAGCAGTAATTAAAACAGTAAAAAAAGGTTTAAGTTTTGGTGCACCAACAGTTTTAGAAACAGATCTTGCAAAAGAGATTGTTGAGATGTATGACAATATTGATAAAGTAAGATTTGTAAATTCTGGAACAGAAGCTGTAATGAGTGCTATTAGATTAGCAAGGGGAGTTACACAAAGAAATGGGATTTTGAAATTTGAAGGATGTTATCATGGACATTCAGATTCATTACTTGTTCAAGCAGGTTCTGGAATGGCAACATTTGGAAGCCCAAGCTCACCTGGGGTTCCTGCTGATTTAACAAAGCATACTATGTTATGTGAATATAACAATATTGAAGAGTTAAAAAAATGTTTTGAAACAAATGATGATATTGCTTGTTTAATTATTGAACCAATTGCAGGTAATATGGGATTTATTCCTGCTGATGAGAATTTTTTAGAAGAGTGTAGAAGACTTTGTGATGAAAATGGAACACTTCTTATTTTTGATGAGGTGATGAGTGGATTTAGAGCAAGTTTAACTGGTGCACATGGTGTAGTAAAACAAAAAGCAGATATTGTTACATTTGGTAAAGTAATTGGTGCTGGTATGCCAGTTGGTGCATTTGCTGCAAATTCAGAAATAATGGCAAACTTAAGTCCTGATGGTGCAATTTATCAAGCAGGAACATTAAGTGGTAATCCAGTTGCAATGGCAGCAGGTTTAGTAAGTCTTAGAAAAATTAAAGCTGATAAAGATTTATATTCAAGATTAAATGCAAAAGTAGAAAAATTACTTGCAGGATTCAAAAAAGCAGCAGATGAAAATAATATAGCATTTCAACCAAATTCAATTGGTTCAATGTTTGGTTTCTTCTTTTGTGATGTAGCTCCAAAAAACTTCAAAGATGTTGGAACTTGCGATTTTGATAGATTTGCAAAATTTCATCATGAAATGTTAAAAAGAGGGTACTATTTTGCTTGTTCTCAATACGAGGCAGCATTTATGTGTGATGCAATAAGTGATGAAGATATTGACAATTGTATTAGCGCTGCAAATGAAGTAATGGCACTTTTATAATATAGGAAAAATATGGAAAATAAAAACAACGATTACAAAGAACCAAAACATGAAGGTAAGTTAAGAGCATTAGATAACTTATCTTTAGGAATATCTCTTGTAGCAGCAGTAGGACTTGGTTTTGCTGCTGGATATGGGTTAAAACATCTATTTGGATATGATTGGTTACTTTGGTTAGGTCTATTTTGGGGAATTTGTGCAGCTATTTTAAATGTTTATAAAGCATATAAAAGAGCACAAAAAGAGTTCGAAGGTTTAGAAAATGATCCAAGATATGCCTACAGAGCAAAGCATGGTGATAAAAAGTTTGATGATGATGACGACGATTAAACAATTTGCAAAAGTTTTTATAATTATTGACTTTTGCTTAATAGTTTATGCATTAGTTTTTCAAAATTTTTATTGGATAGTAAATTCACAAGTTGCTTTTTTTTCTTCAATGATAATATCTATTGCTTCATTTCTTTCTTATAAAAAGAATGTAACTAATAGGTTAAAAAACTATGATGCATCACTTAAAGATGAAGGTGAAGATAGAGATATTATTGATGATATAGATGATCCTTATGATTTATATTCTGAACAGATTGAAACTAAAGAAGAGGAATTAACTGCTAGTAAAATAAAACAGATTATAAAAGAGGAAAAATCTAAAGTAAAAAGGAATTCTTTTAAAAATACAATATTCTCAGCAGGTGGCTTTTTATCAATTTATAGAATAATTGGATATTTATTTTTAGTTCTAGGATTTTTTACACTAAATAATCATAATAAGTTTATTCCAATAGCATTTTTAATTGGATTAGCAGTAGTACCAATTGCTGTACTACTTACTAAACCTATTTTAAAATCAGAGGTAAGTCAATAGAAAATTTTGACTTATCTTTAGTAAGAATAAAATATGAATTTGCCTCATCATAATTAAATTTATTTAAATTAGCAGGAACATTTCCTGTTAATTCTATTGAAATTAAAGAGTATTTTTTTCCTTCAATTCTTATATATTCACCTATTTTTAACATTACAGTTGCTGTTATTATTGTAGAGTTATCAAAGCATACTAACGCTGCATTTAATATTTTCATAAACTCTTTTGCATTTAATTTAAAATCAGGTATTGAAGGATCATAGTTTTTTATAAATTTAATATTAGATTTTGATTTCATTGCTGATATAGATAAGTCAACTAAAGTAAATATATTTCCCATATCACTATTTTTTGTATTTAATTTAGACTCTTTTTTTACCATTGTACTTTTATAAAGTTTAATGTTAATAGCTTCTTCATCTTCATATGATACTGTTACTGCATAAAAAATATAATTTTTCATATGTAAGTCTATGTAAGAAGTTTCAACTCCAAAAGTCTTAGGAGCATGTTTTAAAGCAATATCAAATACCTCTTTTGAAGGTATTCGACTTAGTAAAAATTGTGCTTCTTGATTTGAGTAAAGAATTTTACCGCTTGATGAGAAAGAAAGAATAGGGTTTAAATCCATTTCTACCCAGTTTTCAAAAAAACCCATTATTAACTCTCAACATAGTTTTTAAGGTTTTTCCCAACTTTTGGGTGTTTCAATTTTTTAATCGCACTTGATTCGATTTGTCTTACTCTTTCTCTTGTAACACTTAACTCTTTTCCTATTTCTTCAAGTGTTCTATCACTTGCATCTTCCATAAGACCAAATCTCATTCTAACAACAGCTTGTTCTCTTTCATTTAACTGAGCCAAGATTTGATCTATTTGACCTTGTAAATCTTCTTTCATTATATTATCAACTGGTGTTGGTGCTTTTTCATCTGGAACAAAATCTCCAAATTTACCATCATCATCAGAACCAATTGGTGCTTCAAGTGAAACAGGCTCTTTTGTGATTTTTATTACTTGTTTTACTTTATCAACAGGTAATCCTACTTCTTTTGCAATTACTTCAACATCAGGCTCTTTACCATTTTCTTGGATACCTTTTCTAATGATTTTATTGATTCTATTAATAGTTTCAATCATATGAATTGGTATTCTAATAGTTCTAGCTTGATCTGCAATTGCTCTAGAAATTGCTTGTCTAATCCACCATGTAGCATAAGTAGAGAATTTATAACCTTTTTTATACTCAAACTTATCAACGGCTTTCATTAGACCAATGTTACCTTCTTGAATTAAGTCTAAGAAAGGTAAACCTCTATTTGTATATCTTTTTGCAATTGATACAACAAGTCTAAGGTTAGATTTTGCCATTCTAGTTTTGGCTTTATCTGTAATTTGTTTACCTCTTTTGATTTGTTCAAGAACATCTTTTAACTCTTCTGGCTCTAAATCAAAACCATCTTTACTAGCTTCAGCAGTTTGGAAAAGTTTTTTTATTTCCATATATGTACTAACCATTGTAGCTTCTGGAACCATTGATGTTATTTGTGCTTTAGATAAGTTAATAATATTATCTAAAATCTTTTGGTGATTTTTCTTTAAAATGTCATTAAAAAGTGGTAATTTATACTCAAGTCTTTTTAACTCATGTTCAAATCCCGTATCAGATTTTAGTGCAGTTTCCATTGCTTTTACAATTTCAGAAATAAGTTTAGAAGTTGGACCTAAGTCTAATAAAGCTTCTTTTAAAACTTTTTTCTTAAATGCAACTGCTAAATTATATTGCATTACATCTAACTCTTCATCAGATTTTGCAGACTCTTTTGCTAGGAATTTAAGCCAGTCTTTTTTTGCTTTTTCTAAAACTTTAAATGAAGCAATAATTGTTTCTGCTCTTTTGTCAAGTTTTTTTTGTTTTTTACCTTTTGATTCTTCTTCACTCTCTTCAATATCATCATCAGATGAACTATCATTGTCCGAATCATCAGAATCATCCGAATCTTCATCGTCAAAGTTTCTAAAAAGTTCTTTAACTTTTCTTTCTCTATTAACTAAAGGTTCTTTATATTCAAGAATAAAATCAATTAGATATGGAACATAACAAATAGCATCTAATATTACATCTTCACCCATCTCTATTTTTTTAGATATTTCAATCTCTTCTTCTTTTGTTAGAAGAGGAATTTGACCCATCTCTCTTAAATACATTCTTACAGGTGAATCTGAACGACTCCACTCTAAAAGCTCTTTACTCTTTAGTAAATCATAAACATCTTCTTCATTCTCTTTTAGCTTATTTCTATGCTCTTCTTTTCTTTTAGCCTCTTCTGCATTCATTCTTTTAGCTTGTTCTTGTGAACTGATAAGTTGAACATTATATAGTTGAACTAAAGCTATAAGTTTTTTTATGTTTGCTGATGAAGGTGCTTTAGGAAAGATTTTAATAATTTTTTCATAAGTTAAAATAGAATCCTTGTACTCTTTAACAATTTGTTCTATCGATTTATTTAAATCTTTTGCACTCATATTAGTAAAGTTCCTTAATTAAGATAGGTATATATTATACCGAGATTAGTTAAAAAAATAATTAATTATATTTATTTAATCTACAATTTTTGAAAAATTAGATAAAATGCCTCTTCTTTGAATAAAAATGTAGAGAAAAATGGTATTTGAAGTACTAAATAAGGACAGAATATGAATATAATTACTGGTAAAGTATGGAATTTTGGGGCAAATATTGATACAGATATAATTATTGCAGCTAGATATTTAAATAGCTCAGACCCTGAACACTTAGCAAAATATGTAATGGAAGATGCAGATCCAGATTTTCCAAAGAAATTAAATAAAGGTGATATTATTGTTGCTGGAGAAAATTTTGGATGTGGTTCAAGTAGAGAACATGCACCAATTGCTCTAAAAGCAGCAGGAGTTGCTGCTGTTGTAGCACCATCATTTGCTAGAATTTTTTATAGAAATGCTTTTAATATGGGACTACCAATTTTTGAATTACCAGAAGCTTTAGAGATTAAAGAAGGAGAGGAAATTTCTATTGATCTTGATAACGGTAAAATCAAAAATAATACAAATAATAAAACTTATGAATTTAAAGCAATCCCTGAATTTATGCAAGAATTAATCTCTGTTGGTGGATTAATTAATTATGCAAAAGCTGAAATTGCAAAGGAAAATAAATAATGAAAAATTATAATATCTCAATTATTAAAGGTGATGGAATTGGTCCAGAAATTGTAGATGAGGCGATTAAAGTTTTAGATGCAGTTTCATACTCTTGTGGATTTTCTTTAGAGTATAAAGAATACCTAATGGGTGGAGCAGCACTTGATGTTACAGGTGAACCTTTACCAAAAGAGACTATTACAGGTGTACTTCAATCAGATGCTTGTCTTTTTGGTGCTATTGGTGGAGAAAAATGGGATACTTTACCAAGGGATAAAAGACCAGAAACTGGACTTTTAAACTTCAGAGAGGCAATGGGAGTTTATGCAAACTTAAGACCGGCAATTATTTATGATGAATTAGTAAATGCTTCAACACTTAAACCAGAAGTAATAGAAGGTGTTGATATTATGGTTGTAAGAGAGCTTATTGGTGGAATTTATTTTGGTAAACCAAGAGAAAATGATGGATTTAAAGCATTTAATACAATGGTATATACAAAACCAGAAATTGAAAGAATTGGTAAACAAGCATTTGAACTAGCAATGAAAAGAGATAAAAGAGTATGTTCAGTAGATAAAGCAAATGTTCTTGAAGTTTCTCAATTATGGAGAGATACTATGGAAGAAATAGCACGTGATTATCCAGAAGTAGAATTATCACATATGTACGTTGATAATGCAGCAATGCAACTTGTAAGAAACCCAAAACAGTTCGATGTTATTGTAACTGGAAATATTTTTGGAGATATTTTATCAGATACTGCTTCTATGGTAGTTGGTTCTATTGGACTTTTACCTAGTGCTTCAACAGGTGATAAAACTGCAATTTATGAACCAATTCACGGAAGTGCTCCTGATATTGCAGGTCAAGGAATAGCAAACCCAATTGCAACAATCGAAAGTGCAGCAATGATGCTTAGATACTCTTTAGGAGAAAGTCTTGCAGCAGATAAAATTGATTCAGCTATTAAAAAAGCACTTAAAGATGGATATCGAACAAAAGATTTAGCAGCATATGATGCTAAGGAAGTTGTAACAACATCAGAAATGGGTGATATAATAGCAAATTATATAAATAAATAAGAGAACTTCTCTTATTTATGAAAAAAAATCTTATAAGCTTAAGTGGAATTAGTTTACTTCTTAGTTTAATTTCATCAATACTTTTTGAGTTTGAAATTTTACCTTCTATTTTACCAAGTGGTTTTTTTGCACTATTTTCTTCAATAATACTTTTTTTTAAATTAAATCGTTCAAAAAAGATATTTATTTCACTTCTTACTAGTTTGGGATTGATTTTTTATTTAATTGCTTATTTTTTAGACCCAAGTATTGATTTATCTAAAATGATCACTGCAAATCAATTTTTAATCTCTCTTCTTATTTCTGTACATTTTTTAAGATTAATATCTTTGTCAAATCTAAAAGAACAAGAGACTCTGCCTGTAGGTAAAAAAGCTTTTTTTAAAACATATTTAGGACTTCACCTTTTTGGTTCAGTGATTAATTTATCAGTTGTTTTACTTATTGCTGATAATTTATATAAAAAAGCAAAACTAACAAAAGAGCAGTTAATAGTTTTAACAAGAGCATTTTCAACAGATGCTTATTGGTCACCTTTTTTTGTTGCTTTTGCAGCAGCAACTACATATGCACATGGAAGTGATATACATTATGTACTCTCTTTGGGTCTATTCTTAGCAATTTTATCTTTTTTATATACTTATTTAGAATTAAAGTATAAACAATCATATTCATTGAGTAATTTTGTTGGATATCCAATCTCTATGCAAACTATTTGGCTTCCTTTTATACTTTTGGTATTTGTTAGTCTTACTCATTATTTTTTTGAAAATATTAAAGTGATTGTTCTTATTTCTTTTTATTGTATATTATTGGTATTTGTATTTTTGAGTTTTAAATTTAATATTAAAAAATCAATAAAAAAGATTGTTTGTCATAGCAAAAATAAACTACCTTCTATGCATTCAGAATTAATATTATTTTTAGTTGCTGGATTATTTGGTTCTGCTGTGAGTAATATGTTATTAGTAAATAATATAAACTTACCCTTTTCAACTTTTGATGGAATTACAGCATCTATTATTTTAGGAGTAATTATTTTAGTCTCTTTTTTAGGAATTCATCCAATTATTTCAATATCAATTTTAGGTCATTGGATGAATACTATGCCAATAAATCAAACATTAATGGGTGTGATGTTTTTATTATCTTGGGGAATTTCAGTTGGAACAAGTCCTATATCAGGATTAAACTTGACTTTACAAGCTAGATATGAAGTAACCATAAAGCAACTTTTTTCGATTAATTTATTATATGCATTGTTTAGTTATATCGTATCTTCACTTTGTTTAATACTGCTTTATTATTTTTTAAATGCATAGTATATTTAATTGTTTACATTAAAAAATTATTTTTTATTTTGTTAGTTTCGACAAATAATTTGTTCTTTCAATATAAATTAGGTAAAATCTATTAAGATATTTCTAAAGGCTATAAAAAATGGAAAGTATTATTGCATTAGAGGAATTAATTAAAGAGAACGAATCTAAAGTCGCTCTTCAACAAAAACAGATTAAAAATCATGAAGCGGGAGTTAATAAACTTTCTCGAATGGCACTTGCCTCAGCAGAAAATGCATTAGAACAAGCTACAGAGCTTCTAGAAAAATACAATAGAATGCTAGAACAATTAAAAGCAGTAGATGAAGAGGAGTTAAGAGAAAAAGAACAACTTGCTATTTTAAATGAAAGAAAAAAATATTTTGATGCACAACCTTCTAGAATTAAAGCAAAAAGAGAAGAGAGCACAGATAAAAAACTTGAAGTTTTAAGAATCATAGATGAATTACCTGAAGATGTTAAATTTCAAGATGAAGAATTATTTGAAATTGCTACAAAATCTTTAGAATTAGATCTTTCAGATATGGATGAACTTTATAATAAATTTGAAGATATAAAAAGTGAATTTGATGCAATAAAACAGCAAGCTTCTGAAGAAGAAATTCAAGAATTAGCAACAATTGATTCTTTGATCCCTATTGTTGTTCTTCATTTTCATGTACTAAAAACAAATATTTTAGAACATATAAAAAATGAAAATAAAAAAGCTTCTGAAAAACAAGAAAAGCTTTTAAATGAAAAAACACAAAGAATAGAAAAAATAAAAAAAACAATAGAAGAACAACAAGAGTTATTAGCAAAAAAACAATCTGAAGATAAAAAAAATAAAGTAGAGATTGATGAGATTAAAACTTATATAAAAACACTTAATAGCAAGTTGACTCAAACAAAAAATATTAAAATTCCTACTCCAGTAATGCAAAAATTTTCTGGGTTTCCTAAGTATGAGGATTGGTGGATAAGAGAATTATGGTTGAGCCATCAAGCCTATTTTGCACTTTATAGATGGAAACAAATTATAAATAAAGTTTGTATAACAATAGAGCAAAAAAAAGCATGGTCTATAATTTTTGATAGGTGGATATTTATAAAAAAACTTTTAAATGATAAAGGAAAATTATCATATCACTATCATTTTGCTTTTGATTCTTTACTAAGTACATATGCAGAACTTGATGAAGAAGTAAATAAAATAAATATAGAATCTATGGAAAAAATTATAAAAAGAATAACTGAAAAAGAAGATTTTACTAAAACAGTTCATTTCCATGATACTAATACTGATTATTTACAATATAAAGTAAAAAAAGTAAATAAAAGTGGGAAAATAAAAGAAGATAATGTATTATTTTAATATTTCAAATTTATATTTTTTATGCTAGAATTTAAAAAATCTACTTTAAATAGGAATATTATGGCTAAAAAAAAGTATAGACTTGTGACTAGAAGTGATATGGATGGACTAGTTTGTGGTACATTACTTAAATATTTAGATATTGTTGATGAGATTACTTTTGTACATCCAAAAGATATGCAAGATGGAAAAATAGAGATTACATCTACTGATATAACAACTAACTTACCATATGTTGATGGTGTATATTTAGCATTTGATCACCATTTTAGCGAAACTTTAAGAAATGAAAAAAAAGATAATCATATAATTGATGCAAATGCACCCAGCGCAGCAGAAGTTGTATATCAATATTATGGTGGTGATGAAAAATTTCCAGCTAAATTTAGACCAATGATGGATGCAGCTAATAAAGCAGATAGTGCAGCATTTACAAAAGAAGATATTCTTAATCCAAAAGGGTGGGAACTTTTAAGCTTTCTAATGGATAGTAGAACAGGACTTGGAAGATTTAGAGAGTTTAGAGTATCAAACTATCAATTGATGATGGATTTGATTGATTATTGCAAAGATCATACAATTGAAGATATTTTAGCATTGCCAGATGTTAAAGAAAGAGTAGAACTATATTTTAAATATGAAGAACAATTTAAAGAACAATTACAAAGATGTACAACAGTACATGATAATTTAGTAATTGTAGATTATAGAAACGAAGATATAATTTACCCAGGAAATAGATTTTTAGTTTATGCAATGTATCCTAAAACAAATATATCTATTCATGTTGTATGGGGTAAAGATAAACAAAACGTAGTTTACAGTACAGGAAAATCAATCATAAACAAAACTTCAAATACAAATGTTGGAGAATTAATGCTTAAATATGGTGGAGGAGGGCATAAAGCCGCTGGTGGATGTCAACCAAGTCATGAAGATGCACAAAAAGTGCTTGAAGAATTAATTGCTCAAATTAACCTTGATAAATAAAAGTTTGAAATAATAAATATTTCAAACTTTTACCTTTCTTTTTATTTCTTTAAAATTTTAAATTACTATATTTAAGTTAAAACTAATTAAAATTCATCTTTTCTTTTAATCATTAAAATAATTAAAATCAATAAATGAGGTGAAAATGGTTCAAGTCAAACATTTAAATATAAACTTTGCAGATAAGCAAGTATTAAAAGATATTAATCTTAATATAAAAAAAGGTGAAGTAGTTGCTTTAATTGGACCTTCTGGTTCTGGAAAATCAACATTACTTCGTTGTCTTAATTTTCTTGTAAAACCAACAAGTGGTGTAATATCAATAGATGATATTACAGTAAATGCAGAAAAAGTCTTAAAAAAAGATATTTTTAAATTACGACAAAAAACAGCAATGATATTTCAAAATTACAATTTACTAAAAAATATGACTGCAATTGAAAATATAATGGAACCAATGATAACGGTTCAAAAGATTCCCAAAGAAAAAGCAGAAAGAGTTGCTATTGATTTACTTAAAAGAGTAGGGCTACTTGATAATAGAGATTCTTATCCAAGTGAAATGTCAGGAGGACAGCAACAAAGAGTTGGGATTGCAAGAGCAATGGCTGTTAATAGTAATGTAATACTATTTGATGAGCCAACATCATCTTTAGATCCAGAGTTAGTTGGCGATGTATTAGAAGTAATAAAAAATCTTGCATTGGAAAGTCAAAAGACAATGCTAATTGTGACTCATGAAATGAAATTCGCAAAAGATGTGGCAGATAAAATTATATTTTTAGAAAATGGAACTATTTCGGTTGTTGGAACTGCTCATGAAATATTCGTAGAGTGTAAAAATAAAAGAGTTTCTAATTTTGTTAATAAAATGACTGAAAATACATTGGAGGTAAAATAGATGGATTTTGACTTTCAATGGTTCTTAGGATTATTTCCTATTGTTTTACCAGCATTAAAATTGACAGTATCTATTGCAATAATATCATTATTTTTAACTTTATGTTTATCTATTGTTATTGCATTTATTAGATATTATAAAGTAAAGTTTTTATATCAGATTTCTGGATTATTTATTACATTTTTTAGAGCTACACCACTTGTAGCACAACTGTTTATATTGTATTTTGGTCTTCCTAGCATATTTCCTTTTTTAGAATCTATGTCAGCTTTTCAAGCAACAATTATTGCATTGACATTAAATACATCTTCTTTTATGGCAGAAGATTTAAGAGGTTCATTAGAATCAATTGATAATGGACAAAATGAAGCATGCTATTCTATGGGAATGACAAAATATCAAACTATGAAGCGTGTTATTTTACCACAAGCGTTTATTTTCGCGTTGCCTTCAATAGGAAATAGATTTATTGGTATTATAAAAGGTACAGCATTAGGTTTTACCGTTGGTCTTGCAGATATTATGGCTATATCTAAAATGGAAGCAGCACTTAGTTTGCGTTTTTTTGAAGCATATTTTTGTGTTACTATTATATATTTAGTTTTAGTTATTATTGTGGAAAGAATATTAAAATATATAGAAAAAAGAGTAGAAAAAGTTAGTTAAAAATTATTTAATTATAAAAATATAAATATTAATTAATATTTAAGTTAATATTAAATAAAATTTTAGGAATTTAACTATAATAGTTATATATCCCTTTTATTTATTATTAAAATCTTTAAAATAGATTGAAAAGAGTTAGCATCTCTGTTAATAGATCCGTTATGTTCAGTTGAACACTTCTAGTTAGCATACATTATTACAATCCTCTTTATCATTGTTTTGAATATAATAATATTAAAATATAGTGTATATAAACAAAGGAAAAGCATGAAAAAATTATTTAAACTATTAGTTGTTGGGATTTTATTCTCTTTTATGAATGCAAATGCAGATGAAATGCCTACAAAAATTGTGGTAGCATCAGGTTCTACATCAATTCCTAATTCATATATAATTAGAGGAAAACATACAGGACATGAAGTTGATATTTGGAATGAAATCTCTAAAAAAACTGGATTAAAAGTAAAATTTATTACTGGTGAATTTAATACTTTATTTGGATATCTTGATTCTAAAAAAGCTGATACAGTTGGTAATACAATTACTGTAAATAGCAAAAGATTAAAAAAATATGATTTTTCAGAACCATATGCATATATTCCAGAAAAATTAGTTGTTCATCCAAATAGAACAGATATCAAAAAACTTAAAGATATTGATGGAATGACTTGTGGTTTCTCTGCTGGTTCAAATGGTGGAAACCTATTTAAACAAATAGCAAAAAAACAAAATATTAAAATCCATATGGTATCTTATGATAGTAGTGAACTATTAAATGAAGCATTTAGAAGAGGAAAAGTTGATGTTATGATTTTCTCTGCTGCAGAAGTAGCATATAAAATCAAAATTGGTTTTATTAAAGCAAGAATGGTTGAAGAAAATATTGCTATTGGTGCAAAAGCATATCCTTTTGTTAAAAATAACGAGCGTTCTAAAAAATTAAGAATGATTGTTACAAAAGCTATAAAACAGATGAAAAAAGATGGGTCATTAGCTAAAATTTATGAAAAATGGTATGGAATGGATTTTAGTCATAAACCAAATAATATGAAAATAGCAAAATAAATATATAATTACATAAAATAAGGTATATTATTAAAAATAGTATACCTTGCCTTTCTATAAATACTTACATAAACCACTAAACTTAAACTAGGATAATCCATATGATATTTGATGAACTAATAGAAAATATGAAAGATGAAATTGTTTGTAAAACTCAAGAGCTTATTCAAATTAAAAGTGTAGAAACACTTGCAAAAGCAAATATGCCTTTTGGTGAAGGAGTTAATGAAGCATTAGAATATACATTAAAACTTTGTGATAGTTTAGGTTTTAAAACAAAAAATATTGATGGATATGCAGGACATGCAGATTTAGGGGATGCAGAAGATATGGTGGGTATTCTTGTACATTTAGATGTTGTTCCTGAAGGTGACCATAAAAAATGGACTTATCCTCCTTATAGTGCAACAATAAAAGATGATTGTATTTATGGAAGAGGGGCAATTGATGATAAGGGACCTACAATTGCTGCAATTTATGCAATGAAAGCACTAAAAGATAGTGGTGTTTTATTAAAAAAGAAAATAAGAATAATATTTGGAACAGATGAAGAGAGTGGTTGGGAATGTATGAAATATTATCTTAAAAAAGAAAAACCACCTAAAATTGCATTTACTCCAGATGCAAATTTTCCTGTAATTTATGGTGAAAAAGGAATTTTAACTTTTAAAATTAGACAAAAATTTGATTTAATTAGTTCATCAAATATCAATATTAAGTATATTAAAGGTGGAGAATTATCTAATATTGTACCTAATTATTGTGAATCACTTATTTATATAAAAAATGATGTAAATGATATTTATAATAAATGTATTAGTATCATAAAGAAAAATGATTACTCAATACAGTTAAACTTAGATAATAACAATTTATATTTTAAATCCCATGGTATTTCTGCTCATGCAATGGAACCTCAAAAAGGTAAAAATGCAATATCTCAATTATTAGAATTATTTAGCAATTTAGATTTTCAATCAAAAGAGATTGATGAGTTTATAAAGTTTTATAATAATAAAATAGGTATGCAAACAAATGGAGAAAATTTAGGTTGCAAAATGAGTGATGAAGATTCAGGTGAACTTACACTTAATGTTGGAGTGATTAATTTAGATGAAAATGGCTTTGAGTTAAAATTAAATTTAAGATATCCTATCACAAAACATGATACAGAAGTTATTGATAAAATCAATAATAATCTTTATAATAATATGAATATTGAAATTATTAAATCTATGCCACCTTTATATGTACCTAAAGATAGTAAAATAATTAAAACATTAGTAAATGTATATAAACAGATTACAAATGATAATAGTGAAGCTAAAACATTTGGTGGAGGAACATATGCAAGAGCAATAGATAATGCAGTTGCCTTTGGTCCACTTTTCCCAGGTCAAGTTAACTTAGCTCACAAAGCTGATGAATGCATAAAAATAGATGATTTGTTGAAAAACTCAAAAATAATGGCATTGGCAATATATAATCTAAATTTGTTAGATTAAGATTAAAAAAACTAGTGTTATTTCACTAGTTTTTCTTTTAATACTTCATAAAACTCTTCAAAAGAAGGAAGTACAAGACTTGATTCTCTTTGTTTCTTACCCCACATTGACTCTGGAAAGTATGAATCAAGTTTAAATCTTGCCATAATATGAAAATGTACATGAGGTACATAATTACCAAAAGATGCAATATTTATCTTATCAGGATTAAAGTATCTAATCATCTCTTTTTCAATGATGTCTAATTTGTCCCAAATCTCTTCTTTTAATTTTTTTGGACATTGGCTAAACTCTTTATAATTTTCTACTGTAAAAATTTTGAGCCATGGAACTTCACTTTTTTCAATTTCAATTTTTATTAAATTATTTTCATAAATACATGACATTTAAATTCCTTTTATTTTTAAGATTTTATCAAAAAAAATATAATATAACACAAAATTAAAGAAACTATAAGCAATTCAAGATACTTTAAGCAAAAATTAAATATAATCCAATTCCATTTTTCAACCAATAAGGAAGTTTTTATAAAATATTTGTGTTTTATAAAAAGTTGGGCAGAACCGGAAAAAAGCAAATATCCTTATATACATAAAGGTATCAGGCTGTTTTGACTTGGCTCCGCCGATTTTTATCACAATATGCTGATATAAAAAATCGGGGCGAACTTCTAAAAAGCAAAACATTGCTTTTTTCAGCGTAGTTCTACCCTGTTGATAAGTGGAAATAACACAAAAAGAGGACAAGACTTATGAAAGTAAGAGCTTCAGTTAAAAAAATGTGTGATAAATGTAAAATTATCAAAAGAAACGGGATCGTGAGAGTAATTTGCGATAACAAAAAACACAAACAAAGACAAGGATAAAAAGACATGGCTAGAATTGCAGGTGTTGATTTACCAAATAAAAAGAGAATGGAGTATGCATTAACATACATTTATGGTATCGGTTTATATAACTCTAGATTAATCTTAGAAGCTGTAGGAATTGATTTTAATAAAAGATCTCATGAGCTTACAGAAGACGAAGCTGCGGCAATTAGACTAGAAATCCAAAAAAACTATATGGTTGAGGGTGATCTTAGAAAAAAAGTTGCAATGGATATTAAATCATTAATGGATTTAGGTTCATACAGAGGTTTAAGACATAGAAAAGGTTTACCTTGTAGAGGGCAAAAGACTAAAACTAATGCTAGAACAAGAAAAGGTAAAAAGAGAACTGTTGGCGCTGCAGCAGCGAAATAAGGATAACGTATGGCAAAAAGAAAAGTAACTAGAAAAAAAATAGTAAAAAAGAATATTGCTGACGGAATTGTTCATATTGCGGCAACATTCAATAATACAATGGTAACAGTAAGTGATAATGCAGGTAATGCAATCGCTTGGTCAAGTGCTGGTAACTTAGGTTTCAAAGGTAGTAAAAAATCTACTCCATTTGCTGCGCAACAAGCAGTAGAAGATGCGATGAATAAAGCTATTGAACATGGAATTAAAAATGTTGGTATTAAAATCCAAG
Organism: Arcobacter sp. CECT 8985; assembly: GCF_004116495.1. GTDB lineage: Bacteria > Campylobacterota > Campylobacteria > Campylobacterales > Arcobacteraceae > Malaciobacter. The sequence continues at coordinate 88,544 of NZ_PDKC01000001.1, read as the reverse complement.
GTCCAGGTTCAGGTAGAGATACTGCAGTTAAATCAGTTGGTGCTATGGAAGGTATCAGAGTTACATGGTTAAAGGATGTTACACCACTACCACACAATGGTTGTAGACCTCCTAAGAGAAGAAGAGTGTAAGGAGTAGCTAATGGCAAGATATAGAGGACCAGTAGAAAAAATCGAAAGAAGACTTGATGCAGATCTTGGACTTAAAGGTGAGAGAAGATTAGCAGGTAAGAGTGCTTTAGAAAAAAGACCATATGCTCCTGGACAACACGGACAAAGAAGAGCAAAAATCTCTGAGTATGGTTTACAATTAAGAGAAAAACAAAAAGCTAAATATCTTTATGGTGTATCTGAAAAACAATTTAGAAAATACTTTAAAGAAGCAGCAAGAAGAGAAGGTAATACAGGGGCAAACCTAATTACTTTAATTGAACAAAGATTAGACAATGTTGTATATAGAATGGGATTTGCTTCAACTAGAGCAAATGCTAGACAATTTACAACTCATGGACATGTTTTAGTAGATGGTAAGAAAGTTGATATTCCTTCTTATATCGTTAAACCTGGACAAAAAATTGAAATAAAAGAAAAATCTAAAACAAACACTCAAATCGTTAGATCATTAGAGTTAACAAACCAAACTGGTATTGTTGAGTGGGTTGACGTAGATAAAGATAAAGTATTTGGTATTTTTACAAGAATCCCTACAAGAGAAGAAGTAGTTATTCCTGTTGAAGAAAGATTAATAGTAGAGTTATATTCTAAATAATAAATAAGGTAGCATATGAAAAAGTTTGCAGACACACCGTTTTTACCGACAGAAGTTGAAATAGAAGCTATCAGTGAAACTGAAGCTAAAATATCAGCATATCCATTTGAGAGTGGTTTTGCAATAACTTTAGCTCACCCTTTAAGAAGACTTCTTTTAAGTAGCTCAATTGGATACGCTCCAATTGCAGTGAAAATTGAAGGCGCAAATCATGAATTTGATTCTTTAAGAGGTATGCTTGAAGATATAGCTATTTTTATTATTAATCTTAAAAATATTAAGTTTAAAATAAATGGTGATGATGAGCAAGTTATAGTTGAGTATTCTTTTGATGGACCAAAAGAAATCAAAGGTTCTGACTTAGCAAATGCAGATGTAGAAATAGTAAGCCCAGATGAACATTTAGCTACAATCAATAGTGATTGTAACTTAACATTCTCAATTGTTATTCAAAAAGGTATAGGTTATATGCCTTCTGAAGACATTAGAGAAATTGTTGGACCTGATTATATTCCAATCGATGCATTTTTCACGCCAGTAAAAAAAGTTGTTTATGATATTGAAAAAATGTTAGTTGAAGACAATCCTAACTTTGAAAAAGCTGTATTTACAGTACAGACAAATGGTCAAATTTCACCAATTTCTGCTTTTAAAGAAGCAGTATCTGTAATGTATTCTCAAATGTCAGTTTTCAATAAAGTATTCGATTTATCTGAAGTAACTGTTAATGATTCTGGTGAAGAACCAGTTGAGTTAAAAGACTTGATCGTAAAAATTGATGATTTAAATTTAAGTGCAAGAAGTTTCAACTCTCTAGATAGAGCTGGACTTAAATTCTTAGGTGAATTAGTACTTATGAGTGAAGTGGAAGTTAAAAATATTAAAAACTTAGGTAAGAAATCTTTTGATGAAATTTCTGATAAATTAGAAAGCCTTGGTTTCCCAATTGATAATGCGCTTCCAGAAAATATTGCGTCGGCTTTAAGAAGAAAGCTTGAACAATTAAAAGCATAGTAGTAAAGGTTAATATATGAGACATAAGCACGGATATAGAAAGCTAAATAGAACTTCTTCTCATAGAAAAGCATTGTTAAAAAATATGGCAATCGCTTTAATCGAAAGAGAAAAAATTGAAACAACAGTTCCAAAAGCAAAAGAATTAAGAAGATTCATTGAAAGATTAGTTACAGTATCTAGAAATGCTGATTTAAATACTCACAGACAAGTATTTGCAGCTTTACAAGATAAAGAAGCTACAAAAAAACTTATCAATGAAATTGCACCAAACTACGAAGGTAGAAATGGTGGATATACTTCAATTGTTAAAACAAGAATTAGAAGAGGTGATGCAACGCAAATGGCATTTATCTCTTTTGTTAAATAATTAATTTAACATCACAAAAGGGGATGAGAGCATTGCTCTTGTCCCCTTTTTTTATACTCAAAATTAAATTTCATAACTCTTTTTTTACTTTACTAGAATTTAATCATATTTTTTATATAATGTCGCGTAATACTATATTTGTAAACAATTTTTAGGAGCAATGATTGATAACTCTAAAAGAAGCACTACAACTAAGTAGTGAGGAAGTAAAAAACTTAAGAGAAGAATTAAAAACAAAAATAAACGAGAGTAATATAGGTGCTTATGTAGAGCAACTAACAAGTAGTGATATCTCTGTTTCTGGTGAGGGAATACCTATTGCTATAAAAGATAATATAAATGTAAAAAATTGGGAAATTACTTGCTCTAGTAATATATTAAAAGATTATATTTCACCATATAATGCAACAGTAATCAATAATTTAGAAAAAGCAGGATTAAGCGCTTTTGGAAGAACTAATATGGATGAATTTGCAATGGGAAGTTCAACAGAGTCTTCATGTTATGGTAAAACTTTAAATCCAGTAGATAATACAAAAGTTCCAGGAGGAAGTAGTGGAGGTAGTGCTGCAGCTGTTGCTGGTGGTATTGCTATTGCTGCACTTGGAACTGATACAGGTGGAAGTATTAGACAACCTGCTGCATATTGTGGATGTGTTGGTATGAAACCTACTTATGGAAGAGTATCAAGATATGGAATTACTGCATATTCATCTTCACTTGATCAATGTGGACCAATCACACAAAATGTAGAAGATGCTGCAATCTTATATGATATTATTTCTGGACATGATGAAATGGATTCTACATCTGCAAATGTAGAATATACAAAAGTAAGTGATAATTTAAACAGTGATAGAAAATTAACAATTGCAGTTATTGAAAATTTTATAGAAAAAGCAAGCCAAGAAGTTAGAGAAGGATTCAACAAAGCAGTTGAAGCTTTAAAAGAAGCTGGACATACGATCGTTTATAAAAATATGGTAGATACATCAAAAATACTTTCTTCATACTATATTGTGGCAACAGCCGAAGCAAGTGCAAATTTAAGTAGATTTGATGGCGTTAGATATGGAAATAGAAAAGGTGATGCAGGCTTAAAAGATATGTACACTCAAACTAAATCTCAAGGTTTTGGACATGAAGTACAAAAAAGAATTATGTTAGGTTCTTTTGTACTTAGTTCTGGATATTATGATGCTTATTATATCAAGGCTCAAAAAGTGAGACATTTGATTAAAGATGAATATGAACAAATTTTTAATGAAGCAGATTTAATACTTTCTCCAGTATCTCCAACAACTGCACCTGAATTTGGAAGCTTTAAAACTTCTTTAGAGATGTATTTAAGTGATATATATACAATATCTGTAAATTTAGCAGGATTACCTGCACTTTCTCTTCCTGTAGCAAAAGATAATAGTGGAATGCCAGTTGGTGTTCAATTGATAGGTAAAGCTTATGATGAACAAACTGTGTTTGATGGAGCTTTATCATTAGAAAAAACTGTAAATTATACAAAATAAATATTATAAGGGGATATTAAATGAGAATCAAAAAAAGAGCATTAACGTTTGAAGATGTACTACTAGTACCACAAAAATCTGAAGTATTACCAAAAGAAGTATCTTTAGAAACAAAACTAACAAAAAATATTACTTTAAATATCCCGTTTGTTAGTGCTGCAATGGATACTGTTACAGAATATCAAGCTGCTATTGCTATGGCTAGACTTGGTGGTATCGGAATTATACATAAAAATATGGATATTGAATCTCAAGCATTACAATGTAAAAAAGTTAAAAAAAGTGAATCTGGGATGATTATTGACCCTGTTACAATAGGGCCTGATCAATCACTTCAAGATGCAGAAGATATTATGGCATCTTATAAAATCTCAGGAGTTCCTGTAGTTGATGAAAATAATACATTATTAGGAATTTTAACAAATAGAGATATGAGATTTACTAAAGATTTCTCATTATTAGCAAAAGAAAAAATGACAAATATGCCTTTAATCACTGCAAAAGAGGGTACAACTTTAGATGAAGCAGCAGATGTTATGCATCAAAATAAGATTGAAAAATTACCAATTGTAAATGATAATAACAAATTAATTGGTCTAATTACAATCAAAGATATTAATAAAAAAAGAGAATACCCAAATGCAAATAAAGATGAATTTGGAAGATTAAGAGTTGGTGCAGCCATTGGTGTTGGTCAACTTGATAGAGCAAAAGCATTAGCTGAAGTTGGTGTTGATGTTTTAGTTTTAGATTCAGCTCATGGACATTCTAAAGGAATTATAGATACAGTTAAAGCTATTAAAGCTGAACTTGATATAGATATTATCGCTGGTAATGTTGCAACTGCTGAAGCAACTGCTGATTTAATTGCAGCTGGTGCAGATGGAGTTAAAGTAGGTATTGGACCAGGTTCTATTTGTACAACAAGAATCGTTGCTGGTGTAGGTGTTCCTCAAATTTCTGCAATTGATGAATGTGCAGCAGAAGGTAAAAAACACAATGTTCCTGTAATTGCTGATGGTGGTATTAGATACTCTGGTGATGTTGCAAAAGCATTAGCAGTTGGTGCTAGCTCTTGTATGATGGGAAGTGTATTAGCTGGTACTGAAGAATCTCCAGGTGATGTTGTTCTTAGTCAAGGTAGAAAATTTAAAACATATAGAGGTATGGGTTCAATTGGAGCTATGACAAAAGGAAGTACAGATAGATATTTCCAAGAAGGAACAGCAACTGATAAATTAGTTCCAGAAGGAATTGAAGGAATGGTACCATATAGAGGTGCAATTTCTGATATAGTTCACCAAATGGTAGGTGGATTAAGAAGTTCTATGGGTTATTCTGGAAGTGAAAGTATTCCAGTATTCCAAGAAAAAGCAGAATTCGTAGAGATTACAAGTGCAGGGCTAAAAGAGTCTCATGTGCATGATGTAACTATTACTAATGAAGCACCAAATTACCACATCTAAAAAAAGAGGTTTATAATAGCCTCTTTTTCCAAATTTCTGCGTTATCGCAGAAATTTTTTTACTCACTTACTAAAGTAAGCTCCCACAAAAAATTTTGCTCTTGCCTTGAACTTTAAAAAAATAGTCAGTTCTAAACATCTTTTTAAATATCATGATATTTTAATAAAGTAAATATTTAAACTTTATATTTTATAATATCTAGTGATTTTTAACCATTACTTTTAATATAATATCTAGCATTTTGTTTAACTATTGAGTTCTTTATTTGATATTAGTAAATCTTGTTATATATTATTTTGTATCTTATAAAAATATGCCTATTTATAGGATTTTGTCTAACTTAATATTATGACATTATTAAGTAATTTTATGGGTAATTAATATATAATGTATTACTAATAAATAGTTATGTGTAGGGAGAATTATGAGCCAAGAAGATATTAAAATAGCAATTTGCAAAAGAGCCCTGGCAACCTTCTTGACGAAAAAAAATGTAGTGGAGCCTCAAATACAAGAATCTATAGTCAATCAACTAAACTTTCTTATTTCCTACTTTCAGGGTCTTAATTCAGATAGGGAAAAATTATTTGAATTAACTTTTGGCCATTTCGCAACACGAGAAATCGATCCTAGCGAAGAGGAAATTATTTCTGCATTAAAGTCTGCATTTTATGTAGCATCGCAAACTCGAAATGGGCTCAAACTTGATCTTAAGGTGCTGGGAATTGACACATAACAAAAAAATTGAAGACGGACATTCCGCAAGAGTGGCGGACTGCCGCTTAATTTGGTGTTATACTCACTTGTAAAAGCAACGTAGCTATTAATTGTATTTTTAAAAATAGGTGGAATAGAAAAATTAAAAATTTATTTTTAAGAAGAAAACTTTTTAAAAAAGTTTAATTAAAATTTGGAGAAAAAATGAAAAAACAATTACTTAATTTAACAGTTATTGCTGTAATAGGATTCAGTTTTAGTGGATGTGGTGCATATAGAAGTTCATCAGGGATAAGTGTACCAGAAAATATTACTAATAAATCGAATATTATATTAACAGAAAAAGATTTTAATGATAAAGAATGTCAAACAATTAAACATATTGATGCGAGTGTTAAAAAACTAACTTTGTTTCATAAAGATCCAACTAAAGAACAAGTAGATTACATATTATTAGAAAAAGCTAAAAAATTAAATGCTAATGTTATTAGAAATATAAAATATAAATCTGGTGTAGGTTTTACAACATGGGGATATATTGATGCTGAAGGTGATGCATCAAAATGTAATTTAAATAATAAAAAATAATCATAATAAATCGGAGGAGAAGAACAAGTGTATAATGGTAAAAAATTTAAGCTTCAAATTGTCGAATAAAGATACTTAAAGTTCTAATTATTAAGTAGTGATACCACATCGTTCCTCACCTTAGGTGTTATATATACAAAGGAGTATTACTTGAATATCGAATATAAACTAAGTCTAAATATCACATCATCAAAATTTATAGAAGTTTTAAAAAACTCAACATTAGGTAAAAGAAGACCTATAGATGATTTAGAAACAATTAAGGGCATGATTGAAAATGCAGATATAATAGTGACAGCTACAATAGATGATAAAATAATTGGTGTTGCAAGAGCGGTAACTGATTTTAATTATTGCTGCTACCTCTCAGAGTTGGCAGTAGATGAACAATACCAAAAAAATGGTATTGGTAAAAAACTTATTTCAAAAGTTCAAGAACAATTAAATGATAAATGTAAAATCATATTGCTATCAGCACCAGATGCAACAGAGTATTATCCAAAAATTGGATTTACTCAACATAACTCAGCTTGGACACTTGGAAGACAAGATACCTTAAATTGAAAAAGTATATAACAAATCATTGCAAAGAAATATTAGATGTTTCAAGGATAAGTTTTGCTTCAAGATAATTTTATAGTATTTACTGGCGGTCCAGGCTCTGGAAAAACGACAGTTATCAATGAGCTAAAAGTTCGAAATTTCTTTTGCTCTGAAGAGGCTGGTCGCAAAGTCATTCAAACTCAAGTTGAGCAAAAAGGTGATGCGTTGCCGTGGGCTAATAAAGAAGCTTTTCGTGACTTAATGTTTAAATTTGAAATTGCATCTTATCAACAGCATCAAAGTAAAAATGAATTGGTTTTCTTCGACCGAAGTATCGTCGATATTCTTGGTTATTCAAATCTTGAACAAATCAAATTATCAGATGAATTAATATCAGCAATATCTAATTTTAAATATCATTCTAGAGTCTTCATTTTTCCACCTTGGGAAGAGATATTTACTAATGATAGTGAGCGTAAACAAGATTTTTCTATTTTTGTAGAGACTTATAAAGAAATGGTATCAGCGTATGAATTCGCAAATTATGAACTTATTGAGGTTCCATTTGGATCAGTTAATGAAAGAGTAGATTTTATATTGTCTACTTTGAAACAAAGCTAACAATCATATCAATACAATTTGTTACACTTAGTGTTGTCAATTTGCTTTTAGTTTCAGTGATTAAGGCGTTAAAATTCAACTAGATCTGCAAGATAGCAAACACATTTTATGCAGGCATTAGTACAATGGTAAAAGGGCATATACCTTACACTACGTTAATATTAGTATTGTCTTCTATAGTGGTATCTTTGGGTATAAATTTCCATATATCCTGATCGCTATTTGGTAAGATTAAAATCACTGAATTAGAACCTCTTTATGGCTTCATATACAAGTATATTTTAGATTTACAGCTTTGGCGTCTAGTGGTTTCAAATATTCAGATACTGAAATTGAAGGGTTCTCTTTAAAAATTAATAAAACTTGTAATAATCTTTTAAAAAGCGGCTATGATATTATAAATATTACGCCAATTAATAGTGGAAGATATAATTACAAATATAAAGACGTTAAAAGTTCTATGAGACTTGTTGGTAGCAATACTGAAAAAATAGATGGTGGTGGATATGGATATGATTATGGTTTTGGAATTACAGATGGAGTAATAATAATTGCAAAATTGAACAATTTTCATAATATTTAGTACTTTCTACCCATTTTACTTTTATATATTATTTATATATAATGTATTACTAATTAATAGTTAGATTTTTAATGGAGTAATGCGATGGCAATGAATGCTCTGATTCAAGCTGTTTTGAATAATGATATAGAGGAAGTTAAAGTTCTCTTGAGTCGTGGATATGATGTAAATGAACCAGATAAACAGCAAATGACAGCATTATTGCATTCTTGTGCAGAACAAAATGAAGAAATAATGAAAGTGTTAATCGAAGCAAATGCGGAAGTTAACCATAAAAATGAGCACGGATTTTCAGCACTTGATATCGCTACAATAGCAGGAGAAATTGCTATGGCAACGAGCAGTGCAAAGAGTATACGAATGCAGAAGTATTTGATAAAGCATGGTGCTCGCTCAGGTTTTTAGTGAGATTGAGAAAATAATCTACCAATCCAATGCAGAATTTATTCCACCAAAAGAAAATTTTGCGTTTTTAATTATTGTTGAGGGCTGAAGCAGATTTTAAAGAGATATTCTCAGAGCCATTGCCTGAAATTATTTCGGTTCTTAATTGTTATGAAACATATGAAGATGTAGCAAATAATCTACCTGATATTGAAATTATAAAGAAGTTGTTTTATGAATGAAATTGAACATATAATCGCTAAAAATGAAGAAATTTGGACATCTACTCCTGTTAGTTTAACTGTAATTAATGAATGTGAAACACGATTAGACCTGAAGTTCCCACCTAGTTATCGTACTTTCCTTAGTAAATTTGGAACAATGGATGTAGCGGGCAATTTTATTTCTGGAATTATTGATAATTCACTCGATGATCTTGGTGGCGGTTCAGTGCTTGGAGACACACTTTATTTTCGAGAAGAATGTCAGCTACCTAATAATCTAATTGTAATTCAAGCTGATGATGAGGCACCTTATTGTTTAGATATTAATAACGGTGACTCCGAATGTGTTGTTGTTTGTTTTGAACTGCATTCCGGACATTCTAAGGTCATTGCTTCCTCCTTTTTAGAATGGATAGGGTTATTTGTGTTAGGTGCATCTAATGATTAAAAGTATGTATTCTCTCGTGTATTTTATGGTAAGAATTAATACTTTGATGAGAATATTATTTTTTTTGCTCATTTTACTTATAGGAGATATATCTTTGGCTAAAACACAATTTACATACGATATTCAACATGCTGGATATGAATTTGAACAATATGATTTAAAAGGCAAAGCTTCTTATGATTTATTTTTAACTGAATTTGATAATTTTCCTTGGCAAGATGAAGTTGGGAAAAGCAATGGTGGAAGTGAAGCAACTATTTCAGTAAAAAATAAGTCTGCTAATGTAGATTTATTTGTATCAGTAGTTGGAAAGCCTCAAAAGTTTGCTTACCTTATCGGAATTGTAGAGCCTACAGTAAAGAAAGTTTTCTTCGGCCTGGGAAAAAAGAAGATTCATTGGGTTAAAATTTATCTTACGGAAGAGGCTAAGGATGTAAGAGAAATGTTTAGGCTATTTTTTAAAAATGATGATTTAAATTTAAAAGCAAAACTAAATAAATTGCCATTGTTTTTGGAACAAAAGGCCCGAAAGTAAAGTGCCTATAATGTGCCATTAACAGGTTTGCATTTTCTATATATTAGCTTATATGTTATGCATTATTTTTTAATATAGTTAAATTATATCCAAGAATGAATACCACTCTTTTAATTAGAAATATATGGACTTTTTATTTTATTAATTCCAGTTAAATTAATATATTAACATTAAAATATACTATAATTAAGTAATTTTATATATTATTTATATATAATGTATTATTAATAAAATTAAGATTATAAGAGGTTTACATATGTTGAAAAATAAAGTTTATTCACCAATGCAAGGGGCTTTAGGTGGTTTTTTAGGTGGTCCATTAGCATCGTTGTATTTTATTAAACAAAATTACTCTGCATTAAATAATGATGAAGGAATGAGTAAAACATTGTTATTGGGTGGAGTTGTTATATTTGTATTATTGGTTGTTTTACCATTTCTACCAGAAAAGTTTCCAAATATGGCGATTCCTATTGCAACAATTATTACTACGCGGTTGATTATAGAAAAATACCAGTTTTCTAAAGAGGATATATTATCAAATGAAGAGTTATCTTTCCAATCTAATTGGAAAGTTTTTTGGGTTAGTTTATTAAGTTTAGTTATTTTGATAATGTTATTTTTATCTATAATGTTTCTGCTGGATTTACTTGGTATCATTAATTTTATCTACTAAGGCATTTAGACAGAATAATAATAGTGGTTATATTTAATTTTATATATATTTTAATACACTTAATGTGCCATTATGTGTATGATAAAGTTAGTAAAGTTCAAACAATAAATTAAAGGAGAATTAATTATGTCTGTTAGTATTTCAATTACTGGGGGATCAAGTGTTAAAGTCAATTGGACGAATGGCATGAATGCACAACAAGCATTGGAGTTGGCAGAAGAAAGCCTTAAAGAAGAGTTTATTTATTCGCTTGAGTATTATGGTAAGTCTCTAGGTTATTTAGTTAATATGATCAACGAAACCTATGACACTTTCAAATCTACTTCTACACCATATTTTTACTGGGAGTTTTTAGTAAATGAAAGACCTTCTCCTACAGGCATCGATAATACAATATTGAACGACGGAGATAAGATTACATTTTCATTTAAAACCTATGATACTTCGTGTGTATCAGACCAAATTATGGCTAAACACAATCGACGAACAGTATAAAAGTATGAAATATAACAATGTTGCTGTAGTTGAAGTGCAAAATGTGCACACAACACAGCAGTATCGTTATATTAAAAAATAATATCAAATGTAAAAAAATAAAATCATTTCTAAGGATGAATCTTCACTTTCTTTTTTTCAAATGAATATACTTTGGTTTACTAGAAGTTTAATTAGAATGAAACTATGTTTTATTCACTTATATAATAGCTTCTTTTTTTATACATCATTTTGGCTAAAGTCATAGTTTTCTATATGATTATCTATATTTTCAGCTAACGCTATTTTATACTCTTTTATAAAATACTCTATAATTTTTTCTTTTTCTTCTTTCATTGCTTCTGCTGATTCAAATGATGTTGAAGCCATCCATGCATTAAATCTTGCAGCTGCATACATCAATGAAGCACTTACTTCCCCTTGTGTTGTTGTCTCACTTAATTGACTGTTTGCCAATTCAATATGCTCATCTGCTCTCATTAAAAATTGATTATTATTCATTATGACTCCTTGCTTTTTTACATTATATTAAAAAACAACTTCTATTTTAGTTTTAATATCTTATAATTTAAGTATAAAAGGAAAATTTTTTTAATAATAAAAAGGAGTTTAAAATGAAACTTAAGGGAATAACAATAGACTTTTACGATAAAAGAACATGTGGTTTTTTACCTGACTTATGTCTTTACTGGGATATTCGTTCTGAAGAATTAGAAGATAACGAAAAGCTTCTTAATTATTGGGAAGATAACTTAAAAAAAGTTCTTGCAAAAACAGAAAAAATAGTATCTGGTAACATTGATGGAAAATCAATAATTTATTCAGCTGATGAAGAAGCAATCAAAATTATTAAAGAAGAGTTTAAAGACTTAGAATTAACTACAATAGATTATGAAGATATTAAAAAATGTGAAAATTGCTTAAAATATGACTATATAGCACAGCAAAATCAAAACGGTGATAATTGATAATATAAGAATAGATAAAAATAGAGTAGAAATTAAACTCAAATGGATATAATCTAGTTTCAAAAAATTTAATTAGGAAAATTTATGAATGAAATTATGATATATCCTATTATAATAATAATAGCTTTTTTAATTTATAAAAAATATACTTATTATAAGGTATTAAAGCTTGCACCATCTCTTTTAGAGCAGGGTGGGCAGATTATTGATGTTAGAACAGAAAGCGAGTTTGCATTGGCTCATAAACAAGGAAGTATTAATATTCCACTAGCATCACTTAAAAATAAAATTAATGAATTAGATAAAAATAAACCTATAATTGTTTGTTGTGCTAGTGGGAGTAGAAGTGCATTTGCTAAAAGGGTTTTAATCAAAAATGGCTTTGAAAATGTACATAACGCAGGTAAGTGGAACTCTCTTTTAAAGTTAAAATAAGTGTTTAAAAATACAAAATAGAAAACAAATAAATAATAGGTGATTTTATGAAAGCTTTAGTTTTAGATCCTCAAAAAAGGTTTAGTTCAAATATCTTTGGTGCAGGAAAAGATGAAGTTAAGACAACCTATACATGTCCAGATTGTTTAACTAAAAGAACATTTTATGAAAATGAATTTGCAAGAAGTTTATTTAAAACAAATAGTTGCTTAGAAGATATTGTAATTAAAAAGTTCGATTTAGTTCGTCCTATTGATAAAATAAAATGGGAAGATTTCTTAGATTTTAGATGTGATAACTGTAGTCTAAATATAAGAGTTATATACACATCAAATGAATATAGAATGGCATGTCATTATTTTATCTTAAAAAGTGTTTTAGAATATAATAATCACAGCTAAATGTGCTTATTCTAATATATTAAGTTTTATTTTATGAATCAATATGATTATTAGTTTATGCAGTTATTTGTTTCTTTTTTCATATAAGCATTTATTAATATATATATAACTATTATTTCAAAGTTTTAAGATTAAGAATAGCTTGATTTTAAATAATAATCTAATAAAATTTTAGGATTAAAAATGGGCAAAAGTCAAAACAATAATAGTGTAAAAACTACTAAAATGAACCTTGTTGCAGCAAGACAAAATGCTACACCAAAAGAGTTTACAAAAGATACTACTACAGATAAACAAATAGTAAATGCTAGAAAAGCAGCAAGCTTAAATAAAGCAAAAGCAAAGAAAAAAGCAAAAATGGCAAAAGCCTCTAGAAAAAAATCACGATAATTTTTAAATATTTTTTCTGTTACTTTTTTTAAAGAAACAGAAATTTTTTAATGTGAAGACTATTTTTATAATAGAAAAGTTTTTAAATCTTCAAAAATCTCTTTTTGTTCTTTTTGTGATAACTTGACATAGTTTAAAGTCATAGCAGTAAACATTGCTTCAGAAAATAAAAAAGCCAATCTTAATTTTTTACCTTCATCAGTATTCGTATCAATTAAATCCAAAGCTATTTACAAATCTGAAGTTAGACCACAAATTGATGGTATTATAAAAAACAACTTTTCAAAGAGAGACATTATGTAAATAAAGGTGATGTTTGATCCAGACTCTTATCAAGCTGTTTATGATGAAGCTTTAGCAACATTAAAAAGTTCAGAAGCAAATTTAATAACACTTAAATTAAAGCGCCAAAAATATGAAAAATCTTTAAAATTCAATGTAGTATCACAACAAGATGTAGATAATATAAAAGCTGCATATTTACAAGCTCTTGCTCAATATGAAAAAACTATACAGTCTGCATTTAAAGATGTATCTGATGCATTGAGTGTAAGAGCAAATACTACTAAACAGCTTAATGCACAAAACTAAATGAGTTAATAAATAGAGTAAATTTATATACTTCTTTAGGTGGTAATGAGAAAATAGATTAATGTAATAATATTAACTTATTAAAAAATTAGAGAAATTAAGTTTATTTCAAAACCTATAAATATAATCATTTAAGGTTTTGAAGTTGTAAAGAGTTGATTAAAGATTTGCTTTTGCCAATAATGCTTTCATTAGTGTAGCTTTATTTTCTAAATCAGCATATCCATTGTCTTTTATCCAATCATTGATAACTTTTTTGCTATATTCTTTTTCATTTTCTTTATAAAAATTTGCTTCTGCTTCAAAGTCCCAATGCCCATATTTATCAAAAAATGGAGTATGACCCATAACATTTTTTATAATAATTTTTGTAGGAACTTCATTGTTATTTTTGTCATATTTAACTCCATCAAGTTCGATATCATTAAATTTAGGTTCAGTAGGTGTTTTACTTATTTCAGTAAGAGTACCATTAAAGTCTTTTAATTCTTCAGGTTTAGAAACGCTAAGATTAATAGGTTCTACAGTGCTAATTTTAGTACTAAAAAATCCAATATTAAAACTATCTACTATTTTATTAATTGAAGGCATAAAAACTCCTTATTTATTATAGTTAAATTATAACTCAATTAACTTTAAATATTTTTTAAACTAGAAATTATAAATTAGTTATTATAAGTTTTAAATGCTATAATTTAATTCTTATGTAAATTAATAATTTAGGATTTAATTAAATGAAATTTTTCTTATTTTTTTTCTTACTTTTTAATACTTCTATTTTTGCTGATTGTAAAAAAGTAGATAAATCTCGTTTTACTATTATGGAAAATAAGATATTTGACAAGAAAACAAAATTAATTTGGATGCGTTGTAGTATTGGTAGTAAATGGAAAAAGAGTATAGGATGTGTTCACGCTCCTAATACTATAAGTTTTCTTGAAGCAAAAGCCCTTGAAAAAAAATTAAAAAATGGTTGGAGAATTCCTACTTTAAAAGAGTTAAGAACTATTTTTGTTAGTAATTGTAAAAGTAGTGCTATTAATACTACATTGTTTCCTGATTTAAAGCATATGGCTAATTTTGCACCTTATTGGACTTCAACACCTGTAAAAGAATTGCCAAGACTTATTTATTATATTGATTTTATAAATAAAACAATAGATGCCCATAGTAAAGGTTTTACTATGTTTGTTCGTTTAGTAAAAAATAAAAATGAATAAGTTAATTTGTATTTTACTTTTATTTTTTAATACTTCCTTGTTTTCTTATAGTCAATTGTATGAATCTGATTTGTATTATTTAAATAAAAATGAAGTTTTATTATATAAGATTTTAAATTGGTGGAGTACAGTAGCACATGAAAATAGTAATGAATTCTGTTTTAGTGATATTAAAGTTAGAAGTAATAAAACTGTTGATTTAAAATATGATAAAAAAACAAAAATATTAAAAATATCTACAAAAGAAAAATTTGCTGATTTAATATCAGTTTTTGAAAATAAAAATACATATTTGCAAAGTGAATATATAAATAAAAAATATTTTAAAAGTTTAACAAACAAAAAAATCAACAATATAAGCACTATATGCTTGAAAAATGTTAGTTTTAATGAATATAAAAGATTAAATAAAATTAAAAATGATATTGCTTTTGAACTTGAGGGTAAAATAGTAGGTTTACTATCCTATAGTGGAAAAGCTTCTTTTCATAGTAGAGGTGATTTTTTGCGTACATGCCCTAAAAAAATAGATCAAAAATTTGATATTGGTTTTAAAATTTTAAATATAAAAACAAAAGAAATTTTTATTAAATACTTTTCAAAAAACAATTAAAAATAAAAATAAAATTAAGGAATATATTAAGGTTATGAATTATTTAAATATAAATAAACAAGCATGGAATAATAGAACAAAAATACATATGAAATCTAAATTTTATGATGTTGAAGCATTTAAAAAAGGTAAATGTTCGTTAAATAAAATTGAATTAGAACAAGTTGGAGATGTAAAAGGAAAGTCTTTATTACATTTACAGTGTCATTTTGGTCAAGATACATTATCATGGGCTAGATTAGGAGCAAAAGTTACCGGAGTAGATTTATCTTCTGAATCTATAAAAGAAGCAAATTTATTAAAAGAAACTTTGGGATTAGAAGCAACTTTTATTGAAAGTGATGTTTGCGTTTTTGATAAAAATAATAAACAACAATTTGATATTGTATTTACTTCATATGGAGTTTTATCATGGTTAGAAAACTTAAATGATTGGGCAAGAACAATTGCTAGTTCTTTAAAAGTAGGAGCAGAGTTTCATATGGTTGAGTTTCATACTTTTTATGATTTATTATCAGGATATTCATATTTTCCTAATAATAAACCTGATATTGAAGATGAAGGTACTTATACAGAAAATTGTGATGGTTCCACATCAACTATAGCAACTTGGTCCCATTATCCTAGTGAAGTAATAAGTGCTTTAATTGAAGCAGGTTTAAGTATTGAGTCTTTTTATGAATATGCTTATAGTCCTTATAATTGTTTTGAAAATTTAGAATTTGTACCTAATAAGGGGTATCAAATGATACATAAAGGACAACAAGTTCCATTATTATATTCAATAAAAGCAAAGAAACTTAACTAAAAGACAAATTTTATATCTTTAACATCCACTAATATCAAAGTCTTATGATAATTTTATTATGATGTCTTAGTAATATTTTTTTAATATATATAAAATTATGGATTTATTAATGCAAAATACAAAAATACAAATACCTATAAAAAAAACAAAAATAGTAAATAAATTTGAACTTTTAGAAGATGATTATATATCAGATATTTCTTTTTTAGACGAAAATATAGTTATCATTAAAGTTTGGAATCATATAAAAAAACAATCAAGATTTGATATATTTTCTTTAGAAACAAATAATGTAATAAATAGTTTTAAAGTTGATTATGAAGCTTTTAAATCATTGTGTTGGTGTAAGTTTAGAGATGGTGTAGCTGTACTTACTAATACTGGTTTGACATATTTGTCTTTAAAACAAAATAATAATAAACCAGTTTTTTTTAAAATAATAAATGCAAATAATTTAAAATATTTAACAGATGATGAATTTTTGAGAGTTCCTACATATTTAAATATTAATGCAATAGATGAAAAATATTTATTAATTAGAGTTAGTACTCCTGCAAGTAAACTAGGCCGTGCAATATCAATACTTGAAGTTGAAAAAGATAGTTGTGCTGTGATGAGTATTTATAAACAGTTAGATGAACCTAAAATAATAGATATATTAGGTATAGGATTTGCTCACCATAATTATATTTACTTAAAACAGTGTGCTTATAGTTATAATAAAATTTGGTGCTTAGCACAAGGAAATACTTTAGATGATTTGCTTAAAGATGAGCCTGATTATACATTGTGTACGAGTTATAGTTTTGATAAATTAGAAGATAAAAGAAATATTTTTAAAATATTAATTGATAATTTCAAAAATAAAGCAAAATATAATCCTTTTATTTGGAATGAAACAAAACTTAAAATAAGTGGTGGAAAAGTTTTCTTTTCAGATGATTCAAAATATATATGGAGTAAAAATAAAGGAAAAAATAGTATGTTTTGTCAAGATATTAGAACAGGTGATTTTCTTCATGAGATACGTATAACACCTGCTCAAAGTTTAGAAAAGATACCTCTTAGTCATGCTTATGTTAGAATGTATAATTCTACACGTTTTATAGTTTATGATGGAAATCACAATGAAAGAAAACGTTGGAACTTATGTGAGGTAGTTAATTAATGATAAAAGATTATAAATCATTAGGTATTAGTGTTATTTTATTTATTATATTAGTTTTTATAGCTTTATTTGTGCATGATAATTTTGTAAGACCTTTTTTAGGAGATACTTTAGCTGTAATATGGTTATATTTTACATCAAAAATATTTTTAAAGATATCTTCTTTTTTGCTTTCTGTTTTTGTATTATTTGTTGCATATACCATTGAGTTTTTGCAATATTTACATATTCTTTCTTATTTAAAATTAGAACATGTTAAAATACTTAAAATTATTTTTGGTTCAACTTTTGATATAAATGATATTTTGGCTTATACTTTAGGCTGGTTTATTATTTTATTTCAAATAAAATATTTTTCAACAGATGTAATTAATAATAAATAGTCTACAACTAAATAATTTATTTTGCGTTAGATTTTTTATAAAAGATTAATCTAATTTTTTAAATAGTAAGATTTAGTATATAGATAAAAAATAGGAATTATTATGTTTAAAAGAAAAAATGAATATATTAAAAAATTTAAATCTTATTATAAATTAATAAAAATAAAAAAAATTGATACTTATTTGATATTTGCAGGTATTCTTGGAGTACTTATTGGATTGGTTTTTGATCTACAGATTATAAATAAAATATTTGCATGGTTTGTCTTGTTTGGTACAGTTATTAAACTTTATGACTTTACTGAAGAGATAGAAAGATCAATTATCCCATATGATTTTAATCGTTTATTACCACCTCCAAAAAAATGAGATAATTTTTTAAAGGTTTAAAATAAATTTATCAGCTATAATGGCAAAAAATTAGAAGGAAATATATGCCTAAGGGTAAAAAAACTATCATAAAAGATATTAAATTACTAGATAATGATGAAATAATCATCAATGGAAAAGAGTATGTAATACTTGAAAATACAAAAGATATTCAAACAGCTAAAACAATGAAAATATCATCAAATGGAAATAGAATATTAAGATTTGAAGATGAAAAAAAGAAAGCTACTATTGATGTAAAAAGAGAAATTAATATTTTTAAAGTTACATTTATAGATAAAGAAAGAGCAAAAAAATTCAATAAAGACAATGATAAAAAATGGATTTTAGAAAATGATAAAAAAGAGTTAATTGCTACAGCAAATTCATTTATTAAAGCTAGAGAAATACTTGCAAAGCTTCAAGATAAAAAGAGTGAAAATTATGAAAAACAAATAGGAACTACAATCTTTTTTTATATTGAGTATTAGAATTTAAATTTATAATTGGAGTTGAAATGAAAAATATTTTAGTTATTTTGATGATAATTGTAGCAATGGGATATTTGTTTGTTATGATGAAAGATAAGTATGATACTATTCAAGAAACAAACAATAAAATTGCACAACAAAAATAGATGAAAAAATCTATAATTATAATATTATTTATTGTCTCATCTTTATTTTCAAGCCAGATAAAAGACTATCAAGTTGTTTCTGGTTCATTTTTTTACCAAAATAGTTATTACTCTTTTTTGCGTTCATTTTATCATGATAAAAAAAAGTATTTTTTGGTAGTTGATGAAAATAGCCTAAAAACAAAACTTTTCAAACTTTCTGATTTAAAAGCTATTATTTTATTAAATAATAAAAAAACAAGATATAAAAAACTATTAAAAAAGTATTCTATGGCATCAAGTAAATTACAAAATTTTGGTATCACTTCAT
Organism: Arcobacter sp. CECT 8985; assembly: GCF_004116495.1. Taxonomy (GTDB): domain Bacteria; phylum Campylobacterota; class Campylobacteria; order Campylobacterales; family Arcobacteraceae; genus Malaciobacter. Next base: position 69,293 of record NZ_PDKC01000001.1, on the reverse strand, counting down.
TACATACAAAAGATGTATATTTAACTGCTGATTTGTGTCCTTCTTCAAAAAAAGGTTATGAAGATAGATTTATTAAATACTTTATTAAAAGATATTATAAAAACAAACCTTTAAAAATCACTTTTTTTGTATCTGGAAGATGGATACAAAAACATAAAAAAGAGTTTTATGAACTTATTTCTTTTCAAAAAAGTAAAAAATTAGATATTACTTGGGGAAATCACACTTTTACTCATTATTACAATCCACATCTTAGATTTGATAAAAACTTTATATTAAAAAAAGGAACTAACCTAAAAAAAGAGATATTAAAAGTAGAGAAGATACTTTTAGAAAATGATGTATTACCATCTATTTTATTTAGATTTCCAGGACTTGTATCTGATAAAAAGAGTGAAAAATTTATTAATACTTTAGGGTTACTCCCTGTTGGAACAAATGCTTGGCTAGCTAAAAATCAAAATATTCATGATGGAAGTGTTATTCTTATTCATGGAAATAAAAATGAACCTTTAGGTATAAAAAAAGCAATAAAAATATTTAAAGAAAACGATTATGATTTTGGCTCTATTTTAGAAGATTTAAAATTGTAAATTAAGATTTTTTGAATATAATCTTAGAAAATACAATTTTATAAGGATTTACTATAATGAAAATCGCAGTTTTTTGTGCTTCAAGCAATGGAAATGATGAAAAATATATAAATGAAATAAAATCATTAGGTGAGTTTTTTGCTAAAAATAATATTGAATTAGTTTATGGTGGTGGAAAAGTAGGGCTTATGGGTGCAATTGCCGATAGTGTTATGGAAAATGGTGGGAAAGTTTATGGTGTTATTCCTGAAAAACTACAAGAAAAAGAACTTGCTCATACAGGTATTACAAAATTAAAAGTAGTTAAAAATATGCATGAAAGAAAAGCAGATATGGCTCAAAATGCAGATGCTTTTGTAGCTTTTGCAGGTGGGGCTGGAACATTAGAAGAGATATTTGAAGTATGGACTTGGGCTCAACTTGGTTTTCACTCAAAACCTTGTGTTTTTTATAATACAAATGGATATTATGATAGTATATTTGATATGATGAAAAATATGGTAAAAGAAGGTTTTTTAAAGCAAGAGTATTTTGATATGCTTATTAAAACTGATGATAAAGATGAATTACTTAAAGCTATTAAAGAGTATAAAGCACCAACTCAAAAATGGACAAAATAAAAAAGAGAACTCTCTTTTTTATTTATGATTTTGAACAGTATGAACTGTTTTATCACCTTTAGCTTGTAAATTTATTGCATCTTTATTTTTTATATAATGCTCTCTTACACAATTTGCAAGCTTAATTTTTGTTTTTTCATCTATTAATCCATCTTCACCAATATTATCTACTAAACATTGAACTAATTGATTTTGAGGTTTAACTACTTTTTCTTTCCATGATAAAAGAAGTTTTTTATCTATATATTTAGGTAATGAACCCATAATTCCTTTATCATTTTGATTATGAACTAAAAGCCCAGCTGTTGTTCCTCTATCTAAAGTCAATACTTGAAATAGATATAAAGTATGGTATTGTAACTGTTCTTGTTTTTGTTGTTTTGTTAATGATGTTTTAATCTTATTTTTATTTGCCAAAATATCAATATATGTATCTATTACTTTTTGTCCAAAAGCTTTTGCAAAGTTATAATCTTCGCTACTATTTGAAGTGTAATAGTTTTCTAAATAAAAGTGGCTCACACCTCTATGTTTATTTAGTGCTGGAATAAAAAAGTATTTATCTCCTTGTTCTTTGGCTTCTTCATATTTTTCTTTTGATACTTCTTTTAATGCATCTTCAAATATTTGTTTATCTTGCATATTAAAAATGCTTGGATTTAAATCAGCCATTATTCTATAATAGTTCTTATCATCTTTTATTTGAGTATATGAAATATGCATATGCAATGATGGTAAATTAGGATTGTTTGGGTGAATAATAGTTGAAAGAGCAGTAGCACTTTGTAATCTTTTATTTAGTTTTGGATAATGAACTTGAGATACATTTACACTTGCAGTGTTAAAAAAATCATAATCCCTTGCTTCATATCTTGACCCACCACCATGAATGCCTTCATCTCTTTGCCAAAATACCTCTTGAAAGTCTATATTTGCTAAGTTATTTAGTTTAGAAACAAATCTTTTTTGAAGTTGTTTTACTAATTCTAATGCCTGTTTTGCTTCACTATCTTGTGAAAATAATATATTCATATTTATTTTTGCTCCAGCTTTTTTAGTGATTTTATCTAATATGATTAAAGAAAAAAGAAATTTTTAGAATTAATTCTAAAATATAAAAGATTATAATTGATACTAATTATTAAAATTAAGAAATAACTGAGTATAATTCGAGCCAAATTTAAGGAGTATATATGAAAAAAATCTTATTATTAAGTAGAATAGCATTAGGAATAATATTTATATGGTATGGTATATTAAAGTTTTTTCCACAATTAAGTCCAGCAGAAACACTTGCAACACAAACAATTGATATTCTTTTTGCACATATTATTCCAGCTAGTTTATCTATAAAATTACTTGCTATTTGGGAAGTTTTTGTAGGAATTGGTCTTGTTTTTGGAATATATTTAAGAGTTGCACTGATTCTATTTTTTACACATATGACATTGACTTTTACACCGTTGTTTTTATTGCCTGATGTTTCATTTACAAAAGCGCCATATGCTTTTACTTTAGTAGGGCAGTATATAGTTAAAAATGTAGTATTTATTTTGATGGGTATTTTAATCTATAAAGACAAATTTTGTGAAGGTATTTGTGATATAAAAGAAGATAAATAATATAACTCTTTTGAGTTATATTATTTTTTCATTTAAAGCTGTATTTCTTACTTCTTCAAGTTTAAAAGTATCATTTGCAATATTTCTTGCAGTTGTATCAATATAAGTAGATACAATTTTATGGATAGTTTTCATCTCATCTTTTGAAAAAATAGTATCATCAAACTCTTCTTGCATTTTTAAAAATTTTAACTCAATAAAGTTTTTCTTCTCAACAACTTCAATATCTATATATTCAAGTAGTTCTTGAATAAGATATAATCTTGCATCATCCTCTTCTAAATCTTCACTATTTGCAATAATATCAAAAAGCTCAGAGATAATTTTTGGTTCTGGATGTCTTTTTTCTTTGATATACTCATCACCAAATATTTTTTCACCACAATATTTTTGATGATTATAATCCATTAAAAAAAGCATAATTGAGAGTTTTTTATCATTTAAATGATTTACTTGCTTATGTAACATATATAAAATTACATTTGCTACTTTTGTCATATCCATATTTTAAAAATCCTTATAATTTTTTTGAAGTATACAGCATAATTGATTAGATATCAACTCTTCCAGTGTGTTAATAAACAATTATTTGTATTTTCTTTTACATGATTGCAAAGTTGTGGAAAGAATAGTAAAAAATCATCTTCAATGCCATTTATATTTTGACTAACAACTTCAAAGTATCTGCTTACACAATCTCTTTTTAAAAGTCTAAAAGAGAGTCTTTTATCAACTCTTAGAAAAGATTGTTTTAAATCATCTAAATTTTGGTATTTGTTTAATAAATCAAACTCTATAAGTTTTGTAAGCTTTATTTTTGCATAATCTGGAAGTGTATACATATTTGCTTTTGCATTTTTATAAAAAATATTTAAAAAGCTATCTAGGGAGATATTGCAGTATTTATGCCAATTTTTAGTAAGCAAATAATCATAAGTTAAATCAACGACAACTGATTTTAATAAACCTTTTTGTCCTAATCTATTTTTGCTGTTATGAAACTGTATATGACTATCTGTATATGTATCAATTAGTTTATGAACATTCATACCTTTTATGATATTTATGTCTGCATTATTCCATGCTTTACCTTTAAGTGGATCTGCAAGGTAGTTTCCAATTTGGAAATTGATATTGTTTTCTGATAAAAAAATATGTGCAAGCCAATTCATAAGTACAAGGGTACAGAAGTTTACTTTAATAAAAAGTAAACTTCATAAAAGTATTAGATTTGATAGTCTATATTGTTATCTTTCCATTCAAAGATAAAACACATTGGAAGTTTGCTTTTTTTGTTTAAGATAAGTGCTGTAACTGTTGCTGATGCAAAAATTGATGCGATTGCAAGAAATGAAGCAAATGCAAGTGTTGACATACCTGTAAGTCCTTCTCCTACAGTACAACCAATAGCTAATATACCACCAGTTCCCATAAGTGCACCACCAATCATATTGTATTTGATTTTGTGTTGTCCCATTGATGCAGTACATCCAAAACTATATTTTCTATTTACTTTTGACATCAAATATGCTCCAACTAATACCCCAAATACTATACAAATAGGGAATGTCAATGATGATATTTGATAATATGTAAAGAACTCCATTGTTTTTGCAGTTGGATAAACAAAAGTAATTCCATTTAACTCAATAACTCTTTCCATACTCTCTTCACCAATTACTGCAGTAACATACCATGAAGCAGCAATCAATAATCCAATAAGAACTCCATCCCATAAAGAGAAAATTCTTTTAATTCTTTTTACTAAGAAAATAAGCAATAAGATTAATACTCCTACAACAAAATATATATTCATAGCTACACTTCCAATATATGAAGATAGATGAATTAAAGTTTCATTGTTTGTAATAGGACTTAAAACTTCACCTAATAAACCTTTTGCTGTTGCATAAGCAAATATTGCTAAAAATACTAAAACTACTAGTGAGTTAATATCACCTTGTGCAAACTTAATCAAATGTCTGTTACTACAACCATCAGATAACATCATTCCTACTCCAAACATCAAACCACCTAAAATAACAGAAAAGTAGTTTATATTATCTTTGTAATATACTGTTTGTTGTAAATCTATCTCATATAAAGTAGATACAACATATGTAGAAATAATAGCTACAATCATAGCAACAATAACAGAGGAACCTCTCATTGTTGATTTTGTTAAGATGTAGTCCTTAATTGAACCACTAAAACAAAATTGCTTTTTTTGTGCAATCGCACCAAAAGCTAATCCAATGACAAATCCAAAAAAGTTAACAACTTGGTAAACTTCAAATCCAAACATTTTAAACCTTAGTAATTTAATATAGTTTATTTTAGTACAATTTTACAAAGAATAGTATTAAGGTAAAATAGCTATAAAATAGTTATTTTAAAATTTAAGCTAGAATATATGACTAATTTAGTCAAGATTAATTATGAGTATTTAAAAAGAAGATGAAAAATTAAATATCATCTTCTAATTGCATCTCATTTAGAACCGCTAATATATCTTCTGCTTGTTCTACTTCTAATTCATCTTTTGAAATAGCTACTAACACTTCTTCAAAGTATTTTTTTAAATCTTTTAAATATTGTAATTCTTCTTTATCATCTTCTGTTTTTATATTTTTTGAAACTTCTTTTATCGTTTCATCAAGTTCAAGAAGTGCATCATCTTCTAAAATATCTTTTAGCTGTTTTATTTTTGCATTCAAAATCTGTTCCTTATAATTTTTTAAAAGTATAACGAAATAAATATTATATTCGCTCAAAAGAAAAAAATTGATTTTACTTACTTTATGTGCTATAATTTTTTATCTTCGTAATAATTAAGGAATAGCTATGATTGATTCTATTTTAAACTACATAAAAATAAATGAAAATATTTCAACTTCTGGACAACCATCAAAAGAGGAACTTGAAGAAATTGCAAAAAACGATTTTAAAATTGTTATTAACCTTGCATTGATAGATTCATCTTTAGCTTTAGAAAACGAAGATAAAATAGTTAGTAAGTTAGGACTTACTTATATTCATATTCCAGTGGATTTTCAAAATCCAGAAATAGATAACTTAAAACTTTTTCTAAACATAATGAATGGCTTTTCTAATCAAAAAATATGGATTCATTGTGCAAAAAACTACAGAGTTACATCTTTTATGTATGTATTTCACAAATACTTTTTAAAAACGCCATTTGACCAAATTGACTTATCATTATTAGATGTTTGGACTCCTAGTCCAAAATGGCAAGAGTTGATGAAAATATCTTTTGAAGAGTTACAGTCTTAAAAGATTTTATGATACTTTTCGTTAAAATACTGCACTTATAATAAATTACTAAATAATATATTTTTAAAAATAAATAAACTATGGGATGAATTTTGAAGATAGAGACAAAAACGGCAAGGTTCACAACACCTCTATATTTAGAGAGTGGTCGGATATTAGAACCTTTTGAGATAATATATGAAACATATGGAGAATTAAACGAAGATAAATCAAATGTAATAGTTATTTGTCATGCACTAGCAGGAAGTCATCATGCAGCAGGAAGATATGCAGATGAGGCAAAGCCTGGATGGTGGGACAAATTTATAGGTGATGGAAAAGCAGTAGATACTACGAAATATTTTGTAATTTGTACAAATAATATAGGTTCATGTTTTGGCTCAACAAATCCTTTGAGTCCTGACTATCCAAGTAGTGAACCTTATAGATTTAAATTTCCTGTACTTACAATCTCTGATATTGTAAAAGCACAAAGAATTCTTTTTGATTCACTTGGAATCCATCATGTAAAAGCAGTAATTGGTGGTTCTATGGGTGGAATGCAAGCACTGTGTTATTCAATTGAGCATACAAGATTTGCTGATACTGTTATAGCTTTAGCAACAACAGCATACACAAGACCTTGGGCAATAGCAATAAACAAAATAGCAATGGAAGCTGTAAGACATGACCCTGCATTTAACAATGGACACTATAAAAAAGATGATTTATTAGCAAGTGGTTTGCCAGGACTTGCAATAGGACGAATGGCAGGATTAATTGCATACTTAAGCCCAACACTTTTTAATAAAAAATTTGGTAGAAACTATGCACATACAGATGGGCTTTATGAACTTTTTGGAAGATTTGAAGTTGAGAGATATTTAGAGTATAACTCATATAGTTTTCCAAAAATATTTGATCCATTGTCTTATTTGTATATATGTAAAACAATGAATATTTTTGATGTATCAAGAAATGAAGATACACTAGAAGATGTTTTTTCAAAAGTAAAATGCAATCTTCACCTTATCTCTTTTTCAGATGATATGTTATTTTTCCCAGAAGAGATGGAAGAAATATACGATATTATGTGTAAAATAGGGAAAAAAGATCAAGTAACATACAAAAAAATACAAAGTGAATCAGGACATGACTCATTTCTTGTAGAAGTTGAAAAATTTGAAGACCACGTAAGAAATATACTAAAAGGAATAAAATGAGCGAAGAAAAAAAAGAAGAAACATTAGCTTTTGAAGAAAAGATATTAAAAGCAAAAGAGCTATTAGAAAAATTAAATAACCAAGATATAACACTTCAAAACTCAATTGAAGTATATAAATCAGGTATAAAACAACTAGATGAAGCTCAAAAATTACTTGATGAAGCAAAACTAATATTTACTACTAAAGAAAAAGATAATAATTAAAATTATTATTTAATAGAAACTTAGATAAACTTTTCCAAGTAAATTTTGGAGAAGTTTATGCAAAACAGAATAAAATCACTAAACTCTATAGATAAACCAAGGGAAAAACTACTAAAAAAAAGTGCAGATTCTCTTAAAGATTATGAACTTATGGCAATACTTTTAGGAAGTGGAGTAAAAGGCAAAGATGTCATTACTTTATCAAAAGAGATAATCAAACTATTTAAATCAGACTTTGAAAATATAAGCTTAGAAAATCTACTTCAAATACATGGTTTAGGTAAAGCAAAAGCTTGTCAAATAGTAAGTGCAATAAACTTAAGTAAAAGATACTTAATTCAAAATCAAAGTACAAAAATAACATCACCAAATGATATATATGAAGAGCTAAAACCATACAAAAACAAACAACAAGAGTATTTTATAGCTATATATCTTGATGGAGCAAACTATATAGTAGATAAAAAAGTAATAACAATAGGAACTCTAAATCAAAGTTTAGTTCATCCAAGAGAAGTCTTTTCATACGCAATAGAGAAAAGATGCGCAAGTATAATAGTATCACACAATCACCCAAGCAATATACTAAAGCCAAGTAATGAAGATATGGAAGTAACAGAAATACTAAAACAATCAGGAAAAATCTTAGGTATAGAACTACTTGACCATGTGATATTTTCAAAAGATGGATTTATAAGTTTGAAAGAAGAGGGTGTTTTATGATAGAAAATGATTTTGACAAATGGAATAAAGTTAAAAAAGAAGCTCATAAGGAAAAAGTTCTTGTAGGCTTTCGAAATAGAGATATTTTTTATATAAAAATGGGACAAAATATTGGATTTGAGCAAAATGGCAAGGGAGATAATTTTGTTCGACCTGTTATAATTTTTAAAAAGTTTAATAAAAATATGTTTTTTGGAATACCTTTATCAACACAAATAAAAGAAGAACAATTTTATTACTATTTTGAATTTAAAAAAGGTAAAACTATTAGCAAGAATATAGCTTTATTATCTCAATTGAAATTATATAGTTCAAATAGACTATTAAATAAAATTGGAGTTATAAATAAGAATGATTTTGAAAATATGAAGAAAAAATTTATGGAACTAATAAAGTAACCTCACCTAAAAAGGTGAGTCGTCCCGAAGGATATTTGTAAAAGTATTATATCTAAGAATATTTGTTTTGTCAATTTGAAACAATTTGACCATGTGATATTTACAAAAGATGATTTTGTAAGTTTGAAAAATCAAAGAGTTTGCTTTTAGCTTATATATTGCAAATCTTTAGTAAAATAAACACCTTTAAAATAATACAATAGGTTTTTTATGGGCGAAGAAAATAAACGAAGATTAGAACAACAATTATGGAATATAGCAAATACCCTAAGAGGTAAAATGGATGCAGATGAATTTAGGGATTATATCCTTGGATTTATCTTTTTTAAATACCTATCTGAAAAGATGGAAACTTATGCAAATGAGCTTTTAGAAGAAGACAAACTTATATATACAAACCTTGATGAGAAAAAAGATATAGAATATCTTGAAGCTATTAAAGAAGATGCACTAGAACAACTTGGATATTTTCTAAAACCAAGTGAACTTTTTTCTGCTATTGCAAAAAGAGGAAACAGTGACGAAGACAATTTTATCTTAGATGATTTGACAAAGATTTTACGAAATATTGAAGCTTCAACTATGGGGCACGAAAGTGAAGATGATTTTGAGGATTTGTTTTCAGATATTGACCTTACTTCTAAAAAATTAGGAAGAACAGAAGAGCAAAAAAATACTCTTATTTCAAAAGTATTAGCTCATCTTGATGAGATAAACTTTGAACTAAAAAACCACGATAGAGATGTACTTGGTGATGCTTATGAATATCTTATCTCAAAATTTGCAGCGGGAGCTGGTAAAAAAGCAGGTGAGTTTTATACTCCTCAAAGTGTCTCAAAAATCTTAGCAAAAATAGTTACAACAAACAAAGAAAAACTAAAATCAGTATATGACCCAACTTGTGGTTCTGGCTCACTTCTTTTAAGGGTTGCAAAAGAGGTAAAAGATGTATCAAACTTCTATGGACAAGAGTTAAACAGAACCACATACAACCTTGCTCGTATGAATATGATTATGCATGATGTTCATTATAGAAAGTTTGACTTAAAACAAGAAGACACCCTAGAACGACCACAGCACGAAAATATGAAGTTTGAAGCAATAGTTGCAAATCCACCATTTTCTGCTCACTGGTCGGCAAATCCACTACACCTAAGTGATGATAGATTTTCCCAATATGGAAAGCTAGCACCTAAGACAAAAGCTGATTTTGCTTTTGTACAGCATATGATACACCATCTTGATGACAATGGAACTATGGCAGTTGTACTACCTCATGGAGTTTTATTTAGAGGAAGTGCAGAAGGACATATAAGACAATACTTGATTGAAGATAGAAACTATCTTGACGCAGTTATAGGATTGCCTGCAAATATCTTTTATGGAACTTCAATACCTACTTGTATATTGGTATTTAAAAAGTGCAGAGAAGATAGTGATGATGTACTTTTTATAGACTCTTCAAAACATTTTGAAAAGATGAAAAATCAAAATTATCTAAGAGCTAAAGATATAGAAAAAATAGTAACAACATACAAACAAAGAATCCAAGAAGATAAATACTCATACAAAGCAAGCCTAGAAGAGATAAAAGAAAACGACTACAATCTAAATATTCCAAGATATGTAGATACTTTTGAAGAAGAAGAGGAAATAGACTTAGATGAGGTTTCAAGTGAACTTAAAGAACTTGATAAAGAGATAATTGAAAATGACTTATTGATAAAAAGCTTTTGTGATGAGCTTGGTATTAAAACTCCCTTTTAAAATGAAGAGTGAATAATGAAAAATGAAAAATTACGAGTACCAAAGCTTAGGTTTAAAGAATTTTCTGGGGAGTGGGAAGAGAAAAGTTTAGAAAAGCTTTGTATAAAAATTAGTGATGGTATTCACAGTACACCAGTATATGATGAGTTAGGAGAATATTATTTTGTAAATGGGAATAATCTTAAAAATGGTGAAATTATTTTAGATGAGAAAACAAAGAGGGTGTCAAAAGAAGAATATGAAAAACATTATAGGGAACTAAATGATAATACTATACTTATGTCAATAAATGGTACGATAGGTAATATTGCTTTTTATAAAAATGAGAAAATAATGCTTGGGAAAAGTGCATCTTATATTAATATAGAGACATCTAAAACCAACAAATATTTTATTAGTAATCAACTTTTATCTAATAAAATACAGTATTTTTATACATCAGAATTAACTGGCTCTACTATTAAAAACTTATCCTTAAGAACAATAAAAAATACACCTATTCTTTTCCCTTCCAAACAAGAGCAAGAAAAAATTGCCTCTTTTTTATCCTCTATTGATAAAAAGATAAATCAACTATCAAAAAAAGATGAGTTACTACAAAACTATAAAAAAGCTATGATGCAAAAGATATTTTCACAAAAGCTTAGATTTAAAAAAGCAGATGGAAGTGATTATCCTAAATGGGAAGAAATTAAATTAAAAGAAGTTTTAGATTATGAACAGCCTACAAATTATATTGTTAGGAGTACAGAATACAGTGATAGCTATGATATTCCAGTTTTAACAGCAGGGAAAACTTTTATTTTAGGTTATACAAATGAAAAAGAAGGAATTTATTCTAAAGGTTCAGTGATAATTTTTGATGATTTCACAACGACAAATCATTATGTAGATTTTGATTTTAAAATTAAATCATCTGCAATGAAACTGCTAAAAGAAAAAAATAAAAATGTTAATTTAAAATTTGTTTATGAATTTATACAAAGATTACATTTTCCATTAGGTGAACATAAACGGTATTGGATTTCTGAATATTCTTATTTAAAAATAAAATTACCTTGTGTAGAAGAACAAACAAAAATAGCAAACTTATTATCTTCTCTTGATACAAAAATATCACAAAATAAAAAAGTCCTAGAAGAGACTCAAAAGTTCAAAAAAGCACTTTTACAAAAGATGTTTGTGTGAGTTAAAATGAATATTGTTATAGTATGCTATAAGTTCTTTTTTTGTGATTTTAGAACCTTCCACTTTAGCAGAATTATAAACAGAGTTTACAATCATTTTTCTTTTTTTAGTAACAGAAGAGAAGTGTTTGTTGCTATTTGCAATAGTTTTTTTCATAAAAATATACTCCTTTTAAGTATCTTATATTATACTAAAAAGAGTATAAATAATTAAGTGTTTTTACTTGATTATAAATAGAAGTAGGAATAGAAAATTGAGTACCCAAAGCGAAGCAATACTAGAAGAAAATCTTATCAAACAACTTGAATCTTTAAAATACCAAAGAGTATCTATAAAAGATGATGAACAGCTAGAACAAAATCTAAAAAGACAGTTAGAAAAACACAATAAAACTACTTTTTCAAATAATGAGTTTAAAAAGATACTAAACCATCTACAAAGTGGAAGTGTCTTTGAAAAATCAAAAAAACTAAGAGATAAGTATGTTCTAAACAAAGATGATGGTACAAACTTTTATATGGAGTTTTTAGACTCTGAACACTGGTGTCAAAATCTATTTCAAGTAACAAATCAAATAAGTGTAAATGGTACTTATGCAAACAGATACGATGTAACTATTTTGATAAATGGTTTTCCACTAGTACAAATTGAACTTAAAAGAAGAGGATTAGAGCTAAAAGAAGCCTTTAATCAAATCAATCGTTATCAAAAACACTCTTATGGAGCAAACAGTGCTTTGTTTCAATATATTCAAATCTTTGTTATAAGTAATGGAGTAAATACAAAGTATTATGCAAACAATAAAAAACAAACCTTCAAGCAAACATTCTTTTGGGCAGATAAAGATAATAAAAACATCACAAATATTGAAGAGTTTACCTCTTTCTTTTTAGAGCGATGCCACATCTCAAAAATGATATGTAAGTATATAGTTTTGGCTGAAGTTGATAAGATACTTATGGTGCTAAGACCTTATCAGTTTTATGCTGTTGAAGCTATTATAGAGCAAGTAAATACTTCAAAAAGAAATGGCTATATTTGGCATACAACTGGAAGTGGTAAAACTTTGACCTCTTTTAAAACAGCACAAATTCTTATGAAACTTCCAAAAGTAGATAAGGTAGTTTTTGTAGTAGATAGAAAAGACTTAGACTTTCAAACTACAAAAGAGTTTAACTCTTTTAGTGATGGAAGTGTAGATGGTACAGACAATACTGCTACTTTAGTTAGACAATTTAGTGATGATACAAAGTTAATAGTTACAACAATTCAGAAACTAAACACAGCAATCAAAAAAAGAAAATATATAGAAAAGATGTCAAAACAAAAAGATAAACATATAGTTTTTATCTTTGATGAGTGTCATAGAAGTCAGTTTGGAGAAACACACCTAAATATAAACAAGTTTTTTACAAACAATCAAATGATAGGTTTCACAGGAACACCAATATTCCCTGAAAATGCTATGGGAAATAAGTTAGGCAAAAGAACAACTGCAGATTTATTTGATGATAGACTTCATAGATATGTGATAACAGATGCTATAAGTGATGACAATGTTTTAAAATTTTCCGTTGAATATATAGGAAGATATAAAGAGAAAGAAAACAGTGCTACAAATATAGATATAGAAGTAGAAGACATAGACACACAAGAACTACTAGAAAGTGATGATAGAGTTGAAAAGATAGTTGACTATATTATAGCAAATCATAGCAGAAAAACTCACAACAAAGATTTTACTGCAATGATGACAGTAAGTTCTGTAGATATGCTTACGAAATATTATGAGATTTTTAAGAAAAAACAACACAATTTAAAAATAGCTACAATATTTTCATATGCAGATAATGAAGAGGACAAAAGTGCAGATGGTTTATATGAATCAGACGGTGCACATATCGATGAAGAACATATAAACAAACACAGCCGTGAAAAGCTAGATGAATATATCAAAGATTATAATAAAATGTTTGGTACAAAATACAGTACCAAAGATAGCAAGACTTTTTATAACTACTACAATGAACTCTCAAAAAGAGTTAAAAGAGGTGAGGTTGATATTCTTCTTGTAGTAAATATGTTCTTAACTGGATTTGATAGCAAAAGATTAAATACTTTGTATGTAGATAAAAATTTAAAATACCACGGACTTATACAAGCTTTTAGTAGAACAAATAGAATACTTGATGAAGTGAAATCTCAAGGAAATATAGTATGTTTTAGAAACATCAAAAAAGCTTGCGATGATGCAATAGCACTTTTCTCACAAAGTGATGCAAAAGATATTATTTTGATGGAACCATACGAAGAGTATGTTAAAAAGTTCAATGAAGCTTTTAAAGTTCTAATTAAAATAGCTCCAACAGTTGCTAGTGTAGATACTTTGATAAGTGAAGATGATAAACTAGAATTTATCAAAGCTTTTAGAGAGATAATGAGAATAAAAAATATCTTAGAAGGCTTTAGTGATTTTAAATGGTCTGATTTATCTATGAGTGAACAGATGTTTAATAACTACTTATCAAAATACTTAGATATGAAACCCAAAAGAGGTGAACAAGGCGAAAAAGTATCTATTTTAGAAGATGTTGATTTTGAACTAGAACTTATACATAAAGATGAGATAAATGTAGCCTATATTTTAAAACTCTTAGCTAAATACAAAGATTCAGATGAAGAAGAACAGAAAAAACAAAAAGAAAATATCTCAAACATCTTGACAAACAATCCACAACTAAGAAGTAAAAAAGAACTTATAGAAAAGTTTATCAATGAAAATCTATATGCAATAAACGAAGATGATATAGAAGAAGAGTTTGATAAATATTGGGAAGAACAAAAAGATAAAGCCTACAAAGAATTATGTAGTGATGAAAATCTTGATTGTAAAAAGGTGAGAAGAGTTGTAGATAAATATATATATGAGCAAAGATTACCTTTAAAAGATGATATAGCAAGTACACTAAAAATAAAACCCAAATTACTTGAACGAAAAAAAGTGATACCAAGAGTTTTAGATAAGATTGTAAATTTTGTAGAGAAATTCTATGATGACATAGGAACACAAACAAAATCAATAAATGACACAAATTATATAAACAATCAAAAAGAGTTAAAAGTAGCCCAGTCAAAACCAGAATATAGTTAGTTAAAATCAACTAAAATACTCAAGATTAAAATTGATTTGAGTCATGACTTTTTAAACTATTTTTGCTATCATTACAGTAAGAAATTTATAAACATAATGTTTACTTATTTACTAAGGATTAAATATGAGCGAAATTCACGAATTTTTTAATAGACAAATAAAGCTATGGGGTGAGGAAACTCAAGATAGCTTACAAAATAAAAAAGTTGCAATTATTGGTAGTGGAGGACTTGGTTGTTCTTTAGGTATTGCACTAGGTGCTTCAGGGATTGGAGAATTTGCCCTTGTTGATTTTGATGAGGTAGGAGTTCATAATATTCATAGACAAATAGGTTTTAAAGTAGGGGACGATGGTAAATATAAAGTTGATGTTTTAAAAGAACTTATGGAGTCAAGATGTCCTTATACTAAAGTTACTGCATATAATGAAAGTTTTCAAGACTTTGCAAAAAGAGGATTGGAGTTTGATTTGATTATTGATGCAATGGATAATCTTCCAACAAGAGCAGCGATAAATGAATATTGTATAAAACACAATCAACCTTGGATTTATGGTAGTGTTGAAGAGTTTCATGGACAAGTTTGTTTTTTTGAAAAAGCATCATATGAAGCTGTATTTCAAATAAATGATAGAAAACCAAATGGAATTGCTTGTCCTATAGTTATGCATATTGCATCACTTCAAGCAAACCTAGCTATTAGATATCTTACAGGTTTGCCAGTTAAAAAAGATATATTATACTATTTATCTTTTGATAATGAGGGTGTTTTGCAAAACCAAAAGTTTAACTTACCTACAAAATAGATATTAAAATCAATTTAGTGAAAAAAACTAAATTGATTTTTTGTCACTACTTCGTTTCAAATAACCAGTTTTTAAGTACTTTTTGGATATACTTCACAAATTTTTATAATACTAATGGGGAACTATAAACTATGCCAAAAAGAGAAGATATAAAATCTATTTTACTTATCGGTTCAGGTCCAATTATTATTGGTCAAGCATGCGAATTTGATTATTCAGGAACACAAGCTACAAAAACATTAAAAGAGTTAGGATATAGAGTTGTATTAATCAATTCAAATCCAGCTACTATTATGACTGACCCTGAGTTTGCTGACAAAACATATATTGAGCCTATTACAGAAGAAGTTGTTGCAAAAATTATTAAAAAAGAAAATATCGATGCTATTTTACCAACGATGGGTGGACAAACTGCACTAAATGTTGCTACTACAATGTACGACAAAGGTATGTTAGAAGGTGTTAAATTTTTAGGTGCAAACCCAGAGGCTATTAAAAAAGGTGAAGATAGACACTTGTTTAATGAAGCTATGGTAAAAATTGGTATGGATTTACCAAAAAGTAAAAATGCATATACTCTTGAAGAAGCAGTAGAAGTTGCAAAAGAGATAGGGTTTCCAGTAATTAGTAGAGCATCTTTTACACTTGCAGGTGGAGGTTCTGGTGTTGCTTATAATATGGAAGAGTTCAAAAACTTAGCAGCAGCTGGAATTGAAGCATCTCCAATCAATGAAATTGAAATTATGGAATCAATGCTTGGATGGAAAGAGTACGAAATGGAAGTTATCAGAGACCATAAAGATAACTGTATTATCGTATGTTCAATTGAAAATCTTGACCCAATGGGTGTGCATACAGGTGATTCTACTACAATTGCTCCAGCACTTACACTTACAGACAAAGAATATCAAGATATGAGAAATGCATCTTTTGCTATTCTTAGAGAAATCGGAGTTGATACAGGTGGTTCAAATGTACAATTCTCTATTGATCCAAAAACAGGAAGAATGATTGTTATTGAGATGAATCCAAGAGTTTCAAGAAGTTCTGCACTTGCATCTAAAGCTACTGGTTATCCTATTGCAAAAGTTGCAACATTACTTGCAGTTGGATTTACACTTGATGAGATTACAAATGATATTACAGGAACTGCTGCATCATTTGAGCCAGTTATTGATTATATCGTTACTAAAATCCCTCGATTTACTTTTGAAAAATTCCCAAAAGCAGATTCTACATTATCAACAGGGATGAAATCAGTTGGTGAAGTTATGGCTATTGGTAGAACATTTAATGAATCAATTCAAAAAGCACTTTGTTCAATGGAAACAGGTCTTGATGGGTTTGATCCTATTAGTGATAATTTAGAAAAAATAAAAGCAGAAATTAGAAGACCAAATGAAAATAGATTAAGATATGTAATGGATGCTATGAGACATGGTATTTCAAATGAAGAGATATTTGAAATGTGTTCAATTGACCCATGGTTCTTAAGTAAATTTAGAGAGATATATAATCTAGAAAAATCAATTGATGAATCAATCTTAACGGATGAATTACAAATGAGAAAAATCAAATCAAATGGTTTCTCTGATAAGATGATTGCTAATTTATTAAACAAATCAGAAGAAGATGTATATCAAGCAAGAAAAGCAATGAATGTTGAGTTTGAATACAATGAAGTAGATACTTGTGCGGCAGAATTTAAAGCACTTACTCCATATTTATACTCTTCAACAAATGTACATAAATTACCAGATGTAGTAGAAGAAAAATCTGACAAGAAAAAAGTACTTATTATTGGTGGTGGACCAAATAGAATTGGACAAGGTATTGAGTTTGATTATTGTTGTGTTCATGCATCTTTTGCTCTTAATGAAATGGGTATAGAAACAATAATGTACAACTGTAACCCAGAAACAGTATCAACTGATTATGATACATCTGATGTTTTATACTTTGAACCAATTGACTTTGAACATGTTAGAAGTGTAGTTGAAAAAGAGAATCCAGATGGTGTGATTGTACACTTTGGTGGACAAACACCTCTAAAACTTGCAAATGCACTTACAGATGCAGGAGCAAAAATAATAGGAACAACTGCTGAAGTTATTGATTTAGCAGAAGATAGAAAAAAATTCTCAACATTTGTAGAAAAAGCAGGGCTTTTACAACCTGATAATGGAACAGCAGTAGAAGTTGAAGAAGCAATACAAATCGCTGAAAAAATAGGATATCCAGTGTTAGTTAGACCATCATTTGTTCTTGGTGGTAGAGGTATGAAAATCGTATATTCTACAGATGAGTTAAAACAATACATGGACGAAGCAGTTTCTGTATCAAATGATGCACCTGTATTAATTGACAAATTCCTTGATAGAGCAATAGAACTTGATGTAGATTGTATTAGTGATGGTAAAGAGGTTTATATTGGTGGAATCATGCAACATATTGAAGAAGCAGGTGTTCACTCAGGTGACTCAGCTTGTTCTTTACCTCCAATCTCTATTGATGATGAACTTATCAAAGAGTTAGAAGAAAAAACTAAAAAAATGGCACTAGAACTTGGTGTTATTGGTCTTATGAATACACAATATGCGATTCATAAAGGGCAAATTTATTTAATCGAAGTAAACCCAAGAGCATCTAGAACAGTTCCATTTGTATCAAAAGCAACAGGAATGCCACTTGCAAAAGTTGCAACTAGAGTTATGTGGGGTGAAACTTTAAGAGAAGCATTGAATGTATATGATAAAGATATTGTATATGAAGATAATGGAGTTTTAAAACCAATTTTGAAAAACCATGTTGCAGTTAAAGAAGCAGTATTTCCATTTACTAAATTAAGTGGTTCAGATATGATTTTAACTCCAGAGATGAAATCAACTGGTGAAGTAATGGGTATTTCTTCAACATTTGGTGAATCTTATGCAAAATCACAAAGCGCAGCTAAAAATGACTTACCAACAGAAGGAAAAGTATTTATTTCTTTATCTGATTTAGATAAAGATTTTGCACCAAAAATAGCACAAGGATTAGTAAACGAAGGATTTACAGTTGTTGCTACAAGTGGTACACACAAAGTTATCACTGATGCTGGAATAGATTGTGAAAAAGTTCTTAAGATTTCTGAGGGAAGACCAAATATTACTGATTCAATTGCAAATGGTGAAATAGCATTGGCATTTAATACAAGTGATGGAAAAGAGTCTTCAAAAGATGATGGTATAAACATAAGAAGAGCAGTTCTTAAAAATAGCGTACCATATGTTACAACAGCAGCAGCAGCTTTAGCATGCGTTGAAGCAATGAAAGCTTTAAAACAAAAAGACGGTATATCTGTAAAATCAATTCAAGAATTTTTACATAACTAAGAATGAACTCAAATCTTGTATATTTAGTACAATCAGATACAACTGTAGGCTTCTCATCAACAAATGATGAGAAGCTTTCAAATCTAAAAAAAAGACCTCCTACTCAAAAAATACTTCAAGTTGTTGATAGTTTCAATACATTAAAACAAAATGCAAGAGTACCAAAAGCACATAGAAAACTTGTAAGAAGAGCAAAGAAAAGTACTTTTATTTATCCAAATACACACTCCTTTAGAGTAATACCAAAAGATGATAAATTTTATGATTTTGTAAAAAAATTCAAAAAAATATACTCAACATCAGCAAATATTACGACAAAAAGCTTTGATGAAGAATTTGCTACAAAAAATGCAGATGTAATAGTAGAAGATAAAAATGGATTTAGTGAAACAATATCTTCATCAATTTATTTATTAAAAAAGAAAAAATTCAAAAAAATAAGATAATTATTATTTAATAAAGAAAATAATTAAAACTTGGAAACTTTAAGCAAAATAAAATAGAATCTAAACTATAATTTCACTCTTACAATGACCCTGTCGTCTAGTGGCCAAGGACCTCTGGATTTCCTCCAGATGACATAAGTTCAAATCTTATCGGGGTCGCCAACCATTTTATGGTACTTTGGTGAACTTTTTAAAAAGCTGAAAATTGCTTTGGGTGTCCTTTTGGGTGATACTTTTTCAAATATTTTAATGTGCTAAACTTTAAAATTACCCATTGATTAGATAATTAACTCTAAATATGTTTTATGATTAGTTTCAACCATTATTTCATACAGCCTTAAATATAATATAAGTATAAATGTATTATTCCAATTTAAATAATTTCTAATAGTACAGAAAATGATTATCTTGTTATATTATGCAATTAAAAAAACTGGTCGAGTATTTAAGTTGTATTCGTTGTAATAACTCTCTAAATATAAATTTAAAAAAATCATAAAAAAAGTTCTAATTACTATAATGATAGATATAGTCAAATGACTTTTTTAATTCTTTTAAGTGAAGATTTTGAAGGTGGTGAAACACAATTTTTTGTAAATAATAATGGTAAAAAAGAGTTAGTAAATGTAAGAATACCTAAAGGTGGAGTGTTATGTTTCCCTCATGGTCTTCATCCATTACATTGTTTACATAGCTCAAATACTATAAACTCTGGAGTTAAATATATTATAAGAACTGATGTATTATTTGAACTTTAAATAATTTCTTATTTGATAATACAGAAATAGTATGGATTAAATCCATATTATTTCTATATCCTTGAAGTTTGTCTATAATAAAAATATCTAACTTTTTTCTTTAACTAGATTACCACTTATAACAGCATTTCTAATTTGTTCAGAAATATCAGTAAATCCAGAAGGACTATTTGGTAACATAATTGTATTTGATTCAGATTGTGCAACATCTTTTAATGTATCAAAATATTGTGTTAATAAAATCAATGATAATACATCTGTTGTATTTATACCTTCGATTTTTTTCATATCATCAATACTTTCTTGAAACCCTGCAATAATTGCTTTTCTTTGATTTGCAATACCTATACCTTGTAACTCTTTACTTTCTGCTTGTGCTTCTGCTTCTTTAACTACTTTGATTTTTTCTGCTTCTGCTTCATTTTGCATAGCTTCTTTTAGTTTTTGTGCAGTTAGAACTCTGTTGTATGCATTTACAATTTCTTCACTTGGTTGTGGTTCATCAACAAGTACATTAACTACTTCATATCCATAGTGATTGAACTTCTCTTCTAGTGTCTCTTTTATACTATCTTCAAAATCATTTTTAGATTTATATAATTCATCAAGAGTTTTATCTGAAGCTTTACTTCTTATTATATTGAAAATATAAGACTTGATTTGTTGTCTTGGATTGTCTAATTCATAAAAAGCCTCTTGTACTTTTTCTTCAATAACTTTATATTGCACTTTAACTGGCATTTCTATAAAAGAATTATCAGAAGTCTTTGCACTAATATCAACTGCTAGTTCTTGAATTTGTAAACTTATCTCTCCTACTACTGAACCAAATGGAAATGGAGGTTTAAGTCCTAAACCTGCTCTTTTAATCGTATAAAACTTACCCAATAACTCAACTACTTTTGCTTTTTTTTGTCTTACAATTACAAAAAAAGTTGGTGTCCAAGCAATTAGAACAAATATCAATACTACTAAAATTGCATCTGTTAATTCATTCATAAATTATCCTTTGTTTTAAGTTTGAGTTTTTCTATATAAATATATAATAACATAATATTCTTTCAAGGAATAAAATATGAATAAGAAAAAAGTATCAATATTAGGATGTGGATGGACAGGCAATGCTTTATATAAAAAACTTATATCAAAGTATGAAGTAAACTGTTTATGTAAAGATATTGAAGAAAATGATAGATGTGGTTTTTATGATGTAGATGTTTTAGTTATTGCTATTCCTCCTAAAAATAACTATTTAGAAGTATTAAAACAAACATTACAAAAAACACATAAAAATACTTATATTATACTACTTAGTTCAATCTCTTTTTATAAGAATAGAACCATAGTTGTAGATGCTGAAAAGTTAATACAAAAAGAGTCTAGTAAATATGTTATTTTACGTTTAGGCGGACTTATGGGCTATGATAGAATATCAGGTAAATATACAGCAGGAAAAACTTTAGATAATAATACAGTAACTAATTATGTTCATAGAGATGATGTTGTAAGTGTTATTGAAACTCTAATTAAAAAACAAATAGAAAATGAAATCTTTGATGTAGTTGCTCCTATACAATCAACACAAAAAGAGATTTTTTCATTGAATGCAAATAGATTTGGTTTTGAAAAAACCTCATTTTTAGATGACAATCCTATTGGTAAAAAAATATCTTCTTTACCATTGATTGAAAAAACAGGATATAAATTTAAAAAAAATAATGTGTTAGATTTTTGGTAAAAGTTAAATCAAGGTATTTATAATCAAGAATATATTTTTAAAGTAGATATAATATATAAAATAATATAATTTCCATATAGAAACTATTATTAAGAGTAATAAATGGAAAAACTAAAAACAGCTTTAATTGATTTACAATGTGAAATGGTTGCCCAAAGAAACATCGTTAATCCTGATAATATTTCATGGTTACAATATGATATTTTATATCAATTAAATAAACAAAAACAGATATTGCCTTCTGCTTTAAGTACTACAATAGGTACATCACGTACTAAATTATCAAAAGCATTAAAAGAGCTAAAAATATTAGATTATATTTGCCAATACCCTAATAAATTAGATGGTAGAGAGTTATATACATCAATCACTAAAAAAGGTAAAGATTTATTAGATAATATATCAAAAAAACATAACTATTTATATGAAACTACACTTCAATCTTTAAGCAAAGAAGAACAAATCAAATTTGAAGAACTTGCAAATAAAGTCTCAAATGCTCTAAAAGAAAAAAGAGTTAATACTAATGAATAAAAATATAGTTATTAAAAATGCAACAACTAATAATCTTAAAAATATATCTATAGATATTCCAAAAAACAAAATAATTGCAGTTACAGGAGTATCTGGTTCTGGAAAGTCTTCTTTTGTATTTGATACAATCGCAAGCCAATCCCAACGCTTGTTAAATGAAACTTATTCAAGTTATATTCAAGATTTATTACCAAAATATAAAAAACCTACTTTTGATTCTATTTCTAATCTTCCAGTATCTTTAGTAATAAATCAAAAAAGAATTGAAGGTAATTCAAGATCTACAGTTGGAACTATCACTGATATTTATACAAACCTTAGATTACTTTTTTCTAGAATTGCAGTGCCATTTATTGGATATTCGATGAATTATTCTTTTAATAATACTGAAGGGATGTGTTCTATTTGCAAAGGTTTAGGAGAAATAAAACAGATGAATATTAAAAGATTGATTGATTTTGATAAGTCATTAAATCAAGGAGCAATTTTATTTCCAACTTTTCAAAATAATGGCTGGAGATTATCAAGATATACTGAATCTGGTTTTTTCAACAATGATAAAAAAATATCCCAATATTCAAAAGAAGAACTTGATTTACTTTTATATTCAAAAGAGATAAAACCTGTAAATCCAACTACAAAATGGCATAAAACTGCCACATACCTTGGTGTAGTGCCTAGAATAGAAAATGTATTTATTAACTCTGAAACAACTAAATACAAAAAAGAATTAAATAATATTTTAGATGTAAAGGTATGTCCTCAATGTAAAGGAACAAGATTAAACAACAAAGCTTTAAGTGCAAAGATTATGAATAAGTCTATTGCAGATTGTTCTTCTATGTCTATTAATGAACTATTTGATTTTATAAATAAAATAGATGATGAAAAAGTAAGTATTATTATAAATGATTTAAAAAAGAAATTAAAAAGTCTGCAAATTGTGGGACTTGATTATTTATCTTTAAATAGAAATACAAATACTTTATCAGGTGGGGAATCACAACGTATTAAAATGACAAAATATCTTAATAGTTCATTATCAGATGTATTATATATTTTTGATGAACCAACTATAGGTTTACATCCACATGATATAAAAGGGATTGTCAATATATTTAAAGAGATTAAAAATAATGGAAATTCTATTTTATTTGTTGATCATGACAAAGATATAATATCAATTTGTGATAAAGTAATAAATTTTGGAGAAAAAGCTGGAATAAATGGTGGGAATATCACTTTTTATGGTATATATGAAGAGTTACTAAACTCAAATACAATAACAGCCAAAGCTTTTTTAAAAAAGCACAATATCAATGAAAAAGAAAAAGATTTTTCATCTTTTTATACACTTGATAATGTCTCAAAAAATAATATCAAAAATCTTTCAGTAAAGATACCTAAAAATGCACTAACTTTAGTAACAGGAGTTGCTGGTTCTGGTAAAAGTACACTAATCAGATATCTTTTTAAAAATAAATACCCAAAAGCTGCAATTTTAGATCAAAGTTTACCCCATACAAGTGTTCGTTCAAATATAACAACATACATAAATATATACAATGAAATAAAAAAACTATTTGCAAAAGCAAACTCTGTAAATGCAAATATGTTTTCTGCTACAGGAAAAGGTGCTTGTTTGGTTTGTAAAGGCAAGGGGTTTATAAAACTTGATTTAGCTTATTTGGGAGATTCTACGCAAGTATGTGAAAAGTGTAAAGGCAAAAGATTTAATGATACAGCTCTTTCGTATTATTATAAAAATAAAAATATAAGTGAGATTTTTGACTTATCTGTTCAAGAAGCATTAGAGCTATTTTTTGATAATACACTTATCAGAAATAAATTAGAATCTATAGTTAATGCAAACTTAGATTATATTAAATTAGGGCAAACCCTTGATACTTTTTCTGGTGGAGAATTACAAAGATTAAAAATAGCCAAAATGTTAAGTGAAAACACAGATGAAATAATAATCTTAGATGAACCAAGTACAGGTTTACATGAAGCAGATATAGAAAACTTGATAAAACTATTTAATGTTTTAATAAAACAAGGGCATACTTTAATTGTATTAGAGCATAATTTATCAATAATAAGCCAAGCTGATTGGATTATTGACCTTGGCTTAAAAGGTGGAAGTCTTGGAGGTAAACTATTATATCAAGGCTATTTAAAAAACTTTTTAAATAATGAAAACTCATTTACTGCTAAGTATTTAAAAGAATTTTTATAAATAATTTGATAATTCTATTAAGTTTTTATCTGGATCTCTAATATAAATAGATTTTATATTACCATTTGCTCCAGTTCTTGAAACTATACCTTCTTCTATATTTATATTATTTTCTTTTAAATAATCAATAATATCTTCTAATTTTTGTTCAATAATAAAACATAAATCAGCACTACCTTCTTTTACATTTTGTGCTTTAGGTTCAAACTCATTTCCTAATTTATGAAGGTTTATTTTTTGATTACCAAATTTTAAAGCAATTCTAGAGTTTTTAAATATCTCTTTTTTCATTCCTAATACTTCATAAAATTTTACAGTTTTTTCTACATTTTTTACTGTTAAAACTAAATGATCAAGTCTTTTTATATTAAGCATTACAAAATCCTTTAAGTTAATGTTTACTTAATTTTCTTAGTAATATAATAAATTCGATATATTTAATTATTATACTTAATAACCATAAAGAAATTATAATATTATATATAAATAATTTCTAAAAAAGTTGATATGTTAGTTTTTTTAATATATTTTCTAGTGTTTGTTTCTCTGAGTCACTTAATATACTGAAAAATTCTTCTCTTCTTAAGACAAGTTTTTCTAAACAATCAAGTATTATGTCTTCACCTTTTTTTTCAAGAGAGACTAAAAGACTTCTCTTATCATTGGGACAGGCACATCTTGAAATTAGTTCTTTGTCTTCTAGTTTTTTAAGAATTTTAGTCATTCCACCAGAAGAGAAAACAGTCGCTGCATATAAATCAGTTGGAGTAAGTGTCTTTTTTAAACACGTCGTTGAATCATACAATTCTTCAGATGTAAGTGGTTCTCCATTGAAATATAATGCTGCTAACACATCAATGTCAGAGTGTATTAAATCATAAGTTTTTTTAGTAAAACACTCTGCATCATTAAAAAGGTTTTTATAAATTACTGTTATTGGTAAAATTAAACCATATTGTTTATATAAAGGATTTTTTAAAATATCCTTGTAAAATTTATCTAAATGTCGTTTTTCCATAGTAAAATAGTATCATAAAAAACTTTAAAAATTAAATCTTTCTAGAAAGATAATATTAAGTTAAATAATGTTATCTTTCCGGCAAGATAAGAAAAGGAGTAACATTGAAAAAATTATTTTTTATTTTCTTTATCCCAATTTTATTAATGGGAGAGAATTTAAATGAATTAATAGATTTATCAATAAAGAATAAATTAGTTGATTCGTACAAAGAAGATTTAAAGTCTTTAAAAGATGAATATACTAGTGTAAAAAGAGGTTATTTGCCATCTTTTGATGTAAGTGCAAGTTATTCAAAAGCAAATCATGAAACTCAATCAAGACCAGATAAAGATACTACTGTTTCAGCTTCAGTTGATTTTACAGTTTATGATGGAGGCAAAAGAGAGAATACATTTGATAGTTATAAAATGAATATCAAGAGTAGTAAAAAGACTTTAGAGTCTGTAAAAAATCAAATTTCACTAGACGTAACAAAATACTATTATGAATATTTAACAGAATTAGCAAAAAAAGATGCAAAATTAAAAGAAATTGAACAATTAAAAGCTGAATATAAAAGATTGAGCAAATTTCTAGATGTTGGTACTACAACAGAAGATGAAGTTCAAAAAATTATATCAAGATTAGAAAGTTCAAATGTAGATTTACATGAAATTGAACTAAATTTGCAAACTGTTCTTCATAACTTAGAGTATATTACTGGTAAAAAAGTTGATATACAAAATGGTTCTGAAATAAAAGTGTTTAGTTCTGATGAGTCAAAAGATGAAAGAGATGATATTGAAGCATTAAAATACTCAATGAAAGCAAAATTAGAAAATGCAAGTATTGCCAAAAGTGATTATTTTCCAACAATTAGTCTAAATAACACATATTCTCATTATGATATGGATTTTGATAATAGTGCTTTTACTCAGCCTTATGATGATCAAAATATTTTATCAGTTAATTTAAAATGGAATGTATTTTCATTTGGAAAAACTAAAAATAATTATGAATCTAAATATAAAAAATATTTAAGTGCAAAATCAAATTATCAATATGAAAAAAATAAAGCCGATGTTGATTTAGAATTAGCAAGAAAATCATATGATATAGCTAAATTAAAAATAAAATCTGCAAAAGCTGGGTTAGTTGCTGCAAATAGTGCATATAGAGTAATTAAATCAAAATATCAAAATGGATTAATCGATAATGTGGCTTTTTTAGAAGCTTTAAGTGAAAAATATGATGCTATTAGTGTGTTAAAAGAAGCAGAATATGATTTACAAGTAAAAAGAGCCAATGTAATTTATAACAGCGGGAAAGATATCAAGGATTATATTAAATGATAAGATTTTCAAATAAAAAAATCGTTGCTTTAGCAGTAGTTGCTGCTTTAGCATTTAGTGCTTGTAGTGATGACAGTTCTAAAAAACAAGCACAAAAAACACAACAAGAAAGGCCAGCTTTACCAGTAAAAGCCTATACAACAAAAAGTGAAACTCCAGTAATTACAAAAGAATATCCTGGTTTAATAAAAGCAGTTGAAGATGTAAATGTAATTGCAAGAGTTTCAGGAACTTTAGAAAATAAATATTTTAAAGAAGGTGAATTTGTAAAAAAAGGTAAACTTTTATACAAGATTGAGCAAGATGTATATAAATCAAATTTAGATATGGCAAAAGCAAATGTAAGAAAAGCAAAAGCAAATTATGATAAAACATTAAAAGATTATCATAGAGCACAAAAACTTTTCAAAAATAAAGCAATTAGTCAACAAAGTTATGATGATTATGTATTTTCTTACCAAGATGCATTAGCACAGTATGAAAGTAATAAAGCTAGTTTACAAAAAGCACAAATTGAATATGATTATACTACAGTTGAAGCTCCAATAAGTGGTATTGTAGGTATTAAAAAAAGAGATATTGGTGATTATGTTGGAACGACTCAAGATAATTCACTTTTAGTAACTATTACTTCAATTAATCCTATTCATGTAGAATTTTCATTAAGAAAAGATGATATAGAAGATGTTTTACCTCAAATTAAAAAAGGAAAAACAACAATTACTTTAGATGCTATGGGAAAAACATATACAGGTAAAATTGATTATATCTCACCAAAATTAGATGTAAATACTGATACTTTATTATTAAGAGCAAAATTTAAAAATGATACAAATGATTTAATTGTTGGTCAATTTACAAAAGTAAAAATAAATAATATTAAAATGAAAAATGTATTTATTATTCCTGAAAGTGCAGTTATGAAAACTGTAGATGGAGATTTTGTTTATGTTATTAAAAATTCAAAAGCAAAAATTAGACCAGTAAAAGTAGGACAACTTCTTGATAGGGGACTTGTAATTACAGATGGACTTAAATCTGATGAAAAAGTTATTATTAGTAATATAGCGAAAACTAAACCTGATACTAAAGTACAAGTGATAGGTAAATAATATGTTTTCTGAATTTTTTATAAAAAGACCAGTTTTCTCTGCAGTAACTTCAATAGTTATTTTACTTACAGGGCTTGCTTCAATGATAAATTTACCAATTGAAGAGTATCCAAGAGTAATTCCTCCACAGATTATCGTTTCTACGAATTATCCAGGTGCGAGTGCAGATACAATATCAAAAACTGTTGCTGCTCCTTTAGAAGAGCAAATCAATGGTGCCAATGATATGATTTATATGAGTTCTACTTCTGCTGATAATGGAAAAATTTCTATTAATGTATTTTTTAAAGTTGGAAAAGATGCGAATAATGCAAAAATTGATGTAAATAATAGAGTTCAAGCAGCATTAGCTAAATTACCAGAAGAAGTACAAAGACAAGGTGTAACTGTAAGAGAAAGATCTCCAAGTATGCTAGAAGTTATTATGCTTTATTCTCCTGATAATTCAAGAGATATTACTTATCTTTCTAATTATGCGCTTATTAATGTTGCTGATGATCTAAAAAGAGTTCAAGGTGTTGGTGATGCCACAATTTTTGGGCAAAAAGATTATGCAATTAGAGTTTGGATTGATCCTCAAAAATTAGCAAAACAAAAACTTACAACAAAAGAAGTTGTTAATGCAATTAAAGATCAAAACGAACAATATGCAGCAGGTAAATTTGCAGCAGAACCACTTGTAAATAAACAAATGTTTACATATACTATACAAACTCCAACAAGATTATCAAATCCCAAAGAGTTTGGGAATATTGTAATTAGAGCAAATGAAGATGGAAGTTCATTAAGATTAAAAGATGTATCAACTATAGAACTTGGTTCACAAAGTTATGATATGAAAACTGCTTTAAATGGTAATCCATCTATTCCAATAGGTATATTTTTACAAAATGGTGCAAATGCGTTAGATACTGCAAATGCAATAGATAAAGTTTTAGAAAAAGCTAAAAAAAGTTTTCCACAAGGGGTTACATATAAAATTCCTTATGATACGACAAGTTTCGTAAAAATTTCTATTAAAGAAGTTGTTAAAACATTTATTGAAGCTATTATTTTAGTTATTGCAATTATATTTTTATTTTTACAAAACTGGAGAGCGACATTAATTCCTATTTTAGCAGTTCCTGTATCAATTATTGGTGCATTTGCAGGTATGTATGCTTTAGGATTTAGTATTAACTTACTAACATTATTTGGGCTTGTACTTGCTATTGGTATTGTTGTTGATGATGCAATTATTGTAATTGAAAATGTCGAGAGGCACATGAGTGAAGGTATGAGTCCAAGGGATGCTTCTTTTAAAGCGATGAAAGAAGTATCAGGGGCTTTAATTGCTATTGTTCTTGTATTATGTTCTGTATTTATCCCAGTTGCATTTATGGGTGGATTAACAGGGGAAATGTATAGACAATTTGCAATTACTATTGTTATATCTATTATTGTTTCTGGATTTGTGGCATTAACATTAACACCATCATTATGTGCAACAATATTAAAAGATGACCATGTAAAACCAAAAGGTTTCTTCAAATGGTTTAATGATATGTTTGAAAAAATAACTCATGGTTACTCTTTTGTTGTTCAAAAAACAATTAGATACTCTTTAATAAGTATATTATTATTTGGTGGATTGATTTTTATATCATATGATTTATTCAAAGATATGAAAACAGGTCTTGTACCACAAGAAGATAAGGGATATATAATTTTATTTAGTTATAACCCTCCTGGTTCATCTTTATCAAGAACTGATAAATTAGTAAAAGAGATTACAAATGTTGTAACAAGTAATGAAAATGTTAGTGATATTATTACATTAGCAGGTTTAGATTTAGTAACTTCAGCAAGTAGAACATATGCAGCTACTTCATTTATTAGACTTAATGATTGGAGTGAAAGAAAAAGACCAGATCAACATGCTACTGTAATTGCAAATAAGTTCAATGGTCAATTAATGGGTGCTACATCTGACGGATTTACTTTTGGAGTATTACCACCACCAATTATGGGTATGAGTATTTCTGGTGGATTTGATATGTATGTACAAGATAGAACAGGTGGTACAGTTCAAGACTTAAGTAAATATGTTAATAAAATCATTGCTAAAGCAAACAAAAGACCTGAATTACAAGGAGTAAGAACAACATTAAATGTAAATATTCCTCAGTTCAAAGTAACAGTTGATGTTGATAAAGCTAAAGCAAAAGGTATTAATGTTGCAGATATTTATAATACATTAAGTGCATCATTTGGAACATATTACGTTAATGATTTCAATTTATATGGAAGAACTTATAAAGTTGATTTACAAGCAAAAGCTGACTTTAGAAAAAGTCCTCAAGATTTAAAATTTATACTTGTAAAATCAAATAAAGGTGAACTAATTCCAATTAGTTCTCTTGTAAAAGTTGTACCAACAGTTGGTTCTGATGTAGTAGAAAGATTTAACCTTTTCCCTGCGGCAAAAGTTTCTGGTCAGCCAGCACTTGGTTATAGTTCAGGGGATGCTTTAAAAGCTATAGAAGAAGTTTCAAAAGAGGTATTACCTGAAGGTTATACTATTAGTTGGGTTGGTACAGCTTATCAAGAGAAACAAATCTCTAGTAGTAGTTTAAAAGCCTTTGTTTTTGGTGTTGTATTATTATTCTTAATTCTTGCAGCACAATATGAAAGATGGTTAATGCCAATTTCAGTTGTTTTAGCCGTTCCATTTGCTATATTTGGAGCTATTTTGGCAACTCTTTTAAGAGGCTTGGAAAATGATATTTATTTCCAAGTAGGACTTTTAGTTCTTGCAGGACTTGCAGCTAAAAATGCTATTTTAATTGTTGAGTTTGCAATACAAAAACAAAAAGAGGGATTAAGTCTAAAAGAAGCTGCAGTTACTGCTGCTAAGATTAGATTAAGACCTATTATTATGACTTCTTTAGCCTTTACTTTAGGAGTTATTCCTCTTGCAATTAGTAGTGGAGCTGGTGCAGGAAGTAGACATTCAATTGGTACGGGTGTTATTGGTGGTATGCTATCAGCAACATTCTTAGCAATTTTATTTATTCCACTATTTTATATCTTAGTATCTAAACTAAGTAAAAAACACAATAAATAAATTATAAATATTAGAGAGCTACCTATATTCAGGTAGTTCCTCTAATTTTTTTATATTTGGATTTAATTCATCAATAATTGTTGCTTCTTCCCCTGTATCTTCATCTAAAATCCAAGGTTCTCTTACATTTTGTTTTTCATTACCAGAACGAGCTGCAGTATCTTCTAAACTTAAACTTTTTAATAATCCAGATATCATTGCAATCATAACAATTGAAAAAGGTAATGCTGCGGCTATAACTGCTGATTGAAGTATCTCTAAACCACCTGCTATGATAAGTACAACTGTCAATAAAGTAAGTATAATTCCCCAAATGACTCTGTGCATTGATGGAGGAGTTGTTGAACCTGATGATAAAATAGTGGTAATTACTAATGTTCCTGCATTAGCAGAAGTTATTAAATAAGTAGCAATTAGAATAATCATGAGAAAAGACATAATATTACCTAAAATACCCATATTTAGATTTTCAAGAATTATAAATACTGCTGAAGGGATATTGTTATTTACTGCTTCAATAATATTTTGGTTCATAAATAACTCTTGATAAAAAGCAGTTCCTCCAAAAAGACCAATCCAAATTATTGTTATTAATGTTGGTGTTAATAATACACCTGCAATAAATTCACCAAAAGTTCTACCTCTTGATATTCTTGCTATAAACATACCAACAAAAGGAGACCAAGCTATCCACCATCCCCAAAAGAAAACAGTCCAAGTAGCCTGCCAATCAGAATTATGATTTACATTTGTAAGAAAAGTTAGTTTGATTATATTTTGTATATAGTTTCCAGTTGCTTCTAAAGTTAATCCAATTAAATATTGCGTAGGTCCAAAAAAAAGTAAAAATAACAAAGCAACAATACTTAACCAAAAATTTCCTTGAGATAAAAGTTTTACTCCTTTACTTACTCCTGATACAACAGAAACAGTTGCTATTATCATTATTATGATAGTAACAGTTAATTGTAATGTTAAAGATATATTTAATCCTATTACTTCTTTAAGTCCTGCATTCATTTGTTCTACACCTAATCCAAGGGTTGTTGCAATACCAAAAACAGTGGCAAATACAGCAAGTATATCAATAGTATCACCTAATATTCCATCCATTTTATTACCAAAAATAGGATAGAGTGCAGAACGAATAGTTAGTGGGTAATTATGTCTAAATGAGAAGTATGCCATAGTAATTGCAATAAATGAAAAAATTGCCCAACCATTTAATCCCCAATGGAAAAAACTAAGGCTCATAGCCATTGTTGCAGCTTCAGGTGTCATTTGTGAACCAGTAAAAGGGTTGTTTTGAAATTGTAAGATTGGTTGTGCAACAGACCAAAAAAGTATCCCAACTCCCGTTCCTGCTGCAAAAAGCATAGATACCCAAGTAAAAAATGTAAATTCTGGTTGTTCTAAATCTCCTCCAAGTCTTACATTTTTATATCTTCCCATTCCTAACCATATCATTAGAACTAATAAAAATGCTACTAAAAGTACATAATACCATTCTAAAAATGGATTTAATATTTCCCTTGTTTTTTTTAAAATTTCTGAACTTTTTGATGGAAAATATCCGGTTAAAAATACACTTATTAGTATAAGTAACATACTAATAATTGACATTTTTCTATTCATACCTTTAAACATTCCACTGCTGGCTACTTTCATCTTTTCTCCTTGCAGTTATGTGAATAATATGTAAAAATAACATAAAAAGTTTTGTTTTTTACTAAACTATAAAAGAATAGTTAAACAAATTTTATAATTTATGAGCTATATAATTATTAGATAAATTAATTAGATTTTATATGAAAAAATTTAATACATTCATTAGAAAATTTTAGATAAAATCAAGCAAATTACACTAAATGGATTTTTAATGATAGTAAATATAACTTTACCCGATAAAACGATGTATGATATAACTATTGAGCAGTTAAATAATATATATTTTGATACAAAAGTGGTTGTTGTAACAAACCCAACTGTAAGTGGATTTCACTTGGATTATTTAAAAAATAAATTAAATGCAAAACAGTTAAGTATTGTAACAATCCCAGATGGTGAACAATATAAAAATATGAGTACTATTGATATGATACTTGATCACTGTTTTGAACATAGACTTGATAGAAAATCTCTTCTTGTGGCTTTTGGTGGTGGAGTAATTGGAGATATGACTGGTTTTGCTGCATCAATTTATCAAAGGGGAATATCTTTTGTTCAAATACCAACAACTTTACTTTCTCAAGTAGATGCAAGTGTTGGAGGTAAAACAGGTATAAATAATAAATATGGTAAAAATCTTATTGGTGCATTTCATCAACCAAAAGCTGTTTATATTGACCCAAGTTTTTTATCAACTCTACCAAAAAGAGAGTTTGGTGCAGGTATTGCAGAGATAGTTAAAATGGCAGTTACTTTTAATAAAGAGTTTTTTGAATGGTTAGAACAAAATGATTTAACAAAAGAAGAAAATATTAAAATTGCTATTAAAAAATCTGTTGAAACAAAAGCTGATGTTGTAATAAAAGATGAAAAAGAAAATGGCATAAGAGCAGCTTTAAATTATGGACATACATTTGGTCATGTAATAGAAAATGAAACAAACTATGATACATATTTGCATGGCGAAGCAGTTGGAATTGGTATGGTTATGGCAAATGCACTTGCAGTGAAATTAAATCTTATGAGTAAAGATGAAGAAAAAAGAGTAAAAGATTTACTTGAAAAATATGATATTCCAATTTCATATAAAATAAAAGATGTTGAAGATTTTTATTCTCATTTCTTTTTAGATAAAAAATCATTAGATAATAAAATTAAATTTATTCTTCCTAAATCAATTGGTGATTGTTTAATTACAAATGAAGTAAATAAAGCTACTGTTATAGAAGTACTAAAGGGTTTTAGTTAATGGAAAAAACTTTTTCTAAAGTATTATTACTTTTATTAATTTTTAATATCTGTGTATTTGCACAAAAAGAAGATACTCAAATATCAGATAATAATATTAGCATACAAGAAAAAAAGAATAAACAAATTGTTGAAAAACAAAAAGCTTTAGAAAAAAGAAGTATGCAAGATTTAGCTCAAATTGGTATATTAAAAGAAAAAATTAAAAGTTTAGATGAAAAACTAAAAGATAATATATTACTAAAAAGATATAGCAATTATATTGCATATAGAAAAATTTCTAATGAGTTAGAGTTTTTAAAAAAAAGTATAAAAAGAAAAAAGAAAAAATCAGATGAAATTTATTCGCAATTAAATAATAAGATAAGAATCAAACAAAATGAACTTGAGTTAATTTCAGAATACAAAGGCTCACCAATAGGAAGTCTTTTAACACCTCCTGAAATTGAAAAATATGAAGAAATAACAAATCCATTTGGGATTATAAATGCACTTTCATATATTAAAAAATTGGAAAACAATAAAAAAGAGTTTATTGAAGTTGAAAAAAGTTTAAGAAAACTTGTTGGGCAATTAGAGGAAAAAGTCTTTTTATATCTAGAATTATATAATTTAGATCAAAAAAAACAGTATAAAGATACTTTAACATTCTTAGATAAACAAAAAAAAGATTTTAATATGGTACTAGAAATAGTATCTACAACAGAAGAAGTATATACTAGAAAAGTAGAGCAAGTAACACTAGAAATAAAATCACAAATAACAAGTCAAGTTGAAAAAATATTTGGTTTATTAATTTTTATATTTTTACTTTTCTTTATTTCTTTTTTAATTAAATTAGCTTTAAAAAAGTATTTTTCTCAAAATGAAAATTACTATTTTACTAATAAAATAATAAATTTTTTAGTTGTATTGACAGTGGTATTTATCGTACTATTTTCTTATATAGACAATGTATCTTATGTAGTTACAATCTTAGGGTTTGCATCAGCTGGTATCGCAATTGCTCTAAAAGATTGGTTTATGTCTATATTTGGGTGGATGGTAATTGTTACTTCTGGTTCTATTCAAGTAGGAGATAGAATTAAAGTTACTAGAAATGGATTGCAAGTAGTTGGAGATGTTCTTGATATATCATTATTTAAAATGACAGTTAGAGAAGATATTACTTTAACTTCTTATACTGTAAATAGAAGAACAGGAAGAATATTTTTTATTCCTAATAACTATATTTTTTCAGAAATGATTGCAAATTATACACATTCTGGATTGAGAACAGTTTGGGATGGCATTGATATTACAATTACTTTTGATTCAAATTATAAAAAAGCGCAACATATTTCTAAAGAGATTTTAAAACATTATTCAAAAGGTTATACAGATATAACTAGAAAACAGTTGTCAAAGATGAGAAATAAATATCAACTAAGAGCAACAGGAGTTGAACCAAGAGTTTATACTTTTGTTGAACCGTATGGAATTGTAATATCTTCATGGTATCTTACAAATTCATATGCGGCACTTGTATTAAGAAGTACAATGTCTCCAGAAATTTTAAAAGCATTTATGGAAGAAGATGATATTCATATTGCTTATCCTACTCAAAGTATTAATCTTAATACTACAAGAGAAAAACCAGCAGACTTACCAGATGTAGAAGAAGGCAAAATTATATGATATTTTCAAATGAAAAACCAAAAGTATTTTTTAAAACTTTTGGCTGTAGAACTAATGTATTTGATACACAAGTTATGATGAGTAATTTAAAAGATTTTGAAGTTACAAAAGATGAAAAACAAGCAGATGTTGTTGTAATAAATTCATGTACTGTTACAAATAGTGCAGATTCTACTGCAAGAGGTTATATAAATCAGCTAAATAAGCTACCTAAAAAACCAAGAGTAGTATTTACTGGCTGTGGAGTTTGGACAAAGGGTGAGAGTTTATTTAATGAAAATAAAGTTGATTCATTGTTTGGTCATAGTGAAAAAGAGAAAATCAATGATTTATTAAAAGATGAAAATAGATTTTTTAAAGCAGGTGATTTAGAGCATATTGATGATACAATAGTCGAAGAATTCATCGGGAAAAGTAGAGCATTTATTAAAATACAAGAGGGCTGTGACTTTAGATGTAGTTATTGTATTATTCCTCATGTAAGAGGTGATGCTAGAAGTTATAATGAAACAAAAATATTACAGCAAGTTGAAAAACTAGCAAGTAATGGTTTTGGGGAATTTATTTTAACAGGAACAAATGTAGGAAGTTATGGTAAAAAACAACATACTTCTTTAGCAAAACTTTTAAAAAAAATGTCTTTGATAAAAGGTGTTAGAAGAATTAGAATGGGAAGTATTGAGCCTATTCAAATTGATGATGAATTTAAAGAAATAATAAATGAACCTTTTATGGCAAAACATCTTCATATTGCATTACAACATACTTCAAAAGAGATGTTAAAGATAATGAATAGAAGAAATAAAGTATTAAAAGATTTAGAACTTTTTGAATTTTTAAGAGATAATGGATATGCATTAGGAACAGATTTTATTGTAGGTCATCCTGGTGAAACAAATCAACTTTGGAAAGAAGCTATGGATAATTTACACAATTTTCCATTGACTCATATTCATGCATTTACTTATTCAAGAAGAGATGGAACACCAAGTGCATCTATGAAAGATATTGTAAAAGGTGATGTCGCAAAAGAGAGATATAAAGAACTTGTATCTATAATAGAAGATAAAAATTATAAGTTTAGAAAAGACAATAAACAAACACTAGAAGTTTTGATTGAACAACAAAAAAATGGAAAATATGTTGGACTTGATCAGTTCTTTAATCATATTGAAGTTGAAAGTGATGTTGACTTGACTGGTGATTGGATTTTTCTAGACGATTACGAAGTGAGGCAAGATATAAATGTCGCAAAATTCAAATAAAAATTTAGACAAAAATTTAAAATTAATGATACTTTCTGCAACTATTTTAGTTGTATTGTTTATATATACTATGTATAAAAGTAGTACCCAAATTCAAGGAGGCTCATATTATATGGGGCTTCTTTTTTTATTTTTATTATTAGTAGTTGCAATTTTTCTTAAATTAAAGCAAGATAAAATTAAAGCATACTTTGATAAAAAAGGAATTAAAACTAAAAGTGGTTTTGAAACTGAGCTTCAAAAACAACAAGTAAAAGAAGAATCTAATACACAAAATCATGAGATAGAAAACTCAAATATAAAAGCAGTAACTTCAAATATAACTTTTAAAGATGTTGCTGGGATTTCAGAAGTTAAAGAGGAACTTGAAGAGATAGTTGACTTTTTAAATTCTCCTAAAAAATATATTTCTCATGATGTAAAGCTACCAAAAGGTGTACTTTTAGTTGGACCTCCAGGTGTTGGTAAAACTTTAATTGCAAGAGCCGTTGCAGGTGAAGCAGATGTTCCATTTTTTTATCAAAGTGGAGCTAGTTTTGTTCAAATATATGTAGGAATGGGTGCAAAAAAAGTAAGAGAGCTTTTTATAAAAGCAAAAGCAAGTGCTCCTGCAATTATATTTATTGATGAAATTGATGCTATTGGTAAAAAAAGAACAGGAACTTCAAATGATGAAAGAGAAGCTACACTAAACGAATTATTGACTCAAATGGATGGTTTTGAAGGTGATAATGGTGTAATTGTTATTGCTGCAACAAATAAAATTGATGTACTTGATGATGCACTTTTAAGAGCAGGAAGATTTGATAGAAGAGTATTTTTAAATTTACCAAATATTGAAGATAGAAAACATATTTTATCTTTATATTTAAAAAATAAAAAAATAGATTTTGATGTTAGTAAACTAGCAGATAATACTGCAGGTTTTTCTTCAGCAGCACTTGCAACTTTAGTAAATGAAGCTTTATTAAATATGATAAAACGTGATGCAAAAGTTTTACAACAAGAAGATATTGAAATCGCAAAAAACAAACTTCAATTTGGTAAAAAACAGATGAAAATACTTGATGAAAGACAAAAAGAGATTTTATGTATTTATCAAGCTAGTAAAGCATTTATTTGTAAAAGTAAAGTTGCATTGTTTGATGAGGGGATTCCTTTGTTATCTTCAACTTATCCTTCATACAATGAATTAGTAGAGAATATTAGAAGATATTTAGCTGGTAATATTGGTGTAGAAGTTATAAAAAGACAACAATATGCTGTAAATAGTGATGATTTAAAAAATGCGTTAAAAATAGCAACTAATATGGTTGAAAAATATAAAATGGCAAATGATGCTAATGAACTAATAACACGAGTTAAAAATGAACTTCGTTCAGAGTTGTCTCATAATGCTGATGAGATAAATGAATTAAAAGAGATAATGAAAAAAAATGAGGTTATAACAGAAGATGATTTCTAACTTTTATAGTGGATTTTGTTTAAAGGATGAAAAAGAGCTTTTTAAAGAGTACTTAATAGAAAATGATTTCACAGTAAGTGGATTTTCTTATGGTGCTATTAAAGCTTTTGAATCTGTATTAAATAATGATACAAGAGTTGATTTATTACAACTGTTTTCTCCTGCATTTTTCCAAACTCAAGAAAAAAAATTTAAAAGAACTCAAGTTATGTACTTTAAAAAAGATGCAAATACATATTGTGATACTTTTTTGAAAAATGTAATATTTCCTAAAAAAATTGATATTTCAAAATATTTTAATTTAGGAACAGCTTCACAATTAGAAGAGTTATTAAATTATGAGTGGAATAAACAAGAGTTGCAACAGTTAGTAAATAAAGGAACAAAAATAGAGGTTTATTTAGGTGCAAAAGATAAAATAATTAATGCTAGTGAAGCAAAAGAGTTTTTTAAAGATTTTGCAACAGTATATTTTTTTAATAATGATGGACATATTTTATAAAGGATTTAAATGGCAGAAAATTTAGCAAAAATTGGAATAGTAACTGCAAGTGATAGAGCAAGCAAAGGTATTTACGAAGATATTAGTGGAAAAGCAATAGTTGATACAATGAATGATTATTTAAAGTCACCTTGGGAACCTGTATATAGATGTATAGAAGATGATCAAAAAACTATTGAAGATACACTTAAAGAACTTGTGGATAAAGAGGGTTGTTGTCTTGTTGTTACAACAGGAGGAACTGGTCCAGCTGCAAGAGATGTAACTCCTGAGGCTACAGAAGCTGTATGTGATAGAATGATGCCAGGTTTTGGTGAACTTATGAGAGCAGAGTCTTTAAAGTTTGTTCCAACTGCAATTTTATCAAGACAAACTGCTGGATTAAGAGGCAGTTCTTTAATTGTTAATTTACCTGGAAAACCTAAATCAATTAGAGAATGTTTAGATGCAGTTTTTCCTGCAATTCCATATTGTATTGATTTAATGGAAGGACCATATTTAGACTGTAATGAGGACGTAATAAAACCATTTAGACCTAAGAAAAAATAGGGTTTTAGGAGCATATGCTCCTTTCAAATGTTATAAAAATGTAACAGTTATGTGTTTATTATGTAAACAATTTTTTTTATGTAACTATATGTAATAATCCAATAATTAAGAAAAAATTTTTTTATGAAATAAAAGCTATATTAGTTTCTTGGAACTAAAATATATTGACATTAGATTATAAGTAAAATTTATTTTAAAGGAATATTTTGAAAAAATTATTGACTACATTGATTTTAACATTAGCTACTTTTTTGATTGCTAGTTTTGCATTTAATACTCAACATTCAATCTTATTAGCAATTATAGTTTTTCTAGTTACATTATGGACAAATGAAGCTTTACCATTGGGTGTTGTTTCTTTATTTCCAATACTTTTATTCCCCTCATTTGATATTATGAGTACAAGTGCAACAACTGCAAACTATTCAAAATCAATTGTTTTTTTATTTTTGGGTGGTTTTATGATTGCAATTGCAACTCAAAAAACAGATTTACATAAATATGTTTCAAATAAACTATTAACTCTTTTCCCTAATACTCCAAGAGGGATTATTTTTTCATTAGCAATTACATCTGCTGTATTAAGTTCGCTTATTTCAAATACTACAACTGCTTTATTATTAATTCCAATTGCAATGTTTTTAACAAAAGATATAAAATTAAAAATTAGACTAGTTCTTGCTATTGCATATGGTGCAAGTATTGGAGGTATTTTAACTCCAATTGGAACACCTCCTAACCTTATATTATTAGGGTTTATGGAAGAAAATAATATTGAACCTATTGCCTTTGTACAATGGATTGTTCTTTCATTGCCACTTGTAGTGGTTATGCTAATTTTAATTCCATATGTTCTTTCATTAGGTGTTAATCATCTTAAATTTGATACACATTTAGAACAAAGAGAACATTTGACAAAAGATCAAAGAAGATTACTTTATATTTTGGGTAGTTTAGTTCTATTACTGTTTGTAAATTCAAAAATAGAACCTTATTATTCAGGTTTAGGATTAAATGAAAAAGGAATCTTACTTGGGTATGGATTATTGATGTTTATGCCTAAATTTGGTTTTTTAAATTGGGAAGATACAAAGAAAATTCCATATGAAATTATTTTCTTATTTGGTGCTGGTTTTTCAATTGCATCAGCATTTTCATCAACAGGTCTTGCAAATGAAATTGCAAACTATTTACTTGCGTTAACTCATATGCCTGTTATTTTATTAATTTTACTTGTTGCTTCATTAATTACTTTTACAACTGAAGTTACATCAAATACTGCATTGATTTCAATTGCTTTACCAATTATTTATTCGTTAGGAAAAGCTGCAAATATCGATGTGAATCTTATCTTATTTGTATCAACAATCTGTGCTTCATATGCCTTTATGCTTCCTATTGCAACACCACCAAATGCTATTGCTATGAGTAGTGGTGCAGTAAAAGTAAAAGATATGGCAAAATTTGGATTAATATTTAATTTCTTAGGAATTATATCTATTACATTAGTTGCCTTAGTATATTGGCAATACTATTTATAAAAGTATTATAGCCCTTTGGCTATAATACGCGTTATGCAAGATATAATAAAAAAACTAGACTTAACAGAATATTTAGAGACATTTCAAGAGCTTTTTTCAAGAAGAAAAAATATTATTCTTGAAGGTGATATAAATTTACATTATAAACTTATAAATGAACTTTCAAAGTATGATTTTACTGCACCAAAGCAGGTTGCAAATTTAGATAAATGCTTAGTTCATATTCAAAAACAAGGTGTTTTAAAACTTGATGATATCTATGAATTTACAAAAATAATTAGATATTTCTTATACTTAAAAAAGTTTAATTTTGAGGGAAAATTAAAAGAGTGGATTGATAAAATAGTAATTCCAGATGATATTCTAAGTTTAGATGATTTTTTTGATTCAAAGGGGAATTTAAAAGAGGGTGTAGATGATGATTTTGATAATATTCAAAATGCAATCTATAAAAACAAAGAGTTAATTAGACAAAATCTACATAAAACAATAAATTCATCAAAGCTAAAACCATATTTAGTTGATTCTCAAGTTCACTTAGTAAATGACCAAGAGGCAATTTTAGTAAGAGGTGGTTTTAATCATGTTTTAAAAGCAACAGTAATACATAGATCTAATTCTGGATTTTTCTATATTGTTCCTCACTCAATTAGTGAATTGAAGCAAAAAAGAAGTGACTTAATAAACAAACAAGAAGAAATAGTTTTAAAACTTTGTAAACAAATTTCAACAATGTTTGAAAAACATCTATTATTTCTAAAATTTGTAAATAAAGAGT
Organism: Arcobacter sp. CECT 8985; assembly: GCF_004116495.1. GTDB lineage: Bacteria > Campylobacterota > Campylobacteria > Campylobacterales > Arcobacteraceae > Malaciobacter. The sequence goes on along the minus strand of NZ_PDKC01000001.1, from coordinate 27,372 downwards.
TTGATAGATTTGATCATTATCAAGCAAGGTTATTTTTTGCTAAAGCAGATGATAAAAACTTTTTAATACCAAGTAAAAAAAATAGTTGTAAATTGATTGATTTTAAACATCCCGCATTACGTGGAGCAAAACCAATAAATGTTGATTTTTCCAAATCAGTTATTATGATTACTGGTGTAAATGCAGGTGGTAAAACAATGATGCTAAAATCAATTTTAGCTTCAGTATTTATGTCAAAATATTTAATTCCTTACTATGCAGATAAATCATCTCAAATAGGAAATTTCAAAAACATATTAGCAGTTTTAGATGATCCACAAAGTGTTAAAAATGATATTTCTACTTTTGCTGGTAGAATGGTGGAATTTTCAACTTTATTCACACAAAGAAATGCAATAGTTGGTGTTGATGAGATTGAATTAGGAACTGATTCAGATGAAGCTGCAAGTTTATTTAAAGTAATAATCGAAGAGTTAATAAAAAAAGATATTAAAATTATCATAACAACTCACCATAAAAGATTGGCTGCACTTCTTGCTTCAAATGATGATGTAGAGTTAATTGCTGCACTTTACGACGAAGCAAACCAAAGACCAACATATGATTTCTTACAAGGTACTATTGGAAAGTCATATGCTTTTGAAACTGCAAGTAGATATGGGATTCCCCATAATATTGTAAAACTAGCTAAAAAAGTTTATGGTGAAGATAAAGATAAATTAAATGAACTTATTGAAAGAAGTAGCGATTTAGAAAGAGAATATAAACAAAAGATACAAAAACTTGATGAAGAGTTAGAAAAGACAAAAAGATTACAAAGAGGTTTAAAAGATCAAAGAGAGAGTTTAGATGAATTGATTTATTCGGAAAAATCTAAATTACAAAAAGAGTATAAAGATGCAAGAGATGAAGCTAAAAAAGCAATAAAAGCAAAAATTTATCAAGAAGGTCATAGGCATTTAAATACTGCACACTCAAAGGCTTCAAATATTAAAACAGAAAAAGTAAAAGAGCATGAAGATTTAAAAGTAGGTGATAGAGTAAAATATAGAAGTTCAAAAGGTATTTTAGTATCTATAAAAGGTAAACAAGCTTTTTTTGAAAATGATTCTGGAATGAAAATGAAAGTACCATTGGAAGAGTTATCACGAAGTGGTAATATTCCAAAACCACAAGTTAAACAAAAAGCTACTGTTACAGTTTCAAAACCCGAGAGTGGACATGTTACACTTGATTTACATGGACAAAGAGCAGATGAGGCAATTGAAAACTTAGATAAATTTTTATCAGATGCACTTATTGCAGGATTTGATGAAGTTCTTGTTTACCATGGCATTGGAACAGGTAAATTATCTTTTGCAGTAAAAACATTTTTAGATAAACATCCTAAAATAAAGGGTTACACTGATGCTCATCCAAGTCAGGGTGGATTTGGTGCCAAGATTATTAAACTATAAAGATTAATACTTATGTATTAATCTTTAATAATTTTAATATGTATAAAATAATTAAATTGATAATATTAAAATCAAAAAAATAATTTTACAAGGCATTGTGTGTTAGATTCCATAGATTTTAATAACCCCGAATTAATTAATATAATCCAAAAAGATAATATTCAAGAGTTTAAAAATTTGATAAATGAAGAATATTTAAAAAAACAAAATTCAAATTTTTTTATGCCTATTGTTTATGCTATTGAGTTCTCAAGTATAAATATTACTAAGTATTTATTAGAAAATAAAATTAGCTTTGATTTTATTTTAAATGGTAGTAGTAAGCTATCATATCTTTTAAGTAGGAATGTTTCCCTTGAATTACTTGAATTTATGAAAGATATGGATGAATTTAATAAAGAAAGAGATTCTTTACCTTTAGATCAACTTTTAGAAAATGGAACTGATTTCGAAACTTTCAAATTTGTAGTTAATAATTTTGGAATTAAAAGGTATGAGAGTGCAAGGGGAGTAATAGAAGAGGTAATTGATTCTGAAGTTATCGGTGATAATGTAAAGATTAAGATAATTAACTTTTTAATTAATGAACATAATTATGATATTAATGAAAATGAAGAAGTAATTGATTTAGCTTCAAAGCTTTTGGGAAATAATGAGTTTTACTTATTTGAAGAGTTAGTAAAACTAGGTTTATGTGTAAATAAAGTTGCTTTTGCACTACCTGAATTTTTTACTGAAGCAAAGGTAAAAGAGTTAGTTTTTTATATGAAAAAATATGAAATAAATAATATAAATGATTGTCTTTGTATTTACGATTTTGATACTTTTGAAAGATACTTAATAGGCTTAGACAAAGTAAAAGATGAAAATTTTTTCATTCCAATAATTATAAATCAATTTTTAAATGAAAAAGAAAAGATAACTCTATCTCAAATAATTTTGCAAAAGGGTGCAAATATAAATGAAATAGTAGAATTAGATAATCCTACTAATATTTTTTGGCAGTTTATTACAAAATATTATAAAAAAGAAAACTCATTTGAGTATTTACAATTTTTGATAAAAAATGGTGCAAAAATAGAACAAGAAGAACAATCAGCACTTTTTAGTGCTGTTTCAAACAATGATATTGAATTGGTAAAATATTTAATAGAAAATGGCGCAAACATTAATTTTATTGATTATAATGGAGCAACTATTATTAATCATATTTTAAATCCACAATCAAAATATAAAAATGAAGATGAACAAATACAAATGTTTGAGCTTTTATTAAATAATAAACTTGATACAGAGTTAAAAACAACTTTTTATATTAATTCTAGTTCAAATACAACAAATCTTTTTGAAGCAATTGTGAATACGCAAAAAGAAAAATTAATAGAATATATTTTAGAAAAAATACCAGATATTAAGATAAATACTACTAGTGTTTATATAGCTTTGAGTAAAAAATTAAGCATAGACCTTCTTAAAAAAATTGTTTCTAAAAACCCTTATATGATTTTTGAAAGATGGGTATTTTGTCCTGTTAGAAAGCAAAGGTTTGACTCTGGTTTATTAGAACTTACTTTACATCATAAAAATGAGGAGTTGACAAATTATTTAATAGATAATTATCCTGATATAAAAAAAGATAGTGAATTTTATGTTTTATCTTTATATGCAATAAATAAAGGTTTTACTCTTGATACTGTAAAGAAATTAATTGATATAGACCCTGATTTAAATAAGATATATTATGAATCACCAGAAAATAGTGAAACTAATGCAAAGTTTACTAGTGTAATAGGCTTACTTAAAAATTGTGCAGAAGTTTTAAATGAAGATGATAAGGCGATGTTATTAAAACAGATGATAAAAAATGGTGCTGATGTTTCAATCCCTTATAAATATCTTGATGATAGTAAAGATGCAATCACAGAATTGGGTTCTATTGCAATTCATGGAATCTATTGTAATAAATTTGAACCAAAAATTATGGATGTTTTATTGGAACAAAATCAAGACCCTTTTGAAGCTACATCTAATCAAAATGAATCTCAATTAGTAACTTTGTTAACTAGATTTTATTCTGTATCTGATGAATTAGGCTTAAAATATTTGAAATATTTCGATGAAAAAGGTTTTACTATAGATTTTGAATCAGAAAGTATTGATTCTAGAAATATTTTAATTGGTCTTTCTATGGTGAATAAGGCTTTATGTATAAAATATTTAGCTTCAAAGGGTGCTAAAATTAATATTGTAAATGAGATTAATGGTTTTACACTTTTACATTATGCTGTAAGTCATTATGATAAATTAAATCCAATAAAAAGAGCCCAAACTGTAAATACTTTAATTGAACTTGGATGTGATATTGAAAAAGTAGATTCAAATCAATACACTGCATTAATGTATGCTTGTCAATATGCATCTTTTGAAATTGTAAAAACACTTTTAGAAGCAAGTGCTAATGTAAACTTTTGTAATGAAAGAGGAGAGTGTGCAGTTACAGTTGTATTAAATACTATTATGACAATGCATGAAAATAGTGAAGAATCTGAACTTTATCGTTCTAAAATTTTAGCTTTGCTAAAAGATTATGGGGCTAATTTAAATTATTATTCAGAACATATTTATCCTATTTTACATCAAAGTATACTAAAAAATAAAAAAGTAATTTTTAACACTTTATTAAATTTAGATATTGATTTAAATGTTCTTGATTCTCAAGGAAGAACAGCTTTAATGGTAGCAGTAGCTTATGCAAATATTTATTATGTAAATGCTCTTATTACTAAAAAAGTTAGGATTGATTTAATTGATAATGACAATAAGTCAATCCATTTTTATGTTTTGAATAGGAATAATACTCAAGAGTCTGTAATGCTATTAAAATATTTTTTATCACAAGATATTGAAATAGCAAGTGGTAAAGATGGATTTTCTTTACTTCATCATATAGCATCTGATGTAAAAGTAGAACTATTTTCTGTAATCAAACCATATATTACAAATATGAATATAAAAGATATTAGAGGTTTTACTCCTTTACATGAGGTTTGTTATTCTAATACATATGCTTATGAAAAAGATAGAATGAAGCTATTAGAGCTATTTATTGAAAATGGTGCAGATGTAAATTTACGAACAGTTGATGGAAAGAATGCTTTAATTCTTGCAATGTATAAGGCGCATTTTGATTTACAAAATCGATTAATAGATTTAGGTACTGATATTCAAGTAAGTATAAGTATATTAAAGCAATTAAATGACTTTGATGAGGAAATTGAATATTTACAATCAAAGTTAAAACCTTTTTCATAAGGAAATATAATTGTGTGATTTAACTATACTAAAAGTCAATAAAAGCTAGTATTTTAGCAAAAATAATTAATTAAAAAGGTTTTAGATGTCATTTTTTAAAAATTTTATGAATAGTAATTCAGAGCCAACAAGTGACGAATTAATAGAAGCTATCAAAAAAAATAATGTAAAAAAAGTTAAAAAAATATTGCCAATGGAAGATATTAATAAAGAAGATAATAATTTTCAAAGACCAATTGATTTTGCATTACAATTTTCAAGTTTAGATGTAACAAAATATTTATTAGAAAATGGTGCTATTTTAGAAGAGACTATAGATAGTGAAAGTATTTTATCTTATGTGATTTCTTATAATGCATCGTTGGAAATAATTAAATATTTACATGAATTTGGAGCAAGTATAGAATCTGATTATGGTACAACTCCCTTAAATATGGCACTAAACAAAGGAAGTTCTTTCGAGGTATTTGAATACTTATTTAGAAATTTTGGAACATCAAGACCCCAAAATAATGATTATTTAATTCATGAAATAGCAGATAGTGAAACTATTGATACTAAAACAAAAGGAAAACTTCTAACTTTATTAGTAGAAGAATATGATTTTGATATAAATGAAGAAGAGAAAGTGCTTCACATATCAACAAGACTTTTTAATAAAGAAGATTATGAACTTTTAAAAGTTGTAATAAAATTAGGTGCAAGAGTAAATTCAATTGCAGAACATTTAGTTAATAAATTAGGAGAAAGAGAAGTTAAAAAACTTCTTCCATATATCTTAAAATCACCTCAAAATAAAATGGAATACATTAGCCCTATTTTAGATTTTAAATCATATAAAGAGTATATTCAAGGGCTTGATAATACAAAAGGAAAAGGGCTTATTCATTCTATCTCATTAAGTCATTTATTTCATGATAAAGAAAAAATCGAGTTAATAAAACTTGTATTAGAAAAAGGTGCAGATATAAATGAGTTAAGTAATAAAGAACATCCTACAAATGCTCTTTGGGCTTTTACTGCTAACTTTGTAATTGGTAAAAATACACTTTTATTGGACTTTTTAATTGATTGTGGTTGTAAGATTGAGTGTGAAAAACAATCAGCACTTTTTGTGCCAATTGTAGATAATGATATTGATTTAGTTAAACATCTTTTAGAAAAGGGTGCTGATGTAAATTATGTAAATTATTTTGAAAATACTGCAATAAATTCTATTATTTTACCAGATGCAAAGTTTGCAAATGAAAAAGAACGTATTGCAATGTTAGAATTATTATTAGATAATGGTCTTGATATTAATCTTAAAAGTTCTCATTATCAGAATTCAAGTACAAATTATACACCTATTTTGGAAGCTGCTGTTGATGTATGTCAATCAGAGTTTATAGAATATCTTTTAGAAAAATTTCCTGAACTTGAAATAACCAATAGAGTTGTGAAATTTGCAATTGAACGAGATTTAGATTTTGAAACATCAAAAAAAGTTATTTGTAAAAATCCAAATGTAGTATTTGAAAATGAAGTATATTGTAATGTTAGAAAAAAAAGTTTTAATGCAGGAATTTTTGAACTATCTATTTTAAATTATAAAGAAGATTTAACAAATTTTATTATGGATAATTTTCCTGATGTAAAATCTTATTCTGATACTTATCCTTTGGCTTTAAAAGCAATAAATGTAGAGTTTAACATAGATACAATAAAAAAGATAATTTCTTTTGATAAAAATATAAATAGATTATATTATTGTGAACCAGATGGTATTGAAACTTGTTCTTTGCCAATATTTTTATTAGATGCTTATCATAATCGTTTTAATGAAGATGAAAAAATAGAGTTATTATCTTTAATGGTTGAATGTGGAGCTGATTTATCAATTCCTTTTACAAAATTAAACTATGAAAATAAATCTCTAGGCTCTAGAGGAATATTTCTTAATCACGCTATATATTCAAAACATTTTGAATCTAAAGTAGTAGATTTCTTACTTCAAAATAATGTTGATCCTTATGCACCTGTTTCAAATCTAAATGAATCTCAAATGCATTCTATTATAAACAGATATACACAAATTAGTGATGAAAAATGTTTACAATATTTAGAATATTTAGACCAAAAAGGTTACAAAGTAGATTTAGAACATAAAAATACAATGGGTACAGATATTTTACTTGGTGCTTGTATGATGAATAGACCAAAAACTTTAAAATGGATTATTGATAAAGGTGCAAACATTCATGTAATAGGTGGTTTTGATAATTCTCCAGCTTTACATAAATCAATTTCAAATTATTCTCATTTTATAGATCCATTATTAAGAGCTCAAACAGTAAAAGTCTTAATAGATGCAGGTTGTGATATAGAACAAATAGATTCTGAACAGTTTACACCTTTAATGAGTGCTGCAAATTATGGTTGTTTTGAAGTAGCAAGAGTTTTAGTAGATGCAGGAGCAAATATAAACTTTTATAATGAAGCAGGTGAGGGTATTGCTCATAGGGCTATTATGACTGATGTTGAAGCATATGATGATAAAGATAATTCTAATTTAGTATATTCAAAAATATTAGCTTTATTAAAAGATGCAGGATTAGATTTAAATAAATCTTCTGCTGAAGTTGTACCTGCCTTACATTTAAGTATTCTTTATGGTAAAAAAGAGATTTATGATGTATTGTTACAATTAGAACTTGATTTAAATGCAAAAGATATGCAAGGTAGAACACCTCTTATGCTTGCAATTTGTTATGCTGATATGTATTATGTAAATAGTTTAATGAGTAAAGGTGTAAAAATTGATATTATAGATTCATATAATGAATCTATACATTATTATGCAATTAGAAGAGAAAATGAAGATGAGAGTATAAAAATGCTTAAATACTTCCTTTCTCAAAATATAGAAATAGGAAAAGGATATAATAATAGAGACCTTCTTCATATTTCAGCTTATTATGTAAATCTTAAAGCTTTATATGTAATAAAAGATATGTTTGATGATTTTAATCAAAAAGATTTAACTGGTTTCACCCCTTTACATTGGGCTTGTTATAGTAATTTAGATATTGATCAAAGCAAAAGAATTGAAGTAGCAAAATTTTTGATTGAAAATGGTGCTAATATAAATGAAAGACATCCAGATGGAGGAAATGCTTTAGCTTTTGCTGTTTTAGCAGGACTTAAAGATTTAGCAGATGAATTAATAAATTTAGGTTCTGATGTTCAAGTAGCATTAAATAGTGTAAAAAATGTAGAAGGTATAGCTCCTGAAGCAATATCATATCTTGAAAGTAGCTTATAATGTCCTTTTTAGATAAGTTATTTGGAGAAAATAAAGAGGGAAAAGGACTTACCTCAAATGAACAAGAGAGTACAAACTTTTTTGATATTGATAATATAAAAGATACAGAAACTATAGAAGAGATCATAAAATATAATGATTTTAATATTTTAAAAACAAAAATCAATAGTTCTAATTGTAGGCAAGCAGATGATAATTTTAAGATGCCTTTATATTATGCAACGATTAATAAAAGAATTGAAGTTATAAAATATCTTTTTGAATTAGGTTGTGATTTTGAAGATGCAAAAGAGATGCTTGGAGGTAGTGCAATAAGTACTATCATAAATACAGGTAATAAAGAAGTTTTAAAAACTTTTATTGACGTTGGATATAAAGTAATCTCAGGGAAAAGTGCTGTTATGGCAATCTCAGTTGAAAATGCACCATTAGATTTTATAGAATATTTGATTGAACTTGATATTCCTATGGATAGTTTAGAAAGAAAAATATCAAAAGATTTAATTGACGAAGATACAAAAGAGCAGTATGAAAAATACACACCTTTAGAATTTGCAGTATTTAATAATAGAGAATATGAAGTTTTAGAAGTTTTAATCCAAGCTGGATGCCCTTTAAATGAAGAAAAAAATATCAATTTTGTTTCAAGATTAATAAACACTAGTCTTAGTCCTTCTACGAAAGCAAAAACTTTACATCTGTTAAATAGGTTAAATAAATTAGATTTAAATATAAAAGATGAAGAAGGGAATAATTTAGTAAAACAAGCTATTAATGTTGGTGATACTAGATCTTTAAAAGAGTTGATTTTATTAGGAGCAGATTTTTCTGATTATACTTATATAATAAATAATATGCTAACTATAAAAGATTTAGAATATATTATAGATTCTATTAAAAGCCAAGGTAAAAATATAGATGACTTTTTATGTTTATTTGTAAAATCAAGAATAGAAAGTTATATGCAAGAGTATGATGATTTAAGTCATAAAAATATTGTATATCAGATTGTTATAAATACTAGATTAAAAGAGAATGAAAAGGTTGAATTATTACAAATAGCTCTTTCAAAAAAAGCTGATATAAATTTTACTGTGAGTGATGATAAAAATACACTATTTATAGTTTGTAAAAATTTATTTATAGGAAAAGATATTTGTGTTGCCAAATTTTTATTAGAAAATGGTGCAAAGATTGAATATGGTGGAAATAGTGCTCTATTTCATGCAATTAGTGAATATAATATTCCTTTAATAGAACTTCTTTTATCATTTAATGCAAATACAAATTTTGTAAATAATGAAAAAGAAGGGGTAATTAATTATTTTTATAAAGAACATATAAATTTAAATAGTGTAGTTAAAAAAAGAGAAGTCTTACAACTGCTTATTAATTCAGGTTTAAATATTAATACTCAAGTTAAATATGAAACAAAAGATAAAAAATTTGAAGATGAACTTATTTCTTTTTTTGCTATTTTTTGTATTGAAAATGAGTTTAGACTTATTGATTATATTTTTGAAAATAATATTGAAATTAAAGATGAAGAGTCTATTTATTATGCAATAAAATATCTTAAAAAAGATATTTTATTAAAAGAGATCATTAAAATAAATCCATATTATGAAAGAAAAGATTATTATGAAAGATTTGGTGAAAAATCAAATGCAAATATTATACATTTAGCTTTTGAAAATTATTTATCTGAAGAGTTTATTTATTATGTTTTAGAAACTTATCCTACTATAAAAGCATACAATGAGATTGAACCTATTACTTTAGATATTGTTAAGTCAAGATTCTATTCTTTAGAGATTTTTGAAAAAATCATTAAAAAAGATAATAATATAAATAGATATTATATTTTTGAAATAGAAGATGATACTCTAGGGGAATATTTATCAAAAGGAACATTATTATTATGTCTTGCCGAATTAGCTAAAGATTTAGATAAAAATAATAAATATTTTAAAGCTATACAAATTCTTTTAGAAAATGGTGCTGATATTAATTTGGCTTATAAATTTGAACATAATGATAAAAGATATGCCAAAGGACATTCTATTTTCATTCGAGCAAAAAATGAAAATAGATTAAATAAAGAGTTATATGATTTATTTTATAAATATGGTGGAAGTTTGATAAAACCAGTAAAAGAGTGTTTTAATGAATTTTCTATTCATTCAATAGTTAGATTTTTGCATGATGATAAACTTATTGTTGAATATTTAGACTATTGTTGGGAAAAAGAACCTTTTGATTTAGAGTATAAAAATAGTATGAATTCTACTATCTTATTAAATGCTGCTATGAGTTGTCATGCAAAAGTTTTAAGATGGCTTGCTAATAAAGGTGCAAATATTCATATTGTAGGTGGTTTTGATAATTGTCCTGCTTTACATAAAGCAATCGCCAATTACTCTTTTATTGATCCATTGCAAAGACTTGATAGTATAAAAACATTACTTGACTTAGGTGTAGATATAGAACAGTTTGATAGTGATCAAATGACACCTTTGATGGTTGCTGCAAATGTGGGAACAACTCATGTATTAAAAGAATTATTACAAAGAGGTGCTGATGTAAATCATGTTAATGAAAACAATGAAAGTGCAATACATTTTGCTGTATTAGGTAAATATAGTTATGATTTGGATTTTAGATTTGAGACAATAAAAAGTAAAATAATTACTGATTTAGTAAATGCAAAAGCAGACATAAATTTAGTAAGCGATGATGGAGCAACAGCTCTTATATATGCCATAGATTATGGATATAGGGAAATCTTTGATACTTTAATTAATTTTGATGCTGATGTTAATCAGGCTTGTTCAAAAGGAAATTTACCTCTTTATTATGCAAGCCTATCAAGCGATAGATATTTTGTAAATAAACTATATAATTCAGGAAATCTTGAACCAAATAAAGTAAATGAATTTAATTTTACAGTTTTACATCAAATTGTAAACTTAGATATACCTAATGAAGTGTTTAAAAATATGCTTATAAAACTTGTTGAAATGGGCTTAGATATAAATTATCATAAAAATATTGAACCTGCGCTTTTAATGTATATAAAAACAATGGAATTTGTTGGTGAAAGACAAGTTGGTTTTATTTCATATGAAAAAAAACCTAGAGAAATAGAACACAAAAAAGTAGAAATTTTTATAGAAAATGGTGCAGATGTTTCTTTATGTTTAGAAATTGCAAAACAACAAAATGAGGCTAAAGATATTATAAATTATTTAGAAAAGCTTAAAAACAATTAATTTTTTAATGATTATTATATTTTATTACTGCTTATAAAGTGTCTATTAAATTTAAATCTTATGGATAAAAAGATATACTTTATCACATCCTTTTTTATAATGGATGTGGCATAAAAGTATTTTAATTGTAAGGAAAAATAATGGAACAACAATTACAAAGTTTGCAACAGTTTTATAATATAATTATTGAATTTTTTGTTAATTATAGTTTTCAAATACTTGGTGCAATTATTGTATTTGTTATTGGATGGTTTTTCTCAATTAAAATTTCAAATGCAGTTGATTCTTTGTGTAAAAGAAATGATCTTGATGTGACATTGACTAAATTTATTGTAAATATAGTTAAATTTGGTTTGATTATAGGTGTTACAATAATTGCAGTTGGAAAATTAGGTATTACATTAACTCCATTTATTGCAGGTATTGGTGCTGCATCACTTGGAGCTGGATTAGCCTTGCAAGGAACTTTGTCAAATTATGGAGCAGGTATTTCTATAATAATTGGAAGAACATTTGTTGTTGGAAATACAATAAGTGTTGAGGGTGTTAGTGGTGTTGTAGAAGAAATTAAACTTGCATATACAGTTCTTTCAACAGAAGATGGTGAGATTATAACAATTCCAAACAAACATATTATTGGTGAAGTTTTAGTAAATTCTTTTGAATATAGAGTTGTTGAAAGTGTTGTAGGAATTGATTATTCTTGTGATCCAAAAGAAGCAATTGAAGTAATAACAAAAGTATTAAATGATTTTAAAGATGATGTTTCTCAAGAAGCAAAAGCACAAATAGGAATCAAAGAGTTTGGTGATTTTTCTATTAATATTGAAGTTAGATATTGGGTTTATACAAAAGTATATTTTGAAACACAATATAAAGTAAACTTAGCTATTTATGAAGCTTTCAAAAAGCATAATATTAGTATTCCTTTCCCTACATATAATTTAATAAAAAAAGATTAAAAGTTCAATGACTATTTAACGTGATAAATGACTTAATAGCACAATCAATTCTTTGTTTTATATCCGTTGAACTATTATTCATATAATCAGTTTGAATTTTATATAATGTTTTATTATTTAAGATAAATTCAATAAGTACATATCCTTCAAAAAGTTTTGATTTGGCACTTTTTTTATTTATATCTTTTTTATCATTTTCATATAAATATGCTTTAATCGTAAGCTTTTGTTCAGTTGGTTTTTTTTGAGATTTTATTTGTTCTTTTATTGAATTATTTATGATTTTTATAAAATTATCTTTTGAAAAATGATTTATTAACTTGCTTTTCATATATTTTGAATATTCTATTTGTGTAATTAAGTTATATGAATTATTAAAAAGTAATTTTTGGGCTTTTTTTAATTGTTGATTATCATATAATTTTTCAAACGTAGTGGTTTTCTTTTGGCAATCTAATCTTATAATTTTTGTTTTTACTTTAGTAACTTCTTTATATACTCCATATGATATTGCACTTATAAATAATGCAATAAATATATATAAAATTTTATTCATAAACTTCCTTATAATAGATATTATAAAAGCGATTTAGAATAATAACCTAAAAAATAATATAAGTCAATCAAATAATACATAAATAAGTAAAAATTATAATTCTAGCAATTTTTACTTCTTAGCAACACTAACTTCAAGTTCATATTTTGTAAAGTTTTTATTTGTATCATTTGTTTTTTGTTTTTCAATAATTATCTTATTATTTGATATTTTTTTGCCAATTATTAGATAATCTTTTATATTTTTTATTCTAGCATTTGTAAGTTCTTGTATAGATTCCTTTGTTATGTTTTGTTTTAAAGAGATTTTATTTTTTAGATATTTTAGATATTCTGTTATATCTAATTTTTCATCATCGTTAATGAATAGTTTTTTTATTTCATCTAAATTTTTTGAGTCTTTATATGATAAATAAATACTTTCAAGAGCTACTTGATATTTGTTTTTTTCAACGGAATTTTTCATTTTATCATTGATTAATTTTTCTGCTTTTAATTCTTGTAATTTAGCTTTATCTTCTTTTGTAATTGCTGGGTTTATTTTTATTGCAAGATTTGGTCTTTTTATTAATATTTTTGCAATATTATCTAATGCTTCTTTTTCTGAGTCAAGAAGTCTATGCTCAGCAAAAATAAAATCGATTGATTTTATTTTATCTGGTTCTATACCAAGTAATGAAGCTAATAAATTAAAAGGTGAACTTACCGCTTTGATTATTAAGTTTGTAAAAGCATGCCACACAATAGGTGCAATTGCAAACTGAGGATCATCTACATTTCCTGTAATTGGAATATCTAAATCAATTACACCATCTTTGTTTTCAAGTAGCGCAATTGCAAGTTCAAGTGGTAAAGATACTGCGTCTTTACTTTTTACTTCTTTACCTAATCTTATATTACTTATTATGATTTTATTTTTTGCTTTTAAATTAGATTTTTTGATGTTATATTTTAAATCTAAATCCAACTTACCATTTGCAATCTCTCTACCTACGAATTTGCTAGAATATGGTGTAAAATTTTTGATTGCAATATTTTTAAATATCATATTTACATCTGTAAGCTCTTTGATATTTTGTTCATTTATTAAACCTGTTATTTTTGTATAACCATACTTATTAACTTTTCCTTCGACATTAAAAGTTGCTGGTTTTAGATTTGATGAATTAAGTTCACTAAATGCTCCATTTAATTTTGAAATCAATGTTTTAAATGGAATTGGCAAGTTTTTATCTTCAAAAAGCAACTTAGCATTTGATATTTTCATTGGTCCTAAGTTTAATACTAGACCCTCTTTTGAATCTTTTTTAGTAACTTGTGTAGAGTCTTTTTTTGTTTTGTTATTAGTTTGTTTTGTATTATCTTTTTTTGCAAGTGATATTGATACATAAGGATTTTTAACAATTGATTCTTTTAAAGAAAGAATATTGTTTTTATAAGCAAGATTTTTAACTATAACATTTAAGTTTTTAGCTTGAAATTGATTTTTATTTTTATCAATAAATGCAAAGAATTTTTTATTTAAAGTTAGTTGTTTTATATCAATATCATTGTTTTGTTTAGATATATTATTTGCAGAAATGTTTAGATTTGATATATTTGCTTTTAGATGATTTTTTTTATCATTAAAATTTAGACTTTTGTTGTTTAAAAATGCTTTATCTAAGTATATATTATTATTTTTAAAATTGAAGTTGTTAATGTCTAAGTTTGCTTTATCTATAGTAGCATAAAGTAAGTTTTTTTTATTTTTATATGTAATTTTAGGATCTTTAATATTAAATGATTTTAGATACAAGTTATTATTTTTAAATTCTAGATTTTTAGTATTTATATTTAAATTGGCAATTTCTAGATTATCACTACTTATTTTATTTGAATACGCCAAATTTGTATTATTAAGATTAATATTTTTAATATTTATATTCCAAGGTTTTGTTTTTGTTGTTGTTGTTTCTTTTTTCTTTTTTAGTTTACTTTCTTGTTCTTTTACTAAAGTTTGAAGATTAATTGATTTATCTTTATTAATGATTACATTTGAATAAAAATCATTAAGATTTACACTATTTATATTTACTTTTTGTTGTGGATAATAAAGTGCTAAATTTTTTAGATTGAAATTTTTTAATTTAATTTGTGATTTATTATTTTGAGTAATATTTATATTTTTTACATCTAAATTTAGTTTTTGGATTTTAACTTTTAGTTCTTTGTTCATATTAACTTGATATCCAAGATTTAAATCTATATTTGCATCTTTATTTATTTGAAAATTTAACATGTTTTTTTTATATGGAAGTATTTCATATGGTTTTAACTGTTTTAAACTAATATTTCCATAGATTTGTAATGGAGTTAATCTAAATCCACCTTTCATATCTAAAGATGTATTTTCATTTATTATTGTATGCAAAGTTTGAGAAGCTGTCATATTTTTAAAACTACCTAAGTCATATAAAATGTAATTTAGATTTTTTAATTTTATTGAAAATGGTTCTGTTTTACTAAGTTTTGTATAGTTTATTGTTGCATTTTCTAGTTCTGTCTTTGAAATTAGAAAATTTATAATATTTGAATTATCATCTTTAGTATTTGTTTCTTTTTGTTTTTTAGAAGTTGTTTTTATCATATTGATTATATTTATTTTTGAGTCTTCATTTTCTATTATGTTGATTACTGGATCTTCAAGCTCAATATATGCAAATCTTATGTGCTTTTTATCAATTGATTTAAACAAAGAAAAATCTACATAAAGTTTACCAAATGATATGATAGTTTTATCTTTGTCTTTAATCTTAAAATTTCTTAATGTAACATGAAAAGTAAAAGGGTTAAATCTAATTTTTTCTAGAGTTGCTTTTTTTGTAATATTTTGATTTATAATTTCAATAAGTTTAGGCTTTAAAATCATTGGAATAGCAATAAAACCAATAATTGAATAGATAGACAAAATTGAAAAAAGAATAATAAGTAGTTTTTTATTTTTCATAAATAATCCTTTTATTTATATAAATTATATCACATAAAAATGTGATATTTATAATGTCTATTTGAATTTATTATTAACTATCTCAGCTAAAATAAATTTTTTAAATGTTGAAAAAAGAAAATTTGTAGTCTTGCTTTTGTGATAAATTAAATGAAACTCTCTTTTAAAATCTATGTTTATTAATTTGATCTGAAAAAGTGTTTTATTTCTTAACTCTTCTTCTACTGCAACTTTTGAAATAGCAGTTACCGTATCTTTATTTTTTACTAAAATTTTTTTTATTTCATCAAATTCATAAAGTTCCATAAAAATATCTAAGTTATTTGCTAAATTGCCTAATCTTTTTATAAAAGTATCTCTTGTTCCTGAGCCACTCTCTCTTAATATCCATTTTTTATTTATTGTATCGATATAAGCTTCTTTTTTAGCATCTTTATCACTTGTTACAATTATAAGTTCATCTTCAATTATCTTTTCTTTTATTATATTTGCATTGTCACACGGTGCTTCAATAAGACCTATATCTAACTCCCCATTTAATATTTTGTTTATAATTATTGAAGAGTTTACTGAATTTATATTTAATGATACATTTTTATATTTTGATAAAAATTTAAAATAAATATTTGGCATTATAAAGTTTGCAATTGTTTTACTAGCTGCAATATTTAAAGTACCAGCAATTTTGTTTTTTTGGAATATATTTTTAGAATCATATAGATATAAAAAATGTTCATGTGTCATATTTTTGAAATATCTTCCTCTTTCATTTAATATTAATTTTTTTCCTACTCTATCAAATAACACTTCTTCTAAGTCATTTTCAAGTGATTTGATAGCTAACGATACTGCTGATTGGCTGATATTCATCTGTTTAGCCACTTGACCAACTGATGGGTTTTCACATAATTTATAAAAAAAGTTAAGTTCTTTAAGTGTCAAAATATACTCCTTATTAAAAATATTTATTATTATAATAAAAATAATATATTTTACAAATTAAAAGCAGAGTGCTATACTTCAATTCATATTTAAAGAAGGACTAATATGTTTACAAAAGATAATAGAGCAAATACTTTAAGTGGTATTTTATTTGTAGCCTTATTTTCATGTGCTGCAACTTTTCTTTCTGATTTTCACGTATTTAAATCTATAGGAATAAGTCCCTTAATTATTGGTATTGTTTTAGGGATGATATATGCAAATACATTAAGAAATAAATTACCTAAAGAGTGGCAACCAGGAATAATATTTTCTACTAAAACAATTTTAAGAACTGGTATCGTTTTTTATGGGTTTAGACTTACATTTCAAAGTATTGAAACAGTTGGATTAAGAGGTATTTTAGTTAGTGCATTAATAGTATCATTAACTTTTATTATTGGTTATATAGTTGGAACAAAAATACTTAAACTTGATAGAGATACAACTATCTTAACAACAGCAGGTAGCTCTATTTGTGGTGCTGCAGCAGTTTTAGCAACAGAACCTGTAATCAATGCAAAACCATACAAAAGTGCAATTGCAGTATCAACTGTTGTACTATTTGGAACAATTGCAATGTTTTTATATCCATTT
Source organism: Arcobacter sp. CECT 8985 (assembly GCF_004116495.1). GTDB lineage: Bacteria > Campylobacterota > Campylobacteria > Campylobacterales > Arcobacteraceae > Malaciobacter. The sequence goes on along the minus strand of NZ_PDKC01000001.1, from coordinate 9,943 downwards.
TTATTTAAAGCTGGTTTTATTCCTTTAGATGAAGCATCAATGGGAATATATATTGGTGGAACTATACATGAAGTTGCACATGTTGTTGCTGCAGGTAATGCAGTTGGACCTGTTGCAAGTTCAAATGCTATTGTTGTAAAAATGATAAGAGTGATGATGATTGCACCATTTTTAATTTTCTTATCAATTTGGTTAGCAAAAAGCGTAAAAGATAAAACTAAAAATAAAGCATCAAAAATTACAATACCATGGTTTGCAGTTATGTTTATTGTAGTTGTTGGTTTTAATTCTTTTAGTTTTTTACCTCAAGAAGCAGTATCTACAATCAATAGTTTAGATACTTTTGCATTAACAATGGCAATGTCAGCACTTGGTATGGAAACAAGCATTGATAAATTTAAAAATGTTGGAGCAAAACCTGTATATTTAGCAATTATTCTTTTTGCATGGTTAATGGTCGGTGGTTTTTATATTGTAAAATTTGCTAATGCAGTTGTAGCATAATGTAAGAAACGAAGTGATAAAATTTCTTTATAATTTACAGGACTAATTATGATAGGAATTGAATCACTTTTACTTTATATTCTTCTTGGTTGTTTTGTTGGCATCGCAGCAGGACTTCTTGGAATTGGTGGAGGAGGTATTATCGTGCCTTCTCTTGTTACAATTTTTGCAATGCAAGGAATGGATTCTGAAAATATAATCCATTTAGCTCTTGGAACATCAATGGCTACAATTATTGTTACTTCATTCTCAAGTTTTAGAGCACATCATAAAAAAGGTGCTGTTCTTTGGAGTGTATTTAAAATGATGACTCCAGGAATAATCATAGGTACTTTTTTGGCTACTTTTTTAGCTTCACTTCTAAGCTCATTTTATTTAGCTATTTTCTTTTCCATATTTATGGCATATGTATCAATTCAAATGTTTATAAATAAAAAACCAAAACCAAGCAGAAAACTTCTTGATTCAAAGGGTCAATTCACTGCAGGAACAATTATTGGTGCAATCTCTGCAATGGTTTCAATAGGTGGTGGTTCTTTGACTGTTCCATATCTTATTTGGCAAAATGTTGATATTCGAAAAGCAATAGGAACAAGTGCTTCGATAGGTTTTCCTATAGCTGTTAGTGGAACAATAGGATTTATTATAAATGGCTGGAGTAACACAGATTTATCAAATTATACTTTAGGATATGTTTCACTACCAGCTTTTTTCTTTGTTGCAATTTGTAGTTATTTTACTGCACCAATTGGAGTAAAACTTGCTCATAGTTTACCTGTTGGGATTGTAAAAAGAGTTTTTTCTCTACTTTTAGTATCTTTAAGTGTTAAAATGCTTTTTTCTTTTATCTAGTATTTGATAGAATTGCGCAGATAAAAGGAGAGGATTTGACAGTTATAGAGTTATTTCAAAAATTATTACGATTTAAATCGCTTACACCAGATGATGATGGAGCTTTTGATTTTATTGAGGAGTATCTTGGAGATACTTGGAATTGTATCAAAGTTGATATGGAAGGTGTAAAAAATAGATTTTTTTATAAAAAATTCAATGACAAAAAGCAACACTTATGTTTTGCCGGACATATTGATGTAGTTCCAGTAGGTGAAGGATGGGATGTTGATCCTTTTGCTGCTGATATTATAGATGGAGTAATTACAGCACGTGGAACACAAGATATGAAAAGTGGAGATGCTGCTTTTTTATATGCTTGTAAACACGCCGTTGATTTTGATGGAACGCTAAGTATTTTGATGACAAGTGACGAAGAGGGCGAAGGAACTTATGGAACTATCAAAATGCTTGAACACTTAAAAGAGATAGATTTTATTCCTCAATATGCAGTAGTTGCAGAACCTACTTGTGAAGATGTTTTTGGTGATGCTATTAAAGTAGGGCGAAGAGGAAGTATAAACGGATATATCACTATAAAAGGTAAGCAAGGTCACGCAGCATATCCAGAAAAATGTATAAATCCAGTACACAATTTTGCAGAAATTTTACCAAAACTAGCAGGACATAATCTTGATAATGGTGATGAATATTTTGCACCAAGCAAGATGGTAATCACAGATATTAGAGGTGGAATGCAAGTAACAAATGTAACACCACCAGATTTAAAACTTATGTTCAATGTAAGAAACTCAACAAATACAAAAAGAGAAGATGTAGAAAACTTCATACATAAAAACTTAGAAGGTTTAGAGTATGACTTTAGAACTACACAAGGCTCATTTCCTTTTGTAACAAATAAAGAATCAAAAGTGGTAAAAGCTATGGAAAACTCTATTGAAAAAATCCTTAACGTAACTACAAAACACTCAACAGCAGGTGGAACAAGTGATGCTAGATATTTCGGAGCATTTGGAATAGAAGCTATTGAATTTGGTGTTATAAATGATACTATTCATAGTGTAGGGGAAAGAACAACAGTTAAAGAAGTAGAGGGCTTAGCTGATGTTTATATGGACTTGATTAAGAACTTTTAGATTTAATTACATTATGTAATATTTTTTATTATTTATAAAAAATATTGATAGAATTACTTTATATTCATTATGGAGTAATTCTATGGAAAACTTACCAACTAATTTTATAGAAAATAAAATATATGAGATAAGAGGTTTAAAAGTGATGCTAGATAGTGATTTGGCTTCACTTTATGAAGTTGAAACAAAAGTTTTAAACCAAGCTGTAAAAAGAAACATCGATCGCTTTCCATATGATTTTATGTTTCAACTTACAAAAGAAGAGCTTGAAGTTTTGCGGTCACAATTTGTGACCACAAAGTTTTCTAAAACAAGAGCTATACCATACGCTTTTACCGAGCAAGGCGTCTATATGCTTGCAACTGTACTAAAAAGCAAAGTTGCCACAGATGTAACTATAAATATCATGCGAACCTTTACAAAGCTTAGAGAGTTTGCACTTACTTACAAAGATATAGTAATAGAGTTAAAAAATCTAAAAGAAGATTTGAAACTAAATAAAAATCAAACAATAGAAAATACTAAACATATCAAAACAGCCTTTGAACTACTCACTCAAATACTTGAAGATACAAAAAAGACAGATGATAAAGTTATGGGTTTAGGGTTGAAAAAAAGAATTAGATATAATAAAAAACTTGAATAAAGAGGTGAATTATGCCCAATAAACACATTAATGAATTTTTAGATTATTATATAAAACTTACAAATCCCCAATACGCAGTTCTTTTAAAAGGAAAATGGGGAAGTGGGAAAACACATTTTATTAATAAATATAAAAATCAATTAGATAATAGTGAACAAAAATATATTTATGTTAGTTTATATGGAGTAACTTCGTATGATGAAATTGAGACTAAGTTTTTAGAAACTATACATCCAAAACTTTACAATAAAAAGACTATTTTTGCAGGAAAGATTGCTAAACAACTTTTAAAAGGTACATTAAAAATTGATTTAGATGATGATGGGAAAGCTGATGGAAATGTAAGTGTTCAAATACCTAATTTTAAGCCTGAAGATTTATTAAATACTAAAGATTATATTTTAATATTTGATGACTTGGAAAGAAGTGGTATAAATATTATTGATTTGCTTGGGTACATAAACTTTTTTGTTGAACATCAATCATACAAAGTAATATTAATAGCAAATGAAGAAGAACTTGAAAAAATAGACAAATATAAAAATATAAAAGAAAAACTTATTGGAAAAACTTTTGAATTTAAAACAAATTCTGATTTAGCTTATGATAGTTTTTTAAGTGAGCTTAAAAAAGAAATAAGAGTAAAAGAAGATGTTTTAGAAAAAGAAAAATCAAAAATATTAGAACTTTTTAAAAAATCAAAGTCTAATAATTTAAGAATCTTAAGACAAAGCTTATTTGATTTTGAGAGGTTTTATGATGAAGTTTTAAAAAAATATTATGAAAAAGAAGAGATGATTAATGATATTTTATATTGGTTTTTTCTATTTTCATTTGAAATTAAACAAGGAAATAAAGAAGTTTTAGATTTGTTTAATGATGAAAAAAACTCTAATTCTTTATTATTTTTTTCTGTTAAAAAGAAAGAAGAATTACCCTCTTTAAAAAAATATGAACTTGATGATAATTGTTATGTAATTATTCCTATTTGTCAATGGAAAGAAATATTGATTAATTCAAATATTCAAAAAGATAAACTTGAAAAAGCTTTAAAAAATAGTAAATATTATATTGATAAAAACACTCCTTCATGGAAAAAATTAAGCTACTTTTATAATTTAACAGATGATGAGTTTAAATTCTTATTAGAAGATGTATTTGAAAGATTTAAATCTAATGAATATAAGGATTATAAACATTTTAAATTTGTATCATCATTGTTGTTATTTTTTCAAGAAAAAGGGTTATTAGATATTGAAATTGAAAAACTTTTTGATTTAATAAATACAAATTTTAATGTATTATTTGATGAAAAGAGTCTCAATCTAGAAAAAATATATTTTATAAAGAATAGAGCAAATACAGATAGGAATTATGAAAATATTGCATATTTTGAAAGTGAAAATTTTGAAAGATTGAAAAGTTATATAAATGAAGTTTTGGAAGAAAAAAAGATTTTAAAGCAAAAAGAAGATTCAGAAAAAATCATTTTAGCAATAAAAGAAAAAGATACACAAATACTTCTTGATTTATTAGAAAGTAAAAATGATGTTAGATTTATTGATTATAAAAATATACCAATATTAAATTATATAAATATTGATGACTTATTTAATGCACTTATAAAAACAGATGGTTTAACTATGCATTATTTTGGTGGAATTTTAAAAGATAGATATTACCAAGGAAAAGAAATATTATTTGAAGAAGAAATTTTTTTAAAAGAACTAATAAAAAGACTTGAAGATTATGTATCTAAAAATAGAGGGAAAGTAAGTTCATATAATTTAAAAGAACAAATAGTTAAAAATTTAAAAATCGCACTGAGTAATATAGAAAAAATAAAAAATGCAAATAATTAAATATAATGAAAAATATAAAAAAGAGCTCCCCTTGCTATTTACAAATACCATTCATAAAACATGCAACAAAGACTATACTTGTGAACAGTTAAATGCTTGGGCAAATTTAAATATTGATTATAAAGCTTGGGAAGAAAGATTAAGTAAAACAAGACCTTATTTAGCGATAATGGATGAAAAACTTGTAGGCTTTGCTGAGTTTTATGAGGATTATATTGATTGTTTTTATGTACACCACGAATATCAAGGTTGTGGTGTAGGAAAAATGCTTTTAAATAATATTTTTAAAATAGCAAAAGAGAATGAACAAACTTTATTAAGAGTAGATGCAAGTATCACTGCAAAACCATTTTTTGAGAAGTTTGGTTTTAAACAAATAAAAAAGAATAAAGTTGAAAGAAATAATATAGAGTTAGTAAATTTTAGTATGGAAAAACAGATATTCTAAAAAAAGCTAATGAATTTACTCATTAGCCTTGATAATCTTCTATTTTAAAGCTATTAAAAAGTATATCTGTTGCATACATTCTAGCACCATGGTTTAGTGCATCTAACATATCTTTGTCACTCCAACCTTGCATTTTTAGTTCATTTATAATATCTTCATCAACTGAATGAGAATCTTTTACAGAATCAACTACAAATTTTAAAAGTGTATTTTCTTCTTTTGATAGTTTTTTACTATAAGTATTATTTCTTAAGCTATCAATATCTTCCTCTGTCCAATCAGCTTTATTTATAAGAAGTGCAGAATTAAAATCAATACAAAATCTACACTGTTCTTGATTTGAAACACATACTCTTATACTTGCAAGTAAAGCCATAGACAAAGTTTCATGTGTTGCATAATATTTGATAAAATCCAATTGTTGTCTTAATAATTCAGGACTAGAACTAAATAATTTAGCATTATTCCCTACATTCCCTCTTACTTTTATAAGTTCTTCATATAGTTCAAGAAGTTGTCCCGTTGCTTCTTCTTTTTCATATGTTTTTATTAGTGGCATTATAACTCCTTGTTATTACTTGACTTATAGGTCAAATAAAATATTACAATATATTGAATAATTTGTCAAGTTCAAAATGATATAATCTAAAAAGGAGAGAAAAATATGATAATTGATGAAATTTTAAAAACACAAAAAGCAGTTATTCTTGATGGTGCTTTAGGCACACAAATTCAAAAAAATGGATATGATGTAAATGATAAATTATGGTCTGCAAAATATTTGGATGAAAATATAGAAGTTATATCGCAAGTGCATAGACAATATTTAGAAGCTGGTGCAGATTGTATTATTACTTCATCTTATCAAGCAAGTATTGAAGGTTTTATACAAAAAGGCTTCACTTCTCAAAGAGCAAAAGAACTTATAAAAAAATCAATAGAAATAGCAAAAGAAACAGTAGATGAATTTTGGCAAAATACTCAAAATAAAAACACTAGAATTAAGCCAATTGTAGCTGCTTCAATAGGACCTTATGGTGCATATCTTGCAGATGGTTCTGAATATAGTGGTGATTATAAAATCTCAAAAGAGAGTCTAAAAGAGTTTCATAAAAAAAGATTAGAAATAATAATAATAAAAACAAATCCAGATATTTTAGCAATAGAGACAATTCCTTCTTTTTATGAAGCCAGTGTTATTTGCGATTTATTAGAAGAACTTGATTGTAAAATTCCTGCATGGGTGACATTTAGTGCAAAAGATGGCTTTAAAACTAATGCAAATGATGACATAAAAAAATGCATGAGTTATTTGCAAAATCATAAATTTATACATGCTTTAGGAGTGAATTGTACTGCACCTCAATATATTTTAAAATTAATAAAAAATATAAAAGAAGTATCAACTAAACCAATTGTAATTTATCCAAATGGAGGCTCTAGATATAATCCTATAACTAAAGAGTGGGAAAAAGGTGAATTATCATCAAAAGAGTTTTCAAAGCTAGCATATCTTTGGTATGAAAAAGGTGCTAGAGTTATTGGAGGATGTTGTGAGACTACTCCTGATGAGATAAGTGAGATTAGAAAAGTAATAATATAATTTTTACTTGACTGTTTTGTCAACTCTAACATGCTATAATTAATTTATGGAAAATAATACAAGAATAAATCTAATTAATTCATCATTTGACGAAATATATAAAAAAGGATATCAAGGAGCTTCTCTTACAACAATTTTAAAAAATGCAAAAGTACATAAAGGTTCAATGTATCACTTCTTTGCAAATAAAAAAGAGTTAGCACTTGTTTCAATAAAAGAGAAAATATATGAAAGGTTTTCTCAAAGATATAGTGCAATTTTACAATTAGAATCAAACTATTTAGAAGCTTTTATAAAAAGTATAAAAGATGTTAAACAAAGAGATTTTAATTTAGGTTGTCCAATTGCAACTGTAATTCAAGAGATGTCAAATTTAGATGATGATTTTAAAATATTGATGAAAGAGATATATCAAACTTTTAGAAAAAATATAAATAATATTTTAGATAAAGCAGTTGAAAAAAATGAGATGAAACAATGTGATACTGCAAAGTTAGCACTTTATATTGTTTCAACTTTAGAAGGTGCTATACTTTCTGCAAAAGCAACAGGAAATGTAAAAGATTATATAGATGTTATAGATATACTTTCATCTTATATTTTGTCATTTCGTTTATAAAAGGAATTATATGAATAATAGATTACATTTTATGTGTGGAAAAATGGCAGCAGGTAAATCAACACTATCAACAAAAATATCAAATGAAAATAATGCAATTTTTTTAAGTGAAGATGAACTTTTGAAAAAGTTATATCCAGATGAAATAAAAAACATTGAAGATTATGTAAAGTATTCAAAAAGATTAAAAGATATGATGTATGAATATATTATAGAACTTTTAAAAAAAGGAAATGAAGTTGTTTTAGATTTTCCTGCAAATACTATTTCACAAAGGCAATGGTTTAAAGATATATTTGAAACAGCAAATGTTGAGCATATTATGTATTATGTTAAAAGAAGTGATGATGTGTGTAAAGAGCAGTTAAAAAAAAGAAATAAAAATTTACCAAAAGATGCCCCTTTAATAGATGAAGCAACTTTTGATGCGATTACAAAATATTTTCAAGAACCAAAAGAAGAGGAAGGTTTTAATATAAGGTATGAATAAAATAGGGCAATACTTTTAAGTTATTGTCCCATTGCTACTTTTGTTGCAAAAATTACAATTGCAATAGCAAATAATAAAACTACTAAAAGTGAAATAATTTTACTAAAATGATATTTTGTGAAGATTAAAAAAATAATAATAGAATAATTTTTTATTAAAAGGAAAAATATTAATGGATTTTAAAAACTATTTAGAACAGACTCTTATAGTTGATTATAAAAATGAAAAGATAGAAAAATTAGCTAAAATTTTATCAAAAGATTGTACAACAGATGAACAAATTATTGAAAATTGTTTTAAATACGTAAGAGATGAAATAGCTCACAGTGGTGATATAAAAGCAGAAGTGACAACATGCAAAGCAAGTGAGGTTTTAAAATATAAAACAGGATGGTGTTATGCAAAATCTCATCTTTTAGCAGCACTTTTAAGAGCAAATAATATTCCCACTGGATTTTGTTATCAAATTGTTAGTTTTAACAATATATATGGTTTGCATGGATTAAATGCAGTATATCTAAAAAAATATGGTTGGTATCGTATTGATCCAAGAGGAAATAAAAAAGGTGTTGATGCACAATTTAATCCACCTATTGAAAAATTAGCTTTTGAATTAAAAGATAACGAATATGACTTAGCCCAAATATATGATAAACCACTGGAAGTTGTAATAAATAATTTACAATCTTTTGAAGGTTTTAGTCAAATGTCAAAAAATCTTCCTTTAACTAATGAGTTTATAAGAAGACCAAAATTAAAAGATGCAAAAGAGTTAAGCATCTTAGTTACAAGTTTATTATCATATCTTTTTGAAGATATTACTCCTTCTTGGTTTAAAGACGAAATTAGCGAAAATACTTTTGAAGAAAGATTAAAAGATAAGAGTTATAAACATTATATTTATACAATAAATGAAAAAATTGTAGGATTTATAACTATAAAAGAAAAAAACAAACTTTTTCATCTTTTTGTTGATGAATCATTTCATAAAAAAGGAATTGCAAAAAAACTTTTTGAATGTGTAAAAACAAATATGGATATAACAAATATGAAAATCAATGCTTCTTTATATGCAATACCTTTTTATGAAAATTTGGGTTTTGAAAAAAGTGGTAAACAAAAGCATTTTAAAAGCTTGGATTATCAGCCAATGCAATATAAAATATAGGAATAAAAGGAATTAATATGAAAGTAAAATATGTAGACAAATTTTATGTATCAGGTCTTACAGTAAGAACAAATAATAAAATAGAATTAGATGAACAAGAAGCAAAAATTCCAGATTTATGCCAAAAATATTTAGATGAAAATATTGAAAAAAAGACTTTTAATAAAGCAAAATCAATGGCAATGTACGGAGTTTATAATAAGTATGAAAATGATGTAAATTCAGATTATGATTATACAATTGGTGTAGAAGTTACAAAACCTAAAAATGCAATAACAATACCAAAAGATAAATATTTAGTATTTTCAAAAGAAGGTGAGATTCCAGAAGTAGTAATTGAAACATGGAAAGATATATGGAATTATTTTGCATCTGAAAATTGTGAATATGAAAGATCTTATAATTTTGATTTTGAAAAATATGAGAAAGAAGATGAAATAGAGATTTATATTTCTATTAAATAAAATAGATTGATATTTACTACTCACAAAAGATATTACTTTGAAAACTAACTAGTTTAGAGTAAATGGCTCTTTTTTCAGTTCAAATAATCTTTATTTGCATTTATATATCTCCTCTAAATAATTTTATTAATTATTAAAATAAGCTAATACT
>NZ_PDKC01000019.1 GCF_004116495.1 Arcobacter sp. CECT 8985 | reverse complement strand
AACTCTCACTTATTCCTTTCGGCCTCAGCGAATTTGGACGGGAATTATAGTATCTTTTTTTACTTTTGTCAACACTTACACCTTAATATTAACTTAAATTTTTTAATTCTTTATACTCTCCCTCTTTCCCTTCTCTTTCTTATTCTTTTTTTATTGATTTTCTCCGCTTTTTATTGCCTTTTTTTGCTTTTTATTTATTCGATTTTTCTTTTACCTATATATCCTCCATTTGGTTGAAGCAATAATTCTCTTATATTTTTATTTTTATCTATTAATTTAATTATACAAACTCTATTAATTTCATATTTATTACTTTCATTTGTGTTATTACTAAGTTTTTTATATACCTTACCATCAGAGCCAAAGGATATTTTTCCTAATGAAGCATCCATTTTACAACTTATATCTACTTTATTAATATCAAATTCTTTAGTTAATAAAACATACTTTGAACTATCACTATTTTTTTCACACTTATTACTACTATAAATATACTTATTTGTTAAAGGATCTTTCATTGATTCAGATTTTTTAGGATGTCCACTCTGATTTTTGTCAGAATATAATACATAATATATACCTTTATGATTTCTGCAGTTAAAGAATTTTAGTGTCCATCTTTGCTTATACCATTTTTTATTTTCTAAATAGTATTTATCATCAATCAAAGCTTGATACCTACTTTGTTTTAAATAAAGAAGTAATCTATTTGTGGCTAAATCAATTTTTTTTATTTTAAGTTCAGATGTTTTATTTAAATTAAAAGAGAAGATGGTTATTGATATTATTATAATTGCAAAAATTAGTTCTAGTAAAGAAAAAGATTTTCTCATATTTTTTTCACATAGGCTGTTGCTACATTCACACCAAAATATTTAATTGGAAAAACAAAATTATAATCATTTAATTTATTTAAACTTATATAATATTTTTTTCCTTTATATATTTTATAAAATTTTAATCTCAAAAGTAATTTTTCATCACTTGAAGTAACATAATTGATATGTTGTTTTTTTAGTTCCTTACTTAACTCTTTTACGACGTGATACTTATAAACAAAATGTTTTTTAGGATTATTTAATACTAAATATAGTGGTTTATTAAATATGGTAATTGTAATATTTAATAAAAGAGTAATTAAAACCAAAATTGCAAAGAAATTATGTACTTTTCTAAACTCTTTTAATCTAACTCTATATGAATGAAAAAATAGTTTTACCATTAAAGGAATAGAAATTACTACAAAAGGAGCATAATTTTCTATATATACTTGTTGTCTAAATGAAAAAATCATTGAAAAAATCAATGCAGTTACACTTATATACCAAATAAAACTTCTTTCATTTTTTACACCTAATCTATAAATTGAATAGAAAAAATATAAGAATAAAAAAGGAGAAAAAATTGAAGCATAAATAGCAAAAGTATCAAGAAAAAAACCTTTTGGTTTTCCACTACTTTCAAAACCATAAATTCCCATAGATAATCCAAATAATATTAAACTTACATATATCATAAGGTTATCTTTTTTTCTAATTGAATGGAAAAATATTGCAAGAAAGAATATTGCAAAAGAGTTATCAACAAACAGATATACAATTAAAAAAAAGTAATTATGTTTACCTGTTTTTTGATAATAATATATATATAACAAAGTACAAAATGTAACTACTATCGCACTATTTACTAATAATGATGCACTTAATACTCCTGGTAAAAACATAAATATAATTGTTGAAATTGCTCTATCTATTTGGTATTTAAAGTAATCCTTTGTATTAATATAAATTAATACAACACTAAAAAAATAAAAAAATAAAAAGGGTAATCTTAGTGCAATATCATTTTCACCAAAAATTGTAGTAGAAATATTTGTTAATATTGAGAGTAATGAATTATTATAAAAAAAGTTAAGTGCTTCTTTATATGAAATACTAAGAGTATTTGAAACAAAAATCAATACTATTGTAGTAATAGCTAAAGTAAAATAAATAATTTTATTGTATTGATTTTTGCTTTGTATCATCATGACTTTAAGAAATTATCAATCATCTCATAACCATATTCACTCATTATTGATTCTGGATGAAATTGAACTCCATATAATTGTTTATCTTTTATCTCTAAAGACATTATTTCATTATCATCTAAACTAAAAGAAGTTGGTATAATATTATCATTTAATGTATTTTTATCTACTGTTAAAGAATGATATCTAGTTTGCGTAAATTCATTTGGTATATTATTAAAAAGTAAAGAATCATTTGAAACTTTAATTTTTGAAGTCTTTCCATGCATCATATTTGGTGCTTTTATAACTTTTGCTCCAAATGCCTGCGCTATACTTTGATGTCCTAAACATATACCAAAAATTGGAGTTTTTCCTGCAAAGTTTTTTATAACATCTAAACATACCCCTGCATCATCAGGTGTTGCAGGTCCAGGAGATAATATAATTTTTTCAGGATTTAAATCTTCAATCTCTTTTAAAGTTAATTCATCATTTCTTATTACTTTTAAATTTGCTCCTAATTCTTTACAATACTGAACAATATTATATGTAAAAGAATCATAATTATCAATCATTAGAATCATTGAATAGTTCCTTATGGTATTTTGCCATTTGTATTTTTACCTCTGTTAAATGTTCTGCAGAAACATTTTCATCGACAATCCACTTTACTTCATCAATATTACCACCGTAATCTTGACCCATTTTTTCAATTGTTGTAGAAAATTCTTCTAAATTATTGCAGTTTTCAATTCGCCCATCTACGGTATCTTTAAGCTGGATAAACCATCCACCTAATCCATTCTCTTTAATTGTCGCTTCAAATATAATTTTCATATATAACCTTAAAATAAAACAATATTATATCAAATAAAAAATAAATTTGGATAAAGAGTTAATTATTTGATAATAGTTATTACTATTCAGAAGAATAAAAGCTTGAAAAAATTATAATTCCAATAACTATTATCAATAAAGGAAGATAAATGATAAAAAATTTTGCATTAGGTGCAGTAATATTAGCTTCTTCACTATTTGCAAGTGGCGAAGTAAATGTATACTCACACAGACATTATGATACAGATAAAAAATTATTTAAAATGTTTGAAAAAAAAACTGGTATAAAAGTAAATGTAGTAAAAGCAAAAGCTAGTGCATTAATTAAAAGAATAGAAACTGAAGGTAAAAAATCACCAGCAGATGTATTAATTACAGTTGATGCAGGAAGATTATATCAAGCTAAAAAAGAAGGAATATTACAACCTATTCATTCTGATTATTTAATAAAAAATATTCCAGCAAATTTAAGAGATAAAGACAATGAATGGTTTGGTGTAACAATTAGATCAAGAGTTACTGCATATAGAATTGGTTCAGGAATGAAAGATAAACTATCAACTTACGAAGATTTAGCAGATCCTAAATTTAAAGGTAAACTAATGGTTAGATCTTCAAATAGTATCTATAACCAATCTTTAATGGCAGCAATGATTGCACATCATGGAAAAGATTATGCAATAAAATGGGCAAAAGGTGTAGTTGAAAATTTAGCTAGTTCACCAAAAGGAGATGATACATACCAAGTTAAAGCAATTGCTAATGGAATTGGTTCAGTTGCTTTAGTTAATACTTATTATATTGGTAAAATGGCCGGAAACAATGATTTGTCTCAAGCTGAATCAGTAAGAAAAATCAAAGTTTTTTTCCCTAAATTTGAAAATGGAGGAACACACATAAATATTAGTGGTGCAGCAGTTGCAAAATATGCACCTCACAAAGAAAATGCAATTAAATTTATTGAATTTTTAACTTCAAAAGAAGCACAAAAAATATTTACTCAAGAAAACTTTGAATATCCAGTTTTAAAAGGCGTGCAAAATACAGATATAGCAAAAGCGTGGGGAACATTTACACCTGATAATATTTCACTTGATGAATTAGGAAAATATAATAAACAAGCAGTTATGGCTTTTGATATTGCTGGATGGAAATAATAATTGAAAAACAATTTTTCAAAAGTAAAATTAAGTAGTGTTATTCTTACACTACTTATTTCTGCTCCTGCAATTATAATATTTTTGTATTTATTTATAGGACATAGCGATAATTGGCAGCATATAAAAGATAATCTACTTTTTACTTATGCTACTAACTCTTTATATATTATGGTTGGAGTTGCAGTGTTAACAACACTTCTTGGTTTCTCAACTGCATATTTAACTTCACTTTTTACATTTAGATTTTCTAGATTTTTTCACTACGCTTTAATTTTGCCTTTTGCTATTCCTACATATATTATTGCTTTTATATATGGAGGAATGTTTAACGTAGCAGGAACTGTAACTCAATTTATATTACATTTAATTGGGAAAAATATCACTGAAGTTCCTTTTTATGACATCATGTCTATACAAGGTGCAATTTTAGTAATGTCATTTGTTCTTTATCCATATGTATATTTAATCTGCAAAAGCTATCTAAGTTTCGAATCTGCTTCAATTATTGATGCAGCAAAAACATTCAATCTATCTTCATGGCAAATATTAATAAAAGTAATCCTTCCTATTTGTAGACCTGCAATAATAGCAGGTGTTACACTTGCTGTTATGGAAGCTGTTTCTGATTTTGGAGTAATGGACTTTTTTGGAGTAAATACTTTTGTAACTGGGATTTTTAAAACTTGGTATGGTATGGGAAGTGTGGATGATGCTGCAAAACTTGCAAGTATTTTAATGTCATTTGTTTTTTTACTAATTGTATTAGAAAGAATTCAAAGAAGAAATAAAGTATTTAAAAGTTCAGGGAAAGATTTTAAGCCAATAGAAAAAACAAAATTAACTGGATTTAAAGCCTTCATTGCAATTTTAATATGCTTTATTCCATTTTTCTTTGGCTTTTTACTTCCAGTAACACAATTAATATATTGGTTTGCAATAACTTATAAAGAAATAATTGATGATGATTTTATACAAGTACTTTATCAAACACTAATACTTGCAATTGTTAGTGCAACAATCATAACTTCAATGGCACTTTTATTTGTTTATAATGTAAGAAAAAATAAAGATAAAACATCATCATTTTTAACACAAGTTGTAAAATTAGGATATTCTATTCCAGGTGCAGTTATTGCTGTTGGAATTCTTTCATTTTTTGCAATAATTGATAAATATGTAATTGATATTTTCACTTCTTCATATATTATTAGTGGAACAATAATAGCAGTTGTATTTGGATATTGTGTTAGATTTTTAGCAGTAGGAATTAATAACTTTGAAGCAGGTTTCACAAGAATACCTCAAACATATGATGATGCAGCAAAAGTTTTAGATGTTGATGAAAAAAGAACTTTCTTTACAATATTTGCACCTTTAATTAAAACTTCTGCATTTTCTGCTTTTATTATTATTTTTATAGAAGTTATTAAAGAATTACCTTTAACAATGATTTTAAGACCATTTAATTATGATACTTTATCAATTATGGCCTTGGAGTTAACAAAACAATCTCAACTTGCAGAATCAGCTGTTCCATCAATGTTTATTTTAATTATTGGAATGATTTCTGTTTTATTATTAGCAAAAAATATAAATAAGGCATAATTTATGGTAAGTATAGAAAAATTTGGAGTTTCATTTGGAAATACAAAAATATTAGAAGATATCTCTTTTGATGTAAAACCAGGTGAAATAGTTACAATTCTTGGTTCAAGTGGATGTGGAAAAACAACCATATTAAGATCAATTGCAGGTTTACAAAAAGAACATGAAGGAAATATTTGTATTGGAGATGAGTGCGTTTCATCTAAAGATATTTATGTAAAAGATAGAGAAGTTGGATATATTTTCCAAGATTATGCATTATTCCCTCATCTAAATGTTTCTGAAAATATCGCCTTTGCACTTTATAAGCTACCAAAAAAAGAAAAAATTAAAAGAGTTGATGAGTTATTAGAACAATTCAATTTAGTTGAGCACAAAACAAAACAGATACATCAATTATCTGGTGGACAGCAACAAAGAGTTGCAATAGCAAGAGCTTTAGCAAATAATCCTAAAATATTGCTTCTTGATGAGCCTTTCTCAAACTTAGATGCAATGCTAAGATATAAAACTAAAATTTGGCTAAAAACACTTATAAAAGAACTTAATTTAAGTGCTATTCTCGTAACTCATGATAAAAAAGAAGCACTAACAATTTCAGATAAAATTGGTGTAATAAATGACAAAAAATTACTACAATTTGACACGGCAAAAACTATTTTTAATAATCCTAATAATTTATATGTTGCTAATTTCTTATGTGAAATAAATCAGCTTCCAAATAAACTTGTTAAAAAATTAGAAATTGATATTGATGATTCTCAAGTTGCAATTATAAAAATTGACAAATCAATTGTTAGTTTAGAAAAAAGTCAAATAAGAGTAAAAATAATTGACATTTCTTTTTGTGGTGATTATTATGAACTTGTTATTGAGTTAATAGATTTTAATAATAAAACATTAATTGTAAAAATGAATGATGTTCAAGATATTAATATCTTAGATATTGCATATATACATATAAATAAAAATGATATAAAAATAATAAATAAATAAGAGTAAATCTACTCTTATTTATAATTGATATTTTTTTTGAAACTCTTCATCAATATCAATAATTCCTCTTTGCTTTAAAGATTCAATAACCTCTTTTGTACAATCTACATCTCCAGGCCATCTTCTTTTAAAGTTATCAAGATTATTTTTATTTGTTCCATCAAGACACACTGTGTTTGAGTCAATATATAAATCTCTATTAGAATCAATATTATTTACAACTCTCCAAACTAACATATAAGGGTTTTCAACATCATTTTGATTTGCATCATCAATAATAATTAATATTTTAATATATTCATATAAGGGTTTCAAATCTTCAAATAGATGTTTTTGATTTCTTGTTTTATCAACTGCAATAACAGTTATTGGATTTTTTGTATTTGTATAATACTGCTTTAAATTTTTTACCTCATTAGTAATTTTTTGCATCTTTTCTAGTAATTCATCATCACTTAATAAAGTAATTCCTAAATCATTAATCTCTTCACCTGTACAATCAAGACCTAACTTACCACCCACTGCAAATTTAGGGCTAGAGTGATCAAGTGCATCAACTACACCTCTTGAAACTAACATCTCCTCAATATCAATTCTATTTAAAATGTATTGAACAATCTCATCATGATTTGTTAATTCAGGTGCATCTTCATTTACAAATATTGCATGTTTTACAAAACTCATTTGCCCTACTCCCCAAAAAGCATGCATCATTTGACTTGCATGTCCTGGATAAAGTGTTTTTATTTTTGCAATAATTAAGTTATGAAATACTCCATTTTCTGGCATATAGTAATCAATTAAATCAGGAGCAGTTGTTTTTAAAAGTGGAAGAAATATTCTTTCTGTTGCAAATCCCATATATTTATCTTCTAAAGGTGGTTTACCAACAACAGTTGCCAAATAAGTAGGTTTTTTCTTATGTGTAATTGCACTCACTTCTAAAAATGGATACTCTTCTTCTAATGTATAATATCCAGTATGATCACCAAATGGTCCTTCGATTTTCATCTTACTTGTATCTACAAATCCTTCAATTATAAAATCATTATCTTTAGGTACATAAATATCATTTGTAATTGATTTAACAAGTTGAGCATTTTTATTTTTTACAAATCCATATAACATTAATTCAAAAACTCCAATTGGTAAAGGTGCTTGCCCACACCAAATATACATTGGATCTCCACCAATACCTATTGATACTGGCATTTTTTTACCTGCTTTTTTATATTCATGAAAAAAGTGATTCGAATCTTTATGTATTTGCCAATGCATTCCCAAAGTGTTATCATCATAAACTTGTAATCTATACATTCCTAAGTTCTTCATCTCTCCATTAAGTGAAGTTGTATAAACTTGTCCCATTGTAATGAAAGGACCACCATCTTCTTCCCATGTAGTTAATATAGGTAAATCAGATAATTTGGCATCATCACCTAACTTTATAACTTCTTGGCACTCACCTTTTCCTTTTAATTTTTTTGGAATTGTGTTTTTTAAAGCAAATAATTTTCCAAAAGTTGAAAGTTTTTCACTAAATGTAACTGGTGGCTTCATTTTTAATAAAGATTCAATCTCTTTTCCTATTTTGTCTGATTCTCCTATAAATAATTCTACAGCTTTTTTAGAACCAAATACATTCATTAAAACTGGTATATCAAACTTTTTACCACTTTTTTTATCAATTGGATTAGTAAAGAGTATTGCTTTAGAATCTTCTTTTTTTACCTCTATATATGCAATATGAGGAATTTCTAAATATATATCTAATTCTTCATCAATAATCTTTAATAAATTATGCTTTTTTAACAATGCAATTGCTTTTTCCATAAAGAACCTTATTTTTAATTAATTTTATTTTTATATCATTATATCAATAAAATTTAGTTTATAATAGAGGAAATATGAATATTTATAATTTTGACGAACACGTTAATAGAAAAAATACAGACTGCGTTAAATATGATGGATTAAAAAAATTATTTAATGTTGAAGATGCAAAACCACTTTGGGTTGCTGATATGGATTTCAAAACTCCTGATTTTATATTGGATGATTTAAAAAAAAGTTTTGATAAACAAATACTTGGGTATCCAATAATAACAAGTAAAACTTCTAATAGTATTATATCTTGGTATAAAAGAAGACACAATATCTCATGCATTGAAGAATCTGATATATCATACACAACTGGTGTCGTAACAGCACTTAGCGCTTGTATTGAAGCATTAAGTCAAGAAGATGATGAAGTAATTATACAAACTCCTGTATATTTTCCATTTTTTTCTGTAGTAAAGAACAACAACAGAAAACTTATATTAAATGAATTAAAAAATAAAAATGATTACTATACTATAGATTTTGATGATTTAAAAAAGAAAATAACAAATAAGACAAAACTTCTTATTTTATGTTCTCCTCATAATCCTGTAGGAAGAGTTTGGAATAAAGAAGAGTTAGAAGAATTAGCAAAAATATGTTATGAAAATAATATTATAATAATTAGTGATGAGATACATTCTGATTTGGTATTTAAAAAATTTACTTCAATTTTACATCTTGATAAAAAATATCATGATAATATTGTACTTTTAAACTCTCCAAGTAAAACTTTTAATATTGCAGGATTAAAAAGTTCTTATATTATTACAAAAAATGACACAATAAAAAAACATATTGATAAAATATTAGAAAAAAGACATATTGGTTCAATAAACATTTTTGGGATTGAATCAATTGCTTCAGCATATAATAAAGGTGAAGAGTGGTTAGAGATGTTACTAAATTACTTAAAAAATAATATATTAACTTTAGAACAGTACGTAGAAAAAAGTAACTTAAAGATAAAGTTTAATTCACCTGAAGCAACATACCTGATTTGGCTTAACTTTTCAGAAGTTATAGATACACATGAAAATATACAAAAAAGGCTACTGAATAATTGTAAATTAGTCCTAAATGATGGGATAACTTTTGGTAAGGAAGGTAAAAAGTATTTTAGGTTAAATATTGCTCTTCCAAATGATGAATTATTGGAATCATTAGAACTATTAAATTATGAGTTTAATTGATTAATTTAAGTTAAAAAAAATGTTATTTTAAAGTATTACAATTTTTCTCACTATTATAAATAATATGCAAAATAATTATGTAATGACTTTGTTGTGGCATTAAAATATTGTACAATCGTTACATAAAAAATAATACGGGATAAATTAATATGTCAACAGAACTACTTTTATCAGCAAGTGTCTTTGTTATTATGGGTTTAGTCTTAGTATCAGTTTTTGTATTAACTAGATACTTAGGCCCAAGTAATAAAGATGACAAACAAAAAAATACAGTGTACGAAAGTGGGGTAACAAAACCTATTGGTACAACAAATCTAAGATTTTCTATCAAATTCTATCTTGTAGCAATCCTTTTTGTAATTTTCGATGTTGAAATTATTTTCATGTTCCCTTGGGCAGTTAATATTAGAGAACTAGGATATTTAGGACTAGCAGAGATGTTTATGTTTATGGCATTATTATTTGCAGGATTAATTTATATTTATAAGAAAAAGGCGTTATCATGGGATTAGGAGCAGAATCTTCATTTGGTGATTCAATAATCACTACGAAATTAGATCATGCAGTTAACTGGGGAAGATCATACTCTTTATGGCCAATGGTTTTTGGTACTGCATGTTGTGGTATTGAGTTCATGTCTGTAGTTGGTGCTAAATATGATTTGTCTAGATTTGGTGCAGAAGTTGTAAGATTTTCACCAAGACAAGCTGATTTAATGATTGTAGCAGGAACAATTACATATAAGCAAGCGCCAATTTTGAAAAAAATATATGATCAAATGTGTGAACCTAAATGGGTTATTTCAATGGGTGCATGTGCATGTTCTGGTGGTTTTTATGACAACTATACTACTGTTCAAGGAATTGACGAAATAATTCCAGTTGATGAATATGTATCAGGATGTCCACCAAGACCTGAAGCAGTACTAGATGCAGTAATGAGAGTTCAACAAAAAGCTCAAGGAGAATCTGTTTTAGAAGATAGAGCAAAAAGGCACTACAAAGGAATTTTAGATGCATAAAAACGAACTTTTAATAAATGCAAATGAGATAAGAAATACAATTGCAAAATTAAAAAATGATGGATATACACTTTTATTAGATATTACTGCTATTGATTATTTAAACTATCCAGATGCAACTGCATCAAGATTTGCAGTTGTATATATTTTAAGAGATTATACTTTCAAAAAATTCATCACAGTAAAAGCTTTTGTTGATGATGTTAGTTTAACTGTTGATTCTATTAGTGATATGTATTACAGTGCAAACTGGGCAGAAAGAGAAACATATGACCAATATGGAATTATTTTCAATGGTCATCCTAATTTGAAAAGAGTTTTAAATCATCATCAATTTAACGGTCATCCATTAAGAAAAGATTATCCAGTTACAAAAAGACAATTATGTACAGAAACTGAAGATTTAATGGATGAGATGACTCCATTATTAGAATCATATGGTTATTCAAAAGAAGATCATGATGATTTAATGTTTTTAAATGTTGGTCCATCTCACCCTGCAAGTCATGGTACTATTAGAAACTTTATGGCTATGGAAGGTGAATCAATTAAAGCATGTGTAACTGAAGTTGGATATTTGCATAGGGGATTTGAAAAATCATGTGAAACACATACGTATTCACAAGTAATCCCATATACTGATAGATTAAACTACTGTAGTGCAATTTTAAACAATATTGGTTACTCAAAAACAGTTGAAGATATGTTAGGAATAGATATAACTCCAAGAGCTAAAATGTTAAGAATTATTATTGGAGAACTAAGTAGAATAATAGACCATTTAGTTTGTAATGCTGCAAATATGGTTGATTTAGGTGGATTAACAAACTTTTGGTATCTATTTACACCAAGAGATAAAACATATGATTTATTATCAAAACTAACAGGAGCAAGACTAACAAACTCATATACTAGAATTGGTGGATTAGAATTTGACTTATATGACGGTTTTGAACAAGATCTAGATGAAGTTATAAAAGATGTAGAAAAAGGTATCAAAGATGCCTTATCTTTAGTTGAGCATAATAAAATTTTCTTAGATAGAACTCAAGATGTTGGAGTAATTAAAGAAGATTTTGCAATTAGTGCAGGAATTACTGGACCAAACCTAAGAGCTGCTGGAGTTGCATTTGATTTAAGAAAAAATGCACCATATTATGGATATGAAAATTTTGAATTTGATGTAGTTGTAGGTTCTCATGGAGATGTTTATGACAGAATAATGGTTAAATTTGAAGAGATAAGACAATCAATAAGAATAATAAAACAAGCTATGAAAGAATTACCAGATGGTCCTTTAAATGTAGATGATCAAGGTGTATTTTTACCTGCAAAAAAAGATGTATACGGAAATATTGAAGGATTAATGAATCAATTTAAATTAACTTTTGAGGGAATTAAAGTTCCAAAAGGTGAATATTATGGATACACTGAAGCTGCAAATGGTGAATTAGGATTTCATATAACAAGTGATGGTTCAGGAACTCCATACAAAGTAAAATGTAGACCACCATGTTTCTATTCACTTGGAGCATATTCAAAAATTGTAGAAGGTGGAATGCTAGCAGATGCAATTGTTACAATGGCAAGTATGAACTTTATTGCAGGGGAGTTTGATAGATAATGAGTAAATTTAAATATACACCTGAAAACGAAGCAAAGTTTCAAGAACAAATAAAAAAATATCCAAATAGTGATTCTATGATGCTTCCAGCTTTATGGTTAGTACAAGAACAAGAAGGATGGGTAAGCCCAGATGCAATGGTTTTTGTAGCAGACAAATTAAATAAAGCTCCAATTGAAG
Organism: Arcobacter sp. CECT 8985; assembly: GCF_004116495.1. Lineage (GTDB taxonomy): Bacteria > Campylobacterota > Campylobacteria > Campylobacterales > Arcobacteraceae > Malaciobacter. The sequence goes on along the minus strand of NZ_PDKC01000019.1, from coordinate 44,310 downwards.
TTTATGAATTTGCAACATTTTATACAATGTTTAATTTAAAACCAATTGGTACTTATCATATCGAATTGTGTAAAACACTTTCATGTATGGTAATGGGAAGTAGAGATTTAAAAAAATTCATAAAAGATACAATTGGTATAGAACCAGGACAAACAAGCGAAGATGGATTATTTCATTTTAGTGAAGTTGAATGTATGGGTGCTTGTGGAGGTGCTCCTATGTTTGCACTTAATGGAGAATATCATGAAAACCAAAGTGTTGAGTCATTAGAAAAAGTAATTAAGGAGTGTAGAGATGCTAGTAAAAGTAGTAAGTAAAAATTTCGATATTCCTAATTCACATAAATTAGAAGTAGCAAAAGCTAATGGAAGATACACTTCAATAGAAAAACTTTTTTCTATGAAACCAGATGATGTTACAGAAGAAGTTACAAAATCAGGATTAAGAGGAAAAGGTGGTGGTGGTGCTGCTTGTGGACCAAAATGGAAATTAATGCCAAAAGATGATCCACGACCTGCATATTTAATTGTAAATGGTGATGAATCTGAACCAGGAACATTTAAAGATAGACAAATATTTCAATATGACCCACACCTATTAATAGAAGGAATTATTTGCTCTTCTTATGCGATTAATGCCCATGATGCTTATATCTATGTAAGAGGTGAATATAAATGGTTTATTGATAGACTAAATGAAGCAATCGATGAAGCATATGAAGCAGGAATAATTGGTCCAAAAGTCATGGGTCATGATTATAGAATGGATATAACTGTTCACCGAGGTGGTGGAGCATATATTTGTGGTGAAAAATCTGCATTAATTGAGTCTTTAGAAGGTAAAAGAGGACATCCAAGATTAAAACCACACCAAAAAGAGAGTGAATGGTTCTTTGGTAATCCTGCAACTGTTAATAATGTTGAAACTATAGCAACTGTACCTTTTATTGTTGAAAATGGATATGAAGCATACACTGCTTATGGAACTGAAAAATCACCAGGAACAATGCTTTTTGCTATGAGTGGTCCAGTTAAAAACCCTGGAGTTTATGAATTAGCATTTGGTAACAAAATGATTGATGTAATTAATCAAATTGGTGGTGGGATGCAAGATGGAAAGAAATTGAAAGCTGTAATCCCTGGAGGATCTTCATGCCCTATTTTAACTGCTCAAGAAGTTGAAAAAGCAGTACTGGATTATGAATCAATGTGGGATATAGGTTCAACACTTGGAACTGGTGGTATGATGATTATTGATGATAGTATGAATATGGTAGATGTTGCAAAAAACCTAATTGAATTTTATCATCATGAATCATGTGGTCAATGTACACCATGTAGAGAGGGTTGTGGTTGGATAGATAAAATACTTGCAAAAGTATTAGCTGGCGAAGGTACAAAAAAAGATTTAGATACAATTTTGGAAGTATGTGACACAATGAATGGTAAGACAATCTGTGTTTTTGCACCCGCTGTAAAAGACATCATAAAAAGTATTCTTATTAAATTCGAAGATGAATTTATCAAAGAAATTAAATAACTAACTCAAGGAGAAAAAAATGGCAAAAAATACAATGACATTAACTGATAATAGAACAGGAACATCATATGAATATAATATTATTGATGGTTCAAGAGGACCAAGTGTTGTAGATATTAGATCTTTTTATAAAGATTCAGGAATGTTTACGTATGACCCAGGTTATACTTCAACTGCTTCATGCGAATCAAAAATTACATTTATTGATGGAGAAAATTCTGAGTTAAGATATAGAGGATATGACATTAGAGATCTTGCAGGAAAAAAATCATTCCTTGATGTTTCTTATTTATTAATGATGGGTGAACTTCCAACAAAAGAACAATCTATAGATTTTGATTTAGAAATCAGACATAGATCATTTTTAAATGAAGGTATTATTAGACTATTTGATGCATTACCAGATGGTGCACATCCAATGGCAACTATGGGTGCAGCAACAACTGCATTATCTGCATTTTATAAAGACCACTTACATTTAGAAGATGAAGAAGAATTTAAAACAATGAGAAGAAGAATTTTTGCTAAAATGCCTACAATTGCAGCAATGGCATATAGAAATTCAATTGGAACTCCACTAATTTATCCAGATGTAAATAGATATTTTACAGAGAACTTCTTATATATGTTAAGATCTTATCCAGGTGGAAAAATGAAATATCTTGGAAATGGTCTAAATGATGAAATCAAACAAGTTGAAGTTGATGCACTTGATGCAATTTTAACTTTACATGCAGATCACGAACAAAATGCATCTACAACAACTGTAAGAAATGTAGGTTCAACTGAAGCTCATCCTTATGTAGCTATATCTTCTGGTATTGCAGCATTATGGGGAAGTGCTCATGGTGGTGCAAATGAAAAAGTTATGGACCAATTAAGATTAATTGGTGATGTAAAAAATGTACCTGCATATATTGAAAAAGCAAAAGATAAAAATGATCCATTTAGACTTATGGGATTTGGACATAGAGTATATAAAAATAGAGACCCAAGAGCAGAAACTCTTAAAAAATTACAAGATCAATTAAAAGAAGAATTAAATCTTGATTCTAAACTTCTTGATATTGCACATGCAGTTGAAGAAGCAGCACTAAGTGATGATTATTTTAAAGATAGAGGATTATATCCAAATATTGACTTCTATTCAGGAGTAATATTAACTGCACTTAGAATTCCAATAGCAATGTTTACTCCAATTTTTGTAATAGGTAGAATTCCAGGATGGATTTCTCAATGGTCAGAATTAAAACAAGATCCATCTCATAAAATTGCAAGACCAAGACAATTATATACAGGTAAATAAAATTGCTGATACTTAAAGGAGATATCAAAATATGAGTGAAATTGTTAAAATATCAGTAAATGGCGAAGAATTAGAAGCCCCAAAAGGTGGGCTTTTAATTGATACTTTATTAGATGAGAAAATACACATTCCTCATTTTTGCTATCACCAAGCACTAGGGAAAGATGGGAACTGTAGAATGTGCATGGTTGAAATAGAAGGTCAAAAAAGACCTCAAATTGCATGTGATACACCAATAAAAGATGGAATGATTGTAAGAACAAAAGGTGAAAATATTGAAAAAGTTCGAAGAGATATTTTAGAACTTGAATTAATAAATCACCCTATTGACTGTCCAACTTGTGATCAAGCTGGAGAGTGTAAACTTCAAGATTACTATATGCAATCTGGTTTCTATGAATCAAGAGTGAATGTTGATAGCAAAAATAATGCTAGAAAAAGAGTTGATTTAGGTGCAAATGTAATGTTAGATCAAGAAAGATGTGTTCTTTGTACAAGATGCGTTAGATTCTGTTCAGATATAACAGGCACAAATGAACTTGGTGTAATAAACAGAGCAGATCACTCTGTAATTGGAACGTTTCCGGGTCGTCCTTTGTCTAATCCTTATGCAATGAATGTTGTAGACTTATGTCCAGTTGGAGCTTTAACAAGCAAGGACTTTAGATTTAAACAAAGAGTATGGTTTTTAGAGACTTTTGATGCAATTTGTAAAGGTTGCTCAAAAGGTTGTAATATCCATGTAGATCATAGAAAAGAAAAATATAAAGATGATAATATCTTTAGATTTAGGCCAAAAGTAAATAATAAAGTAAATGGCCATTTTATTTGTGATGAAGGTAGATTATCTTATCACGATGAGAACAAAAATCGATTCAACACTCCAATTGTAGATTCTAAAGAATCTTCTTTAGAAAACTCTTTAGCTTCAATGTTCAAACTATTAGCAACTAATGATAATGTTTTATTTGTAGTTAGTCCTAACTTATCATGTGAAGAGTTACAAAATGTAAATGCACTTGCAAAAATGACAAATGCAAATATAACAGGATATTCACCAAATTATATTGATAATTCATTTGGAGATGATTATTTAAAAAATAATGATAGAAGTGCTAATAGAGCAGCATTTAAAGAGTATCAAATTAGTGAGCAAGAAGATGAATTCAATTCAAAACTAGCACAAGCAAATTTAGTTCTTATATTTGATAATAACTATTTCGATGACAATTTATCTTTACTAGAAAATAAAAAAGTAATCAGCTGTTTTTCACATAATTGTTTAACAATTGGAAAATCAGATGTTGCAATTCCAGTTTCATCTTTTTATGAAAAAAGTGGTACTTACATAAATTGTGATGGTATAAAACAAAAAGTTGTATCTAAAATGAACAAAGAGAATCCTGCTTTAAGTATTACTTCATTATTAGAAGAACTCAAAAGTATGGTTGAAAAAGGAAATATATGACAACAGTTTCTATTATAGCTACTATAATTAATATTAACCTTGCTCTAATATTAGCAACTGGTATGACTCCTGTTTTAGTTTGGTGGGAGAGAAGAATAGCAGGTTTTATCCAAGATAGAGCTGGCCCAAATAGATGTAATATTGGACCCTTAAGATTAGGTGGATTAATCCAAAGTATTGCTGATATGTTAAAACTTGTATTTAAAGAAGACTTTACACCAAGCCATATTAAATATAAGTTTTTCTTTACTTTAGCACCAATTATACTTTTCTTCTGTGTATTTTTAACTTTTGGAGTAATTCCATTTGCTGATAATTTAGTAATTGATGGACAATCTATTATGATGCAAGCACTTCCAATACAACTTGGAATTATGTGGTTTTTAGCATATGCAGGGTTATCAACATATGGAATTATTCTTGGAGGTTACTCTTCTGGAAGTAAGTTTGGTATTTTAAGTTCAATTAGAGCAACTGCGCAAGTTATCTCATATGAAGCAGCAATGGCACTTTCTGTAGTTTCAATGCTTTTAACGTATGGTTCAATTCATTTAGGTGATATTGTAACAGCACAAGGAGATACATTTTTTGGTTTTATTCCTTCATGGGGTGTATTTATGCAACCTTTAGCAGCACTTATATTTATTGTTACAGCTTTTGCAGAAACTAATAGAACACCATTTGATATTGCAGAAGGTGAATCAGAAATTGTTGCAGGTTATCATACAGAATATTCAGCTATGAAATTTGGTCTTTTCCAAGTTGGCGAATTAGCAGCAATGTGTGCAGCAAGTGCAATTATTGTTACACTTTTTTTTGGTGGATATCAAATTCCTTGGTTAGATACTCAAACATTAAAAGATAATATTGATTATGTAATGATTGCTATTATGATATTAGTACCTATTAAAATCTTTATCTTTACAAAATGGATGAAAAAGAATAATAATTGGGCAGATTCAAGTAATATTAGAGCAAAAGAGACTGCAATTTTAACAAAAGTTTTTTGGACAATTGCAATAGCTATTGTTGCTCTTTTTGCATGGTTCTTAGCAACAGGATTAAGTGCAAACGGTGTTGCTATAACAGTAGCAGTTCTTCAAGTATTAACATTTATCGTTAAATTTTTACTAGTTGCACTAGTATTTATTTGGATTAGATGGACTTTACTTAGATTCAGATATGACCAACTTCAAATGTTAGGTTGGAAAGTGTTATTACCTTTATCTTTATTAAATATAGTAATAACAGCAACATATATCGTAGTTACAGGAAGTTAATATGGGAATAAAAGTAGTACCTAGACACGGACAATCGCTAAAAGATAAATTATATTTACCTGCAATTGCAGGTGGTATGAAAACAACTTTTACGCATTTTGTTAAAAATTTAAAAGATACATCAAACCTAAGAACGATGGCATACCCAGAAGTACAACCTGATGACTTAAATGAAAGGTACAGAGGTGTACATAGATTAACAAAATGGGATGATGGTAGTGAAAAATGTGTTGCATGCTATATGTGTGCAACAGCATGCCCTGCTGAATGTATTTTTATTGATGCAGAAGAGAGATTTGACGGTTTTGCAGAAAAGAGACCTAAACAGTTTAAAATTGATCTTTTAGAGTGTGTATATTGTGGATATTGTGTAGAAGCATGTCCATGTGATGCAATTAGAATGGATACTGGTATTTTTTCTTTCACTGGTTCAAAAAGAGAAGATTTTGTTGTTGATAAAAAATACCTTATGTCAAATGAGCGTTCAAAGGATTTAAATGATGACTGATATTATTTTTCTTGCACTTAGTGCCTTTGCTATTATTGGTGCTATTGCAATGTTAGTAAATAAAAGTCCTATATATAGTGCATTGGGATTACTAATCACTATGTTATCAATTGGTGGATTATTTGCACTATTAAGTGCAAGTTTCTTATTTATGGTTCAAGTAATAGTTTATGCAGGTGCAATTATGACCTTAATACTATTTATTCTTATGTTTCTTAATATTAAAGAAGAAGATTTACCTAGTGAACCTAAGAAATTCCCTTTAATTGGACTTGGTGTTGTATTAATGATTCCTTTAAATGTATTAGTATTAAAAGCAATTTCTAATCTACCAAATAAAGACCTTAATATAATTGCTAATTCTAATTTTGGAGATATAAAACCAGTTGGAATGGCCTTATATAATAATTGGCTTGTTTCTTTTGAACTTATATCAATTTTACTTTTAGTTGCACTAGTTGGAGCAATTGTTCTTGCTAAAAAAAGAAAGCCTAGAGGAAATAAAGGAGAACAACAATGATAAGCTTAACATCATATGCTTTTGTTTCAATGATACTATTTTCAATAGGTGTTATTGGAGTTATAGCAAGAAGAAATATATTTGTAATATATATGTCAATTGAGCTAATGCTAAATGGTATTACACTATTTTTTGTAACATTTGCAAGATATCATTTTAGTTTAGATGCACAGATTATATCAATATTAGTAATTGCAATAGCTGCAGCTGAAGCTGCAATATTCTTATCAGTAATTATTTTATTATTTAGATCTAAAAAATCACTTGATACAGATGTATTTAATACACTAACACAAGGAGAAAATTCATGAATACTCCTTTATTAGTTTGGATAATTTTAGCTCCTTTAATAGGTTCATTATTAAATACTGTTTTTTACTTCTACCATATTAAAAAACAAAAGATATCAGAAGTTGTATTTGCACTTATTGGAACAATTACTCCTTTAATATCTTTTATAATTACACTTTGTTTATTTTTAAAAATGGATGATAATACAGCATTTTCTCAAGATTTATTTACTTGGGTTTCAATAGGTAATTTAAATATTGAAATGGCACTATTAGGAGACCACTTAGCAATATTTATGTCAATGTTTGTAACTTTTATTGGATGGTTAATTCATATTTATGCAGTTGGATATATGAAAGGTGACGATGGATTTGGTAAGTTTTTTGCTTATTTTAATTTATTCTTAGCATCGATGTTAATTCTTGTACTTGCTGATAATCCAATAATTTTATTCATTGGTTGGGAAGGAGTAGGATTATGTTCTTACCTTTTAATTGCATTTTATTATCAAGATAAAGATAATGTTCTAGCAGGTAATAAAGCATTTATTGCAAATAGAGTTGGTGACTTTGGATTCATATTAGGTATTGTTACACTATTTTTTGCAATAGGTGCTGATTCATTAAGTTTTTCTTCAATTGAAGCAAATATATCTAATGCATCAACACAGTTATTAGTATTATCTGGATTTTTACTTTTTGTTGGTGCTATGGGTAAATCAGCACAAATTCCATTATATGTATGGCTTCCAGATGCAATGGCAGGACCAACACCTATTTCAGCATTAATTCATGCAGCAACTATGGTAACTGCAGGTGTTTATATGGTATCAAGATTCCACTTTTTATATAGTGGTATAGAAAATATTGGGATATTTATTGCTTACATTGGTGCTTTTTCTGCTTTATTTGCTGCAATAATTGCAACAAAACAACAAGATATAAAGAAAATTCTTGCTTATTCAACAATGTCACAATTGGGATATATGTTTATAGGTGTAGGACTTGGCTTTTATAGTACTGGATTATTTCATGTATTTACTCATGCATTTTTTAAAGCAATGTTATTCATGGGTGCAGGTGGAATTATTATGGCACTTCACCATGAACAAAATATATTTAAAATAGCTCAACATAGAGCACAATTACCAATTATTCATTTTACATTTTTAGTTGGAGTTATTGCAATTTCAGGAATTCCTCCATTTTCTGGATTCTTTTCAAAAGATGCAATACTTGCAGCTGCATTTCAAAATGGTGAATATTTAATCTGGGGGATTGGAGTATTTACAGCATTTTTAACTGCATTTTATATGTTTAGATTGTATTTTGTAATTTTTGTTGCTCCAACAAAGCATGTAGCACAATATACATATACATCAAAAACAATTACAATACCACTTTTAATTCTATCTGTAGGAGCAATTGCAGCAGGTTTTTTAAATCTTCCAGAAGTACTTGGAGGGGAAACAAGAGTTGATACTTGGTTATCACAATTAAACTCACATAAATTACACCTTGCACATTCAACAGAATATATATTAATGGTAGTTTCAGTTTTAGTAGCAATTGCAGGAATTGTTGTAGCATATAAAAAATATGCAAAATTTGATGTTTACAAACCTGAATCTGATGAAGGAATTATTGCAAATAAATTCTATGTAGATGAGTTTTATGACAAAGTTCTTGTTAAAACAAGTAAAAAATTAAGTACTTTTATTGATAAAGTAGTTGATGAAAAAATCATTGATGGATTCATTATGGGTATATGTGATGGATTTATATCATTTGGTAAAAAAGTTGCAATGATACAAAATGCAAATGTAAGATTTTATGCTGCATTTATGCTAGTTGGTATGTGTTGTATCTTTGTATATTTATATAATTTGTTAGGATTGTAGTATGAGTGCAGATGTATTATCTTTTATAATATTTTTACCAGCTGTTGTAGCATTTGGATTAATGATTACAACAAAAAATGTAGAAGCTGTTAGAAATATAGCTTTTTTAACGACTACAGTTGTTTTAGCTCTAGTATTAAAATTATATTTGGAGTTTGAACCAAGTGCAGGTATGCAATTTGTAACAAATACTCCTTGGATTACAAGTTTTGGAATCAATTACTACATTGGAGTTGATGGTTTTTCATTAACAATTCTAATGATGATTGCTATTTTAATTCCAACTTCATATTTATTATTATGGGAAGGAAGAACAAAAGGTTATTGGATTAATTTATTATTAGTTCAAACAGGGGTTACAGGTTCTCTTTTAGCTTTAGATGTAGTACTATTTTATTTCTTTTGGGAAGTTATGCTTCTACCAGTTTTCTTATTAATTGGTATTTATGGATTTGGTGATAAAGTATTTACTACTATTAAAGTAACAGTTTATACTATGGCAGGATCATTATTTATGTTCGTTGCTATTTTATACCTAGGATCTGCTTTTAATGCAGAATTTGGTCACTGGTCATTTCAATATACAGACTTAATGAAAATATCAACACTTTCTTATAATGAAAAGATATGGTTATTTTTAGCATTTCTTGCTGCATTTGCAATTAAAATTCCAATTTTCCCACTTCATACTTGGATTATGGAAACATATAAAAATGCTCCAACTGGTGCAGTTTTCTTATTATCTTCTATTATGGCAAAACTTGGTGTTTATGCAATTGTAAGATTTATGATTCCAATTTTCCCTGATATTTATGTTGAATTCTCAACTTGGTTTGTAATATTTGGAATATTTGGGCTTGTATACTTTGGTATTGCTGCACTTATGCAAGATGATATAAAAAGAATGTTTGCATATGCATCAGCATCTCACTTAAGTTTAATATCAGCAGGTATTTTTTCACTAAATGAATTTGGTATAAATGGTGCTTTATATTTAATCATTGCACATGCAATAGCCACTGGTGCATTATTCTTACTTGTTGGAATCATTCATGATGAAACAGGTACAAAATCTATTAAAAAACTTGGTGGTTTAGCAAAAACTGCTCCACTATTTACAGTTGTATTTGCAGTAATGCTATTTGCAAATATTGGTTTACCAGGAACAAATGGATTTGTATCTGAATTATTAATTATTTTTGGTATTTATGAATTTAACCACACATTAGGTTATATTTCTGCACTTACAGTAATAATTGGTGCCTCATATATGTTATGGATGTTTCAAAGAGCTATTTTACAAAATAGAGATGGTGAATCTTTAAAAATGAGAGATTTAAAAATCAAAGAACTTATAGGATTAGCTCCTTGGGTGATATTAATTTTTGTAATGGGTATTTGTCCAGATATTTTTATCGATAAATTTGAACCAACAGTAACTCATTATATCAACGACATTTTAAAAATTGGAGTAATGAAATGAATCAACTAATATTATTAATGCCAATTTTAACGGTTTTAGTAGCAAGTATTGTTTTAATGCTGTTAAGTATGTATGATAGATTTAGTACAAAATATTTCATTGCTTTATCTTCAGTATTTTTAATTGTTGCATTAGGTTTTTCTATTGCAACTTTAACACATGAATATTCAATAAAAGTTTTTAGTGATATTTTCAATAATGTTTTAATATTTGACTCATTTTCTAATTTCTTTACGATTTTATTAATTGCAGGTACATTACTTACAATATTAATTGGTGAACATTATTTCTTACATAGAAAATATTTTAAAGGTGAATTTTTTACAATTTTAATGTTTGCTTTATTTGGTATGATATTACTAGGGAATGCAAACGAATTAATAACTGCTTTTATTGCTCTTGAAATTGCATCTTTTTCAATTTATGTGATGGTTGGATATAACAGTGATGATAATAAAAGAGTTGAAGCTATTTTTAAATATTTAGTTTTAGGTTCATTTATTGGAGCTTTTTACCTATTAGGTACAGTTTTAATCTATGGAGCAACTCAAACAACAAATTTATCTGAAATTTCAACTTATATCTCAACACATTCAGGAAATGATTTAGCATTAGTGTATATAGGTCTTACACTAATTTTATTTACATTTTTATTTAAAATTGCAGCATTCCCATTCCAATCTTGGTTACTAGATGTATACCGAGGTGCACCAATGATTATTACTGCATATATGGCATCTGTATTTAAAATTGCAATATTCTCATTTTTCTTAAGAGTATTCTTACAAGATATAACATCTGTAATTGACTTTTGGGATTCAATAATGTATGTAATTGTTATATTAACTTTAGTATTTGGTACTTGGTTAGCAATAACACAAAAAATTGTAAAAAGAATGCTTGCAGCATCTTCAATTGTGCATACAGGATATTTATTATTAGCATTTTTAGCAGTTGGTCAAAATTTTGAAGCTGCATATGCTACTATGTTCTATCTTATTGCATATTTACTATCAGCAATTGGTTCATTTGGACTTGTTTCGCATATTAATTCAGAAACAAGAGTAAGAGTTACATATGATGATTTTAAAGGATTATCAAAAGAAAGACCATTTTTAGCAGCAATGATGACTATATTTTTATTAAGTTTAGCAGGTATTCCTTCAACAATTGGATTTATTGGTAAGTTTTATGTATTTACTGAAGCAATTAATGCAGGATTTACTAGTTTAGCTGTACTTGCAATCTTAGCAACAATTGTATCTGTTTACTACTATTTTAAACTTATTGCAGTTATGTATTTTTACCCTGCAAATGCCTCTTGCGAAAGTGAAGGGTTTAATGATAAAAGAGTTTCAACTTATGCAATTGCATTTATTGCATTGTTGACAGTTTTAGGTGGTATTGGTAGTGCGATCGTATTTTTTATCCCAATGCCAGGCATAGATAATATGATAGATATTGCTCAAATGTCAGTTCAATCATTGATGATGAAATAAAATGTGTTATTATGTAACAATACAAGTATAACAATTTAAAATTATTTTATTTTTAACTACTTTTCAAAAGCCCTTTTTTAAGGGCTTTTTTTTTACTTATCAACTTTTTATGTACAATAATTGTACATAACACTAAAATTATTTTATAATTATTATTGAAGTGCTTATTTGCTATTATTGCGCTACGATTTAAAGATTAGTAATATCACTAGAAAGGATGTAAAATGAGTGACCTAATAGAAGGTTATATTGGTACTACTACAGAAAGAAAAAAGAGTAGGCTTCCAGCGAAACTTGACTATTTACAAAGTGCAACTGGACTATTCCTTGGTCTTTTTATGTGGGCTCATATGTTGTTAGTATCTTCGATATTAATAAGTAACGATTTCATGTATTATGTGACAAAAGCTTTGGAAGGAAGTTTTATTGTTGAGGGGGGAAATCCAATATTTGTTGCAATATTTGTTGCATTTATTTTTGTTATTTTTATTACTCATGCTGCTTTGGGAATGAGAAAATTACCGGGGAACTTTAAGCAATATCAAGTAATGAAAGCACATGCAAAAAGTATGGGTCATGATGATACAAAACTTTGGTTCATTCAAGCTTTCACAGGATTTGCAATGTTCTTCTTAGGTTCTGTACACTTATATATTATGTTAAGTAATCCAGGGGAAATAGGACCATATGCAAGTTCTGATAGAGTTGTTAGTGACTGGATGTGGCCATTATATATTCTTTTATTATTAGCTGTAGAATTCCATGGAACAATTGGTTTATACAGATTGTGTGTTAAATGGGGTTGGTTTGATGGGAAAGACCCTAAAGAGAGTAGAAAAAAACTTAAAAAAGTAAAATGGGTATTAACTGGATTTTTCTTAATATTAGGTTTTGCTTCACTTGCTGCATACATTAAAATTGGTTTAGAACATAAAGCTGATTATGGTCAAAGATATGTTCCAACTGCAAAAATTTTAAAAATTGATAATACAGGGAGGCTAGCATAATATGAAAATTAATTATTGTGATGCATTAGTAATTGGCGGTGGATTGGCTGGACTTAGAGCTGCTGTTGCTGCACAAAAGAAAGAGCTTAGTACAATCGTTTTAAGTTTAGTACCTGTTAAAAGATCACACAGTGCTGCTGCACAAGGTGGTATGCAAGCTTCATTAGGTAACTCAAAAATGTCTGAAGGTGATAATGAAGATTTACACTTTGCAGATACAGTAAAAGGTTCTGACTGGGGATGTGATCAAGAAGTAGCAAGAATGTTTGTTACAACTGCACCAAAAGCGATTAGAGAACTTGCAGGTTGGGGTGTGCCTTGGTCTAGAGTAAAAGCAGGAACAAGAGAAGCTGTTATTAATGCTAAAAAAACAACTATTACTGAAGATGAAGATAGACATGGTTTAATTACATCAAGAGACTTTGGTGGTACAAAAAAATGGAGAACATGTTACACAGCAGATGCAACTGGACATACTATGTTATTTGGTGTAGCAAATGAAGCTTTAAGACATGATGTAGATATTAGAGATAGAAAAGAAGCTATAAGATTAATTCATGCAGATGGAAGATGTTATGGTGCTGTTGTTAGAGATTTAATTACTGGTGAACTTGAAGCTTATGTAGCTAAAGGGACATGTATTGCTACTGGTGGATATGGTAGAGTATTTAAACAAACAACTAATGCAGTAATTTGTGAAGGTATTGGTGCTGCAATTGCTCTTGAAACTGGTGTTGCAACACTTTCTAATATGGAAGCTGTACAATTTCACCCTACTCCAATTGTTCCATCTGGTATTTTATTAACAGAAGGTTGTAGAGGTGATGGTGGTATTTTAAGAGATGTTGATGGTCATAGATTTATGCCAGATTATGAACCAGAGAAAAAAGAACTAGCATCAAGAGATGTTGTTTCAAGAAGAATGATTGAACATATTAGAAATGGTAAAGGTGTACCTTCTCCTTATGGATACCATGTATGGCTAGATATATCTATTTTAGGTAGAGAGCATATTGAAAGAAACTTAAGAGATGTTCAAGAAATTTGTCAAATCTTTAATGGTATTGATCCAGCAGATGAAGGTCCAAAAGGTTGGGCTCCAGTTTTACCAATGCAACACTACTCAATGGGTGGTATTAGAACAAAACCAACTGGTGAAGCAACAAGATTAAAAGGTTTATTTGCTTGTGGTGAAGCAGCTTGTTGGGATATGCATGGATTTAATAGACTTGGAGGAAACTCAGTTTCTGAAACTGTTGTTGCAGGTATGATTATTGGTAACTATTTTGCAGATTTTTGTAAAGAAAATGATATTACTCTTCCTACTGCAACAATTCAAAAATTCATAGATGAAGAAGATGCATATTTAGATGAAATTTTATCATATGATGGACCTGAAAGCATCTTTAAAATTAAAAATAGAATGAAAGACATTATGCATGATAAAGTTGGTATCTTTAGAGATGGTCCACACTTAGAAGAAGCTGTTAATGAATTAAAAGAGTTATTAGTAAAAACAAAACAAATCTCTGTAAAATCTAAAGAAAGAGCTGGAAATCCAGAACTTGAAGAAGCATATAGAGTTCCCAAAATGCTAAAAGTAGCACTTTGTGTTGCTAAAGGAGCAAGAGACAGAACAGAATCAAGAGGTGCACACTCAAGAGAAGATTATACAAAAAGAGATGATGCTAACTGGTTAAATAGAACTCTTTGTACTTGGCCAAAAAATGATGATTTAGAACCAACAATTGAATATGCTCCATTAGATATTATGAAAATGGAAATGCCACCAGCATTTAGAGGTTATGGTGCTAAAGGTATGATTATAGAACATCCAGATTCTGCAAAAAGACAAGCTGAAGTTGATGAAATTAAAGAAAAACTAGAAGCTGAGGGAAAAGATAGACATGAGATTCAAGATGCATTAATGCCATTTGAATTACCAATGAATTATAAAGATAGAAACGAAAGAGCAGGAGACAAATAATGAGTAATGAACAAAAAGGTAGAGAAATAACTATTTCAGTACTTAAATTCAATCCAAGAAGTAAGATTTCAAAACCTCACTTCGTAGATTATAAAATTGAAGAGACTCCAGGTATGACTCTTTTCATTGCATTAAACTATATTAGAGAAAACCTTGATCCTGATTTATCTTTTGACTTTGTTTGTAGAGCAGGTATTTGTGGATCTTGTGGTATGGTTATCAATGGAAAACCAGCTCTTGCTTGTAGAACTTTAACTTCAAGTTATCCAGAAGGAAAACTGAAATTAATGCCAATGCCAGCATTTGAACTTATCAAAGATTTATCAGTTAATACTGGTAAATGGATGGATAAAATGTCTAAAAGAGTTGAATCATGGATTCACTCAAATAAAGAAGTTGATATTTCTAAAATGGAAGAAAGAATTGATCCAGATGTTGCAAATGATACATTTGAATTAGATAGATGTATTGAGTGTGGTATTTGTGTTGCTTCTTGTGGTACTATGCTTATGAGACCAGATTTTGTTGGTCCTGTTGGTTTAAATAGAGTTGCAAGATTTGAAGTAGATCCTCATGATAATAGAACATCAGAAGATTTCTATGAATTAGTAGGTGACGATGATGGTATTTTTGGTTGTATGTCATTAATGGCTTGTGAAGACCATTGTCCAAAACACTTACCATTACAAAACAAAATTGCTTATCTTAGAAGAAAACTAGTATCAGTAAAATAGTTAACTTAAATTGTGAAGAGTTTTACTCTTCACAAAAATAACCCTATAAATAAAAAAGTTAATTACCATATTATATGGTAATTAACTTTTTCTATTTAATAAGTATGGAGACAAAATGAATTTAGCAAACGATTACTTTTTACTTTACCATGGTAGTCAAGTAAAAAAAGAGATTTCTTATGAAATCAAAAATACAAATGAAGCTGAATTTTTTGAAGTTGCTGCGCTAATTTTAAGTGCAACAAGAAAAAATTATGAAAAATATTTACCTTTAAAATCTTTCAATAAACTTTGTAAAAAAATAACAAATAATACACCTAACACAATTAATGAATTATATCAATTACAATATAACTTAATAGAAATAATTTCCCAACATAACAATAAAGATGAGATAGAAAAACTTCACAGTACGTTTGAATATCTAAAAAATGAACATATTTTAAATAATGCAGACAATGAAAAATTAATATCATTATTTGATCCTAGTGAACTAGTTGTAGAAGAGAATAAAAACTCAGAAATTTATATTGATAATAACTTAACATTTAAAGAGCATAAAAATCAAATAGAAGATATTGTTAATGAATTAAAAGAGCTTTTCAATAAAGAAGAATTAAAAAATAATTTAGATGAAACAATTAATTATATAAATAATCAAAAATTTTCAATTGGTATTACTGGTGTTATGAATGCTGGAAAATCAACAATGTTAAATGCACTAATGGGCAAAGAAATATTAGGAAGTGCTGTTGTTCCTGAGACTGCAAACTTAACAATTGTAAAATATGATAAAACACCAAGTGCAAATGTTTTTTATTGGAATAAAAAAGAGTGGGAAAGAATTGAAAATAGTGCAAATGAAATTGAATCAATCAAAGATTTTGTTATAGAAACAAAATCAATATTTAAAGATGAATTAAATAATTATATAAAAGATGAATCAAGAAATGATAGTGTTGATATAAACAATCTTGCAGCCTTTACCTCAGCAGAAGCTAGTGGTAAAAAATGTAACCTTGTAAAATTTGTAGAATTAAAATCCAATTTAGATTTTTTAAAAGATGGAATTGAAATAGTTGATACTCCAGGACTTGATGACCCAGTTATTCAAAGAGAAGAGATAACAAAAGAGTATTTATCAAATTGTGATATGATGCTTCACTTAATGAATGTAAGTCAAAGTGCCACACTTAAAGATGTAGAATTTATTATTGATGCTTTACTTTATCAAAATATATCAAAACTATTAATTGTTATAACAAGAGCAGATACAGTTACAAAAGAACAACTACAAGAAGTAATTGAATATACAAAAGCTTCAATAAAACAACAACTAAAAGCTTTAAATAAAGATAGTAAATTAGACTATATTTTAAAAACAATAAAATTTATACCAATTTCAGGGAGAATGGCATTACTTCATAGAACAAATAGACAGCAAGAAGCATTAGATGCAGGATTTAAAATAGAAGATACAGGAATTCTTGAAATAGAAGATTATTTAAATGATTCTTTATTTGGTAAAAATAGTTCAAAAAGTGAATTGATTGTAAAAAGTGCAAAATCTCAATTAATTAAAACTATAGAAAAACAAAATTCTGCACTTAATTATGAGCTAAGATTATTATCTAAATCAAAAGATGAATTAGAAGCTGAATTAAAAAATTTTAATAGAAAAAAAACTGCTAATGAGAAGATATTCCAAGCTATGAAAGAGGATATTTTATATTATAAGGATGATACAAAAAACTATATAAATTCATTAGAAACATTTTTAGTATCAGAGTTAATTGAACTTCAAAATGTTATAAAACAAAGAGTAATAAGTGATGTAAAATATACTTATGAAAAACATAAGAAAAAACCTGAAGACTCTAGAACAAAAAGTATTGTACAAACAGCAATAAAAGATGGAATCATTGATATTATAAGAGATTATAGATATAAGTTTATTAAAAAATCTCAAAGTATTGGAGAAATTTGTGAACAAAAATATCATGATTTTGGATTTGCCATTGGTCATAAAAATGATAATTTTGATGCAAGAGGTTTTTTTCAAGAAGACTTTAAAAGTGGTTTTTTAACAAAATCAAATGACATATTAATATCAAAAATAATTAATGCAGTAAATAAAACAAAAGCGACTAAATTAGAAGAATTGCAATCAAAAATAGAACTATTTTTAAAACAAGAGTTTAGTACTATTGAAAAAAGTATTACAACAAAAGCAAATGAAATATCACAAATGTTGATTAATAACTTTTTTGATGCATTAAATGCTCCATTAAAACACTTTGAAGATAAATTAAAAAGTGATGAAGAGATTCTAAATAATCAGTTAAAACTTGCTCAAGAAAATGACAAAAATAGAGATACTTTATCTCTAGAAATTCATAAAAAATTAAAAAAATTAGAAAGTATAAAAGAGGGTTGTAAAAAATGAAACTATTACAACAGTTTATAAATGAATATAAATTTGCATACGAAAAAAAAGAGGTCGTATATGATGATAGTATTACAGGAAATATAAATAGAGTAAAAGATTTACTATTAGATGATGAATTTATGCCATCAGTTCAATTAAAATCAATTTTAGATAAATTTAATAGAAAAGCAAGATATCCAATGGAAGTTGCAATAACAGGACAATTTAGTGCTGGAAAATCTACATTTTTAAATGCATTATTATCTAGAAATATTTTACCAACAGGAATAACTCCTGTTACTTCAAAAGTAAATTTTATTAATTATGGTGAAGAGTATAAACTTAAGATTACTTATAAATCAGGTGCTGAAGAGTACCATAGTATTGATGCAATTGCTGATTTTACAGACCAAAGAAAAGATGAATTAGATGATGTAAAATATCTTACATTATATGCTCCAATGGATATTTTAAAAGATATCTCTTTTGTTGATACTCCAGGTCTTAACTCACAATCACAAAATGATACAGAAACAACAAGAAGAGTTTTAAGAGATGTAGGTGGTATTATTTGGTTAACTCTTATTGATAATGCAGGTAAAATGAGTGAGGCAGAAGTATTAGAAGAGTATATGCAACACTTTAAAAATAAATCTTTATGTGTATTAAATCAAAAAGATAAATTTACAGATGAACAAATTAGTACAACTACAAACTATATAAAAAACAAGTTTGGTAAATATTTTGCAGAAGTTATACCTATTTCTGCAAAACAAGCACTTGATTCAAGACAACACCAAAAAAGTATATTACTTGAAAGTGCTTATGAAAAAATTACTAATAAATTCAAATCAAAACTAAGTGAAAATTTACAAGTTGAATCAATAGAGTTTTTTGATAAAGAATTTAATGATTTTAAACAAGAAGTATCAAAAATTAAAATAAAAGATGATACTCAAGATCTAAAACTAGTCGAAGATTCAAATATTAATAAAGTTTTAGAATTTATTGAAAATACAATTAGACCACAAGCAAAAGAAGCAAAAGAGTTTTCAATTAAAAATGATTTAAGAGGTGTTTGTGATATTTTAATAAAAGAGTATGAAACGATTATTGGTTCTTATGATTCTTTAGAAGATATTTTAAAAAATACTGAAAGTAAAGTTATCAATGCATTTGATGAAATTCATATAAAATACTCTAAAGATTTATATAATATATATAATTCTTTAGAGAATATTATGGAAAAAATAGCAAATGAAACTTTTAAAAATATAAAAAGAGTTAAATCAACTAGATATCAAGAAAAGAAAGGAAACTTTCTAACTGGTAATAAAATAGAAAAATTTGAATATGAAACATATTGGATTGATAGTGACAATGTTTATAAAAATCTATTTTATGATGATCAAACAATAGATAAAATGTTTAAAAGATCTATTAAAATGTTAAAAAATAATGAATTACAAACAGATGAAGCTTTCAGAGAAGTATACAGAAAACTAGAATCAGAAGTACACAAATGGCAAGAAGCCTATGAAAAGATAAGAAAGCACAGAGAAATTGCATCTGATTTAGAGTTTTCAAATACAAGGCACTTTGCTGCAAAAGTACATGAAAATGTATTAAAAGATTATCAAAAAGCTATATTAGAAAATATCTCAGCTTTAAGAAAGAAATTTGCTTATTTTAATGGTGCATTATCATATTCTTATATTCAAACAACTCAAGCAACTATTGCACATTTTGAACAACAAATAAAAGAATCTGAAGATTTGTATAAAAAAGAGCCTACAAAATTTAGTGTTAATCATCCAAGAGAAGATGAAATTTTGACTAAATTAAGAGCAAATTTTGCATTTGAAAAAATTGAAGATTTTCTAACATCAAAAAGAAACTATTTATTTAAAATCATTAAATATTCTAAAGAACAATATTTAGAAATAAATGAAGATAGAATAAAATTTGTAGAATCTAAAAAACAAAACTTTAAAAATAAAATAGATAAATTAATAGAAATAAAAAAGAGTATATAAATACTCTTTTTATTTATTTATATCAATTGCTAAAGTATTTGCAATTGCATATGCAGTTGATATAAGATTTTTTTCTGTGTGAGGTAATAGTTCTTCTAAAGGTTTACTAATTGGCGTAATATCATAAATAGCACTTGCCCCATACGAATATAATTTTTCGTATCCTTCATCTAATCCACCAGCTATTATAATTACTGGTTTATCATATTTTTTTGCGATATTTAAAACACCCATAATAGTCTTTCCATAGATAGTTTGTTCATCAACTCTACCTTCACCAGTAATTATTAGATCAGAATTAGCAATTTTTTCTTCTAAATTAATAAATTCAATTATAGTTTGAATTCCACTTCTACTTTTTGCTTTTAAAAATGCTTGTAAAGCAAAACCAACTCCACCTGCTGCTCCTGTTCCTTTCTCATTATGAACTTTTTGTTGAAGTCTTTTTTCACAAATATTACTATATTTTAAAATACTCTCTTCTAAAAATAAAATATCATCAGCAGATGCACCTTTTTGTTTTGCAAAAGTATAAGTTGCACCATTTTTTCCCGTAAGAGGATTATCAACATCACAAGCAACTACAAAATTAATATCAATAAACTTTTTCAATGAAGAGATATCAAAATTTTCAATTTTATAAATATCTTTTGCAGTTAAAATTTTTTTATGACTTATCTCTTCATTATGCTCATCGTAAAACTTTACTCCAAGAGCTTGAAGCATTCCTATTCCAACATCATTTGTAGCACTACTACCAATTGTAAGAATAATATCTTTTGCACCTTTTTTAACTGCATCAGCTATTTGTTGCCCAAAACCAAAAGATGTAGAATTTAAAATATCCCTATTCTCTTCTTTAACCAATTCAATACCTGTTGATTTTGCCATTTCAATTACTGCTGTATTATCATCTGTCAAAATATATTTTGCTTTAATTTTTTCTTCAAGTGGGTTTAGAACGTCAACTTCAATTTCTTCATAATTTTTTATACTATCTTTTAGACTATCAATAGTTCCTTCTCCACCATCTGCAAGGGGAACTTTTTCATATTCAAAATAATCAAGAACTCTTTTGAATCCTATTTCAATTGCATTTGCCACATTATGTGAAGACAATGAATTTTTGAATGAATCACTTGCTATTAATATTTTCATAAAATCTCCTTGAATTAAAATAATACAATAAGAAACTTTATAATATACTATTTTACAAGTTTTTCACCTTTTTTAATTATTAACTTTTTTAATCTTTGTTAATTGATTCTCTTTAACTACTTTATGTACTGTATTAATAGGCTTAATATGTGCATCTCTACCATAAATAAAACTTTGTTCTTCAACTATTACTTTGTATGCTTTATTAAGTTTAAGTGCTCTTTGTTTACTTGGCATAATTAAAAAAGTAATATCTTTTTTTAATTTATTTAAAGCATCTTTTTTTAAACTCAAATCTTTATTAAAAAACTTTTTCATTATCTCATCATTTGCTCTAAATTCATCACCTGATTTATTTAATTGCAAATATCGTGCATACTCTGTTTTATTTGAAATTAATTTTTTATCATTAATACCTTTCAATCCTTTTTGTGTCCAATGATACCAACCATATTTTAAAGATTTTGTATCAAACTTTCTTTGAAATACAAATGTAGAATCTGCAATTGCTCCAATATTACTATGACAACCTATACAATAAAGAGTTTCCTCTTTGCTTTGAGGTCTTAAATTACCTTTTTCATCTTCAATAAAACCTTGATAATACCAACCTCTTTTATTATTTAATCCTATTTCTATATTACCTGTATATTTTTCTGCTCTATCAGGATAATCACTCTCATCTTTCATCTCTTCTGCACTGATTTGCTCTAATTGAGAATATGTTGACCAATATCTTTTTTTGGCATATCTCAACTCTTTCATTCTAGAAGAAATTTTTATTTGTGAATTTTTCGTAATATCCAAATATCTAACAGAATGCAAAAATTCTGTACCTTTAGGATACAAACCTGGTGCAATATGTATTTGATTATTTAACAATGCTATTTGAGCTAAACCAACATAACTCATAGTAAAATTTTTTAATTTATTTGTCGAAATATCATAATCTGGTATTTTCCATTTAAATACAATTTTACTTGCAATATCAATTTTGCCATTTTTATTTAAATCTATACCAAATTTTGATTCATCTATATTTTCTATTGATATATCTTTTTGCTTTAGTAAACTCTCTACTATTGATAAATTTGTTTTATAAACTTCTAAATCTATTTTTCCCTTTTTATCTTTCCAAAATATTTTTGGAAGACGAATAAGTACATCATCTATGCTACCATTTGTTGGCCAAAATGTACCTAGAAATGGATAGTATGCAAATGCTCTCCATCCAGTAATATCACCTTTATTATTCCTATCAAAACCTTCTTTATCAAAATTATAATAACAATCAGGGATATAGCCATCCCATTTGCCATTATTATTTGCATCCCAATTTGTTGGAAGATTTTTTAATTTTTTAGCAAGAATAATATTCCTATTTTTATCTATATAGTTATTTTGTTTTATATATTTTAAAATCTCTTGATCTGATATTTTACTAACTTGTTTTGTTCTATCCTTAAACAAATTTATCCATGGATTTTTTAATGCAGAAGATGGAAAAGAATACTCTTCTTGTAAATCACTATCAGAAGATGTGAAATTTGGAATTTTATTTTTTCTATGACAAGAATAACATGGATTACTCAATAGTTTATTATCTTTTTCATGAATAGTTTTTGTATAACATTGACTTGTTATATAAGCTGTTGGATTATAAAAAATTGTATCTTTTAAATCAACTTTACTTGCATGAAGAGACTCAATTGTTATTAGTAGTAAGAAAAATAAATACTTCATCTTTTTTCTACTTTAATATAATAAATAATAAAAGTACTACAAAAAAGTAGTACTTCAATTAAAGATTTAAAACTCATTTTAAATCCTTATTTACTAATTACGGGAAGTGGTCCAATAAAACCTGTATATGCCTTCATATCTCCTACAGAGTTTGCATTCTTTGGCATATTAGTTTCACTTGTAAGTGCATCACCTTCACCATAAGGATGTTGAATAACCGCCATTAAATATCCATGACCTCCAATATTATTATAATAATAAGGAGATGTTGTTTCAGAACCATAAGGTGAAGTTAATATTCTTGTTAATTTATTTTGTTTAATATTGTATGACCAAATAAAATCATTTTGATGCCCTGATCCTGTATCTTCACCAATTATTAAAGTATTTGTATTTGGAATATAAGTAAGATTATCTGGATTTGCCAAACCATCTAAAGAACATTTATTTGCCTTTGCCATTTCATCTGTTTTTTTATTTTCCATACCAGCAATCAATCCTTTCATAGACTCTACAACATATGATGATTTTATATCTGAGCCATCATTAGAATATTTAATTGCATCTGTACCAGCTAGACTTAATTCATAAACTGCACCACATCTATTATATTTGACTCTAATATCATTATTTCCACCATCGTCATATTTGCTATTTACTTTGCCTTTTTTCATATTATCTTCCATCCCTTTTGCAATTTCAGAGATTGATAAATAAACTTTATTTTCATTTGGATTATATGTAATACCTTCCATTTTTCTAAATTCAGTAGTTGCACCTTTAATAGCTGCATATCTTCTTGTTTCCATTCTTGAAACTAATTTTTCCATTCCTGGTTTAATTTTTAAATATTCATGACCCATTGTCGTATTTATAGAAGAAAATCCTTCTTTTGGTGAATCTGAAACTTCAAATAAATCATCAAAAGTTAACTTTTGATCTAATCCAGCTTTTACATATTCATCACTTAAATGACCTAAATTAATCCATTTAATATTTGCAGAACCAGCTTTAATATTACTTTTTTGTTTCCATTTTGCAGCATATAATGTACCACTACTTAAATCTTTTGGTTTATCTGCTACATACATATATAAAGCCACATTTGTTCCATCATCTGATAAATATACAGTTTTTTCGTCAGGCATAACATAAGCTAACTCATGGGCAAATCTCCCCATTGAATAATGTTTTTCAACTTTAACATCACCTTTTTCATTTAAAACTGATATTTCAGGAACCCATCCATAATCATAAACATTTAATGCTTTTAAATCTTTATTATAATAATCAGCCATAGGAGCATAATAATCATCTAAAGATCCATCACTTGCAATTTTTCTTGCATCTGGTTCATACTCTTCACTTCCTAAGTGAGTATGCCATGGTGTTACGCTTCCTGCACATGGAACCCATAATCCATTTACTTTAGAAAAATCAATATTTTTAGTATTAACAGCTTTTAATTTTCCATTTGATTCTTGTTTTAATTCTGTTAAATACATAGCTGCTGGTCTACTTTCAAAGTGTGATACCATAAAAAGTTTATTTCCAACTGGCAATAATGAAGCAAAATCATTAGAATTAGAGATTCTTAGTGAACCATCTTTTTGTCTTATATGATTACCATTTTTATCATATAACAGACCAAAAATACCATCCCCTACTTTATCTCCACTTCTAATAATAGTGTTATAAGAAATATTTGTATTTCTACCATCTACTGTAATTTGATTTGTTGCAATTATTTTTCTTTTTTGATTATCTGTTGTTGGAACAGGGACTTCATTAAATTTAATATTGTGTTCAACTGTAGAATTAGTCATATCTGATTTTGACGCACATGCTGTAAATAGCACTGATGCAGCAACAACTGAAGCTGTAATTACTTTATTTCTCATTTTACTCTCCTAAATTGAATAATAATTCAGGATTGTATATGTTTATAGTTACAATATAATTACATTTTATTTGGAATAGTGTAGTCATTTTAATAAAAAGACTACACAAAATTATAAGTTAGCTGATTTTAGATGATTTTATTTGAAGATTTTTAATTATTATTTAAAAATCTCCATTTTTTAGATTTATGAGTTAATATTATTTCTCTTACTTTTTGGTAATAAGTTACATTTTTAAACCCAAGTTCTTTTAAAGCTCTTTTATATCTATATTTAATATTTTCCCAATTGATTTCACTCTCTTCTTTTGAGATTTGATTTTCAATCCATTTTACTTCTGTATCTAAATCTAAAATTTTACTATTTACAGACCTTGGATAATCACTATCAAAAGTAACTTCAAAAAATATTTTATTATTATTTTTGTTTACCCAAACAATATCATCTTTCGTTAATAGATTTTCAACTTCTCCTAAAAGATTCTCATCTTTTTGTAAAATATCTATAACATCATCCATATTATCTGTCATATTTGTAATTCTACTTGAAACTATAACTTCAGAAATTTCTTTCGCTAAATCTTCCACTATCAACCTTTTTTTCTAATATCTATATATATTATAGCAAAATTTAAGGTTATTTATGGTTGATTTTTGTATTTTTTTTGACATTTATTAAAAACACGCCTAAAAATAGGCATCAAAATTATGAAATTTATCGTTTTTATTATCTTAAATTCATATTAATTTCGTTAAAATTAATAAAAAACTATTATTAAGTGCTTACATGAAGAAACATATTATAGAACAATCAATTATATTTTTTAGTGTTACAAAATGGGTATTATTATCTTCATTTATTGGTGTAACAATCGGTTTTATTATCACTTTTTTCTTAAACTCCATACATGCTGCAGAAAGCAGTCGATCATTTTTGCCTTTTCATTATTATTATTTACTACCATTCGCTTTAATGTTAAGTGTTTTCTTAGTTAAAAAATTTGCACCAAATGCAAAAGGACATGGAACAGAAAAAGTAATTGAAGCAGTACATAAAAAAGATGGGAAAATTGAAGTTTCAGTTATTCCTGTTAAATTAGTTGCTACATTATTAACACTATTTGCAGGTGGTTCAGCTGGTAAGGAAGGTCCTGGTGCACAAATTGGTGCAGGAGCAGCTTCTTTTATCTCTGATATTTTTAAATTTTCTAAAGCAGATAGAAAAAAACTTGTTATTTGTGGTATTAGTGCAGGTTTTGCTTCTGTATTTGGTACTCCAATATCAGGTGCAATATTTGGTATTGAAGTTTTAATTGTCGGAATTATTATGTATGATGTACTTTTACCATCTTTTATATCGGGTTTTGCTGCATACACTACTTCAAAAATTTTAGGTATTAATTATACATATTATAATTTACATTTTGCTCAATCTATTCCAATTGAAATTACATTAATTTTCCAAGTTATTATTGCAGGGTTATTTTTTGGTATTGTTTCAGATTTTTTAATTACTGCTTTTAAAAAATCTGAATATTATATAAAAAGAATAGATATTAATATTTATGCAAAAGCTTTTCTTGGTGGATCAATATTAGTTTTCCTTTCATTTTTTGTAGGAGATAGATATTTTGGTTTAGGACTTGATACAATTTCTGATATTTTATATTCAGACCCTGCAGTTGGAGATTCACAAATTCCTTGGTATGCATTTATTATGAAAACCATTTTTACTTCTATTACCCTATCAGCAGGTGGAAGTGGTGGAGTTATTACTCCTATTTTCTATATTGGTGCAACAAGTGGGCACTTCCTAGGAACACTTTTTGGAGACCATTTAGCACTATTTGCTGCTTTAGGATTTACAAGTGTTTTAGCAGGTGCTGCAAATGCTCCTATTGCTGCAACAATTATGGCGGTTGAATTATTTGGTGTTGAAATTGCTCACTACGCAGCAATAAGTGCAGTTATTAGTTTTCTTATAACAGGACATAGAAGTGTCTATTTCTCTCAAATACTTAAGATGAAAAAATCTGATTTATTAAGTATAGAATTTGGTAAAAATTTAGAACATAATGAGATAAATTTATCCGAAAAAAGTAAAGAAAAGATTGTTATTATGAGAAGAAAATTAAAAAATATAAGAAGAAGAACTAGAGAAGAAGATTAATTCTTCTCTTTTTTAAATCTCTACTTTTGTTAAATACTGTTTAAAACTATTTGTTCCTAAATTATTTTCTTGGTAACCCGTAATTAATTTTTCTAAAAAGGAAGGAATTTCATCTGCAGGTACTTTAACTTTTGTTGATCTTGCAATTTGACTTTTTATTGTTCCTTCTAAATGACCACCTAATTGAATATCATAAGCATCAACTCTTTGGCCATCTACTCTTGTTTTACAACCAACAAGTCCAATATCTGAAACTTGTGGATGAGAACATGAATTTCCACACCCAGAAATCGATATCATTACATACTCATTAAAGTTAGGAAACTTTGTTTCTAAATGTTTTATCAATCTATTTGCATATGCTTTTGTTTCTGTAATACCAAATTTACAAAATTCTATTCCAGTACAACTTTGAGTTCTAGCTCTAAAAGTATTTGGTTTATATGGGTATCCTAATTCATCAAAATCATTTGCTAAATCTTCTGCAACTTCATCTTTTACACCATAAACAATAAAATTTTGAGTAGTTGTTAATCTAATTCCTTTTGCATCATATTTTTCAATAATCTGTGCAAATTTTTCAAAATCTTCCCCAGGAATTCTTCCTGCAGTTGTAGCAAAGCCAATAAAACTTTCACCTTCTACTTTTGATTTATTTATTCCAAAATGGTTTCTTTTTTCAATTGGAGTAATTTTTGGTTCAACTTCCCCTACTTCCAATTTATAACCAAGTTTATCTTCAATTGCATCAACAAACTTTTCTAATCCCCATTCATTAACAAGATGTCTAACCCTTGCTTTATTTCTATTATATCTATTACCATTATCTCTAAATATCTCAGCAACTGCAATTGCTACGTCTTTTATTTGTTCTTGTTTTACATATCTATTTGCTCTATATGCAATCTGTTTTGATTTTGCTAAACCACCTGCTAAAGTTAAATCAAAAATCACTTCATCATCTCTTTTAAAAGCAGTAAATGCAATATCTTGAACTTCATGCCCACAACAGTGACAGGCACATCCACTTACGGATATTTTATATTTTCTTGGAAAATTACAGAATTCATCTTCATGCGTATCAAAATAGGTATCTATCTCTTTAACAATCTTTGTTACATCGAAAATTTCATTTGCATCTACTCCACTTACAGGACAAGTAACAATTGGTCTAGGTCCATCACCTGAAGCCATTCTTGAAGTTAATCCAACAGATTTAAGTAATTCAAATATTGTTGGTAAATCTTTTATTTGAATAAAATGAAACTGTACATTTTCTCT
The DNA here is from genome assembly GCF_004116495.1 of Arcobacter sp. CECT 8985. Lineage (GTDB taxonomy): Bacteria > Campylobacterota > Campylobacteria > Campylobacterales > Arcobacteraceae > Malaciobacter. The sequence continues at coordinate 16,072 of NZ_PDKC01000019.1, read as the reverse complement.
TACAGTAAAATCAACTAAACCTTGCGCATACTCTTTACCAATTTTTGCCATAACTTTAAGTTGTTCAAGATTTAAAGAAGCATCTACTAGTTTTATTCTTTTCATAAAATATTTTTTATCTTCTTTATTTTCACTATTAATATGCGGATACATTCCATACCATTTAAGAAGCCCTATATAATCATCGCTTAAAGGTATTCCTTCAAGTGCTTCTTTATATATATCATCTATAACTCTTAATGGATTTCTTGATGCTTTTAACTGCTCTAATTTTGATAACTCTTTTTCCATAATTTTCCTATTAACCTATTAATTATTATTCAATCTTATTTTTATAATAAGTAAAACGTATTATAATTTCATTAAACTTACAAAAAACATAAGCAAAAATAGTATTTATTTATCATAGCAAAGATTTTCTTTGTTCATTTAATAAATACTTTATTTTTTTTATTCTTCTTTTTTTGTATAAATTCGTAACAATACATATTAAAATTACAAAAATAAATAATTTTATATACAAAAGTACCATTTTATGGTACTTTATAGTTTCATTAAATATTTTTTTGAATATTTAATATTTATCATATATATTTTCTATGCAAAAAACAATGTTTTTATGTATATTTACTGTGCATTTGTATTCAAAAAGAATTACGAATAGAAAGTATATTGTAGGTTTAATTTCAATTTAAAACATTTTGTGGGAAACTAACACAAATGTTAATTTTAAATCAATAATTTGGAGATAAGATGAAAGCATCTGATTTATTTATCAAAGCTTTAGAAAACGAGGGTGTGGAGTATATTTTTGGTATTCCAGGTGAAGAGAATCTAGATTTACTAGAATCACTAAGAAGTTCAAAAATCAAACTAATTCTAACAAGACATGAACAAGGCGCAGGTTTTATGGCTGCAACATATGGTAGGCTAACTGGAAAAGTTGGTGTTTGTTTATCAACACTTGGCCCTGGTGCTACAAACTTCGCTACTAGTGCAGCTTATGCACAACTTGGTGCAATGCCAATGATGATGATTACTGGTCAAAAACCAATTAAAAAATCAAAACAAGGTAGATTTCAAATTGTAGATATTGTAAGAATGATGAGACCAATGACGAAATATGCAAGACAAGTTGTTAATGGCAATAATATTTCTTCAATGGTTAGAGATGCTTTTAAAATTGCTACAACTGAAAGACCAGGTGCCGTTCATATCGAATTACCTGAAGATATTGCAGCAGAAGAAGCAGATGATGGTGTTTATCCAGTAAGAAATGTAAGAATTCCAAAAGCTGATAGCACTACTATAAATGAAGCAGTTAAAATGATTGAAGCTGCTAAAAATCCATTAATTTTAATTGGTGCAGGTGCAAATAGAAATAGAATTGGTGATGCATTAACAAACTTTGTTAATAAAACTGGTATTCCATTTTTTACTACTCAAATGGGTAAAGGTGTAATTGATGACAACCACAACCTTTGTTTAGGTACAGCTGCACTTTCTGCAGATGATTTTATTCACGGCGCGATTTCTAAAGCAGATTTAATTATCAATGTTGGACATGATGTAATTGAAAAACCACCATTTTTTATGAAAGAAGGACCAGATGCTACAAAAGTTATTCATGTTAACTTTTTCCCATCAGAAGTAGACCCTACATACTTCCCTCATTTAGATGTAGTTGGAGATATTGCATCAGATATTAATGATTTAAATGAAGCATTAACTCCACAAGATCATTGGGATTTTGATTTTTATAAAAAAATTATTAAAACAATTAATAAAAGATTAACTAAATACTTTGGAGATATGAGATTCCCAATCTTACCTCAAAGAACAGTAAAAACTATTAGAGATATTTTAGGTGAAGATGATATCTTAACTTTAGATAATGGTGTTTATAAAATTTGGTTTGCAAGAAACTATAAATGTGCTAAACCAAATACATTATTATTAGATAATGCACTTGCAACAATGGGAGCTGGTCTTCCTTCAGCAATTGCTGCAAAAATGGTAAATCCAGATAAAAAAGTTGTTACTGTTTGTGGTGACGGTGGATTTATGATGAACTCACAAGAAATTGAAACTGCTGTTAGACTAGGTATTGATTTAACTGTAGTAATATTAAATGACAATGCATATGGAATGATTAAATGGAAACAAACTGGTATGGGATTTGATACTTTTGGACTTGACTATAGCAACCCAGATTTTGTAAAATATGCTGAAGCTTATGGAGCAACAGGTCATAGACCACAATCTTGTGAAGAATTCACTGAAACGTTAACAAATTGTGTAAATTCAAAAGGGGTTCATATAATTGACGTAGCAGTTGATTACTCTTTAAATCATGCAATCTTAAATGACCTTGTGAAAAATGCTGAAACATTATTAGAAGAAGAAGGAGTAAATAATGAGTAATATGATAGATGTAACATCACCATTTGATGATAGCGTAGTTGGACAAGTTCCTTTTAGTACACAAGAAGAAGTAGAGGCAGCTTTAGATTTAGCTCACTCTACATTTCTTGATAGAAAAAACTGGCTACCAAAATATAAAAGAATTGAAATTTTAGAAAAATTAGCTCAAATTATGTCATCACAAGTTGAAGACTTAACTAAACTTTGTGCAAGTGAAGGTGGAAAACCTTACATGGATTCAAAAGTTGAAGTATTAAGAGCGATTAATAGTGTAAAACTTGCTATTGAACATTTAGGTGCATATGAAGGTAAAGAAGTTGCAATGGGTCAAACTCCAACTTCAGCAAATAGAATTGCATATACATTAAAAGAACCTATTGGTGTTGCAGTTGCAATTTCTGCATTTAATCACCCATTTAACTTAGCAATTGGTCAAGTTATCCCTGCAGTTGCAGTTGGTTGTCCAGTTATTATTAGACCAGCAACACAAACTCCAATGTCTGCACTAAAAGTAGTAGAAATGCTAGAAGAAGCAGGACTACCAAAAGGTTGGGCACAAGGAATTGTTTGTGATAGACATGGTAGTGAATATTTAGCTACATCTTCTAAAACTTCTTTCTTAACTTTCATTGGTTCAGCTTCTGTTGGTTGGTACTTAAGTTCAAAAGTAGCTCCAGGTACTAGAGTTGCGTTAGAGCATGGTGGAGTTGCACCAGTTATTGTTGCAAAAGATGCAGATATTGATGCAATGATTCCAGATTTAACTAAAGGTGGTTTTTATCACGCTGGTCAAGTTTGTGTATCTGTTCAAAGAGTATATGTTGATGAATCAATTTGTGATGAAGTTGCAACTAAACTAGCAGATTCTGCTTCTAAACTTGTAGTTGGTAATCAATTAGACCCTAAAACTGAAGTTGGTCCATTAGTTAACAATGCTGAAGTTGATAGAGTTGAAGAGTGGGTAAATGATGCAGTTGCAAAAGGTGCAAAAGTATTAGTTGGTGGTAAAAGAATCTCTAAATCTTGTTTTGAACCAACAGTATTATTAAACCCAACTGAAGATTCAATTGTATCTCAAAAAGAGGTATTTGGACCAGTTGTTTGTGTTTACTCATATAAAGATATTGATGAAGCAATTGAAAGAGCTAACTCTTTGGATGTATCATTTCAAGCAGCAGTATATAGTAAAAATATTGATACTTGTTTCAAATGTGTTAAAGAACTAAATGGAACAGCTGTAATGGTAAATGACCATACTGCATTTAGAGTTGACTGGATGCCATTTGGTGGTGCAAAAGAGAGTGGTATTGGTGTTGGTGGTATATCTCATGTTATGGATGAGATGTCAAATGAAAAAATGATGGTAATTAAATCACCAGTACTTTAATTTATAAAAAAGAATAAAAGTTTATACTTTTATTCTTTTATCTTCTACATAATAACTTCCAAATTTCTCATGTAATAGCAAACTATTAATATTTTTTTGTTATTATTAACCCAATGAAAGAAATCAAATTACACAAAAAGTATATACATTATAAAAATCTCAAAACATATATTCCTATAAATATTTGCAAAATACAGAAAAATGATATTTGGATTGAGGCAATTATATATAAAGCAGATGATGAAAGCTTATACGTAAGAGATAAAGAAGAATTCTTAAAGAAATTCTCTTTAAAAATATAGTAAAAAGCTTTAAATATTGGAGAAATCAAAATGAATTTACATGAATACCAAGCAAAAAACCTATTTAGAAAATATAAAATTCCTACAACAGTTGGCAAATTATTAACACATAGTTCTCAACTTGATGATATATTAGAAACACTAGGTGAAGAAGATCTTGTAATAAAAGCACAAGTTCATGCAGGTGGAAGAGGAAAATCTGGTGGTGTTGTATTAACTAAAAATAAAAAAGAAGCAAAAGAAGTAACAAATAGACTTTTAGGAAGTAGATTAGTTACTTACCAAACTTCAAAAGAGGGACAACCTATTAACTCTTTATATATTGAAAAACCTTGTGAAATCGATAAGCAATTATATCTTGCATTTGTTATTGATAGAAGTAGTCAAAGAGTTACAATTATGACTTCAATAGAAGGTGGAATTGAGATTGAAGAGGTTGCAAAAAATGATCCTAAAAAAATATTAAAAAGCAAAATCAACCCAGTTGTTGGAATTATGCCTTATCAATGTAGACAAATAGCCTTTGATCTAGGATTAGATGATCATCAAGTAAAACAGATGATTCCCCTTTTACAAAATATGTATAAAATGTTTTTAGATAATGATTTATCGCTTATTGAAGTAAATCCTTTAGTTATCACAAAACATGGTGATTTAGTATGTTTAGATGGAAAAGTACAAGTTGATAACTCAGCACTTTATAGACAGAAAAAATTAAATGAAATTAGAGATGAAACACAAGAAGATGCAAGAGAGTTACAAGCTGAAAAAATGCAATTAAATTATGTTTCACTTGATGGAAATATTGGTTGTATGGTAAATGGTGCAGGTCTTGCAATGGCAACAATGGATCTTATACAAACATATGGTGGTGAACCAGCAAACTTTTTAGATGTTGGTGGTAGTACAAATGAACAAAGAGTAATTGAAGCATTTAGAATTATACTTTCAGATGAAAAAGTAAATGGAATTCTTATTAATATTTTTGGTGGAATTGTAAGATGTGATGTAATTGCAAATGGAATTATTGCTGCAGTTGATAAAATGAAAATGGATATCCCACTTGTAGTAAGGCTTGAAGGAACAAATGCAAAAGAAGGACTTAAACTAATAAGAGAGTCAGGATTAAACATTGTAGAAGAGCAAGATTTAGATAAAGCAACTAAAAAAATTATTGAATTAACAAAAGGGAACTAATTATGGCTATTTTATTAGATGAAAATACAAAAATTATGTGTCAAGGTATGACAGGTACTCAAGGTAGTTTTCATACACAAAAGGCATTAGAGTATGGCACAAATATGGTTTGTGGTGTTGTTCCTAAAAAAAGAGGTTTAACACATCTTGATCTTCCAATGTATAATAGTGTTAGATGCGGTATTGACTTAACTGGTGCAAATGCAAGTGTTATTTATGTTCCTGCACCTTTTTGTAAAGATTCAATTATCGAAGCAGCTGAAAATGGAATTGAATTAATTGTTTGTATCACAGAAGGTATTCCTGTTCAAGACATGTTAGATGCAAAAGCAGCAGTGGATGCAAATGGTGCAAGATTAATTGGTCCAAACTGCCCTGGTGTTATTACTCCTGGTATTGGTAAGATGGGTATTATGCCAGCTGAAATTCATAAAATTGGAAGTGTTGGTATTGTTTCAAGATCTGGTACACTTACATATGAAGCTGTAAATCAATCAACTTTAGCAGGACTTGGACAAAGTACTTGTGTAGGTATTGGTGGAGATCCTATCCCTGGAAGTGATTTTATTGATATTCTTAAACTTTTTGAAGAAGATGAACAAACTGAATCAATTGTTATGATTGGTGAAATTGGTGGAACAAAAGAAGAGCAAGCTGCAGAATATATAAAAAATCATATAACAAAACCCGTTGTATCTTATATTGCTGGAGTTACAGCGCCAAAAGGAAAAAGAATGGGACATGCTGGTGCAATTATTGATGGTGGAAGTGGAAAAGCAGAAGACAAATATAAAGCTTTACAAGCAGCTGGTGTAAATACTGTTAAAACAATTACTAGTATAAAAGATGCACTTTTGGAAGTTACAAAAAAATGAAACTAACTCAAGAACAGATTAAACAGTTTCATGAAGATGGATTTTTATTATTAAGAAATTTTGCAGATAAAAAATTATGTGATGATATTTTAGAAAAAGCAAAAATTCATTTAGATAAAAAAATAGCCCCAATAGAGAGTGAACAAGAGTATCAAAGAGTAAATGATGATAATATTACAGTTAGAAGATTAAGACAAGTATATGATAGAGAAGATATTTTTAAAGAATGGATGACAAATAAACAGATTAGACCAATTTTAAAACAACTTTTAAATGATACTCCTGTCTTAACTCTTGCTCACCACAATTCAATTATGACAAAAATGCCAAAAGATAGTACAAGAACAACTTGGCATCAAGATAGAAGATATTGGAATTTTGAAAATGATGATTTAATTAGTGTATGGTTAAGTTTAGATGATGAATTTCTTGAAAATGGACTTTTAGAATTCATTCCAGGTTCACACAAGCTTACATTAAAAAAAGATCAATTTGACGAAACTACAAGTTTTAGAGATGATTTAAAACAAAACAAACAAATAATTGATAAAGCAATACATTATAATTTACATAAAGGTGATATTGTTTTATTTCATTGCCAAACGCTTCATCATGCCCATAAAAATGATACAAATGAACCTAAAATTTCATTTGTTTATACGGTAAAAGCAAAAAGCAATAACCCAATAAAAAATACAAGAAGTGATTTTAAAGAAATTGTGTTAGAAGATTTAGATTAAAAAGAGAATTCTTTTTAATCTGGCTCAGGAAGTCCATGAGGTGTTGGTTGTTTATTATAATCTAAATTAACCATAACAACTTCATCTACTTTTACAATAACTTTGTCAGTCGTTTTATTTCTAAGTTCACATTTTACAGTAATTGAAGTTCTTCCAATCTTTACTAATTCTGTTCCAATTACTAATATATCTCCAATATTAGCTGGATTTTCAAATCTTATTTCGCTTATTTTAACCAATGCAAGTCTAGTTGTTCCTAGTTTATTTGCACCAAAGATGATTACTTCTTCATCAATCCAAGCTAATGCTTGCCCACCAAATAAGATTCCTGCTGCATTTAAATGTGGATACATAACTAATCTTTGTGTTCCATATTCCATGATTTGTTAACCTTGTTTTTAGTTGTGTATTTATATCACTTATATAGTAAATAAATGATAAAAGCAGTATATATTTAAGCTAAATTTTCATTTGTAACATTTAATTTAGGAAAGAATAATTCATAATCTTTTTTTATATTTTTAAAAGCTTCTAATTTTTGAGAGTAAAAACCTTTTTTACTTAATGCTGCATTTATTATTACTTTATTATATTCAAAAACAGTTTCATCTTCTAAAAATTCAAATACATTTACCCATTTCGCATCTTCAATTTCAGCAATGTCTTTTATATTAATTTCATAACTTAATGGCTTTGCACTACATAAAACATATAAATTTGACTGGTCAAATTGATGTGGATAAAAATGTCCAATACTTATTATTGAGTCAAACTCAACTTTCACCCCTGTTTCTTCAAAAGTTTCTCTTGCTGCAGCATTTGAAATTAATTCACCATTATCAATATGCCCACCAGGAAGTTTATATCCAAGTCTTGAAACTCTTTCTTTAATAACTAATATCTCATTATCATCATTGATAACTACTACACCAACACCTAAAGTATGATTCACTGCAGTTGGAATAATTGCATCATCAACTAATCTTTTAACCATAAAAACATAATCTTTTTCACAAGTATGAAACTCGAAATTATGCTTTACTGCAATAGGAATTAAATGAGACTTATTTATATCAATAGTTATCCAAATAAGTCTTCTTTTCTTATTTTTTAATACTGAAATAAGATTTATTAAATTTTTTTCAAACTCTGTAATATCAAAAGGAACTGTATCTTTTGAAACTGTTATTCCATTATAAGGATCTAAAACAACTTCAAAACAACCTATTTTTTCTATATAATCCACAATAATTTAACTCCTATAATTTAACCAATTCAGTTAATGAATAAGCAATATAAAGCATCAACAGTGCAATTAAGATATCTAATATTTTCCATGTTATAGGTTTTTTAAATAATGGAATTAAAAGTCTTGAAAAATATCCTAATGATAAAAACCAAACAGCAGAAGCAGTAGAAGTTCCTAATATAAAAAATATTTTTAAACTATCTTCTACATTTGCACCAATACCGCCAATTAATAATACAGTATCTAAATAAACATGAGGGTTTAAAAATGTAAACATAAAAAGCATAGCAAATACTTTTTTTACAGGATTAGTTTTCACTTCATTATCTATTTTTAAACTTTCATTTTTTAATGCACTTTTAAAAGACAAAAATGAGTAAAAACAAAGAAAAATAATTCCAAATATAGCAATGCAATTAATTAATAATTGATTCCCTTTTATAAAATATCCAAGACCTAAAACACCACTTGATATTAATAATACATCTGTAATTATACAAAATAATACAGCTTTAAATATATGTTGCTTTAAAAGTCCAAGTTTCAAAATATATGCATTTTGAGAACCTATTGCAACAATTAAGCTAATTCCAACAATAAATCCATGAGTAAATACTTCTATCACATATAAACCTTAGATAAACTAACAATTCCAGAAACAATAAATTGTATTGATAAAGCACCAACAATTAATCCCATCAATTTAGTAATAATATTTTGTCCTGTCACTCCTAAATACTTTTTAATATATATTGAGTTTTTTAATACTAAATAAAATAAAAGAGCATTAATACAAAATGAAGCGATTAAAGATATAAGCTCTTCTACTGATGCAACTTGATTTTTAAAAATAATAATTGTTGTAAATAATCCCGTACCAAAAGCAATTGGAATACCAATAGGGATAACTGCAAGTTCTAAATCATTTTTATCACTATTTTCATCTCTTTTTTCATTACCAATACCCCTAACCATTGATATAGCCATAAGTAAAAGAATAAGTCCACCCATTACTTTAAGAGAATTTTCATGAATACCAAATAGTTTTAAAATAAAATCACCTGTTATTAAAACTACAAAAAAAGCTACTAATATTGTAGTTGTACTTCTTTTGGCAATTACAGAGATTTGACTCTTTGTGATATTTGGACTAAGTAAAGATAGAGCCATAGCACTAACTCCAATTGGATCCATAATTGCAAACAAACTTGTAGTTTGTTGCAAAAAATTCTGTAAAAGTTCCAATTAATTCATCCCACCTTTTGCTGTCATTCTTTTTTCAATTTTGTGACCTATGTAGCTAAGTGTTGAAGTAATTGTCAAATAAAGTAAAGCTATTATTATCCAAGTTTCAAAAGGAGAGAATGTATTTGCAACAATTTCTTTACCAACTTTTGTTAAATCTGTAATTGATATTACTGAAACTAAAGATGAATCTTTTACTAATGCAATCATTTCACCAACTAAAGTTGGTAATGCACGTTTAAAAGCTTGAGGTAGAATAATATATCTCATTGATTGAACTTTAGTAATACCTAAAGATGTAGCTGCTTCTTGCTGTCCTTTATCAATTGATTGAATAGCACCTCTTAAAATCTCAGCCATATATGCACCAAAGAAAATTCCAAGAGATAAAACACCTGCAACAAATCTATCTAATTCAAAAATATTTGCAATTATAAAATAAAAAAGAAATATCTGAACAAGAAGTGGTGTACCTCTAACTATAGTAATATAAACTGTTGCTATATCTTTTAAAAATTGATAAGAAGATAGTTTCATAAATGCTACGATAATTCCTAAAATATAAGTTAATATTGCAGCAAAAAAGGATATTTTTAAAGTAATCCATAAACCACTAATTACTGGCCCTGCTCTTAAATTTTCAGTAGAAGCAATATAATCACCTTGATAAACAAATTCACCTACTTTATAATCAAATGAAAAACTACTATTCAGATTTTTTAGTTCTACTTTTTCATCACCATCAATGAAATATTTATTATTCTCAAATACTAGTTTACCATCTATAGGAGCTTCTATCGTTGTTGTTTGATTATATGCAAAATATTTAGGAACAGAATTCCATTTCCAAACATAATTCATATTTGAAGCTGCAGAATAAAGGGAATACCCAAGTAGTAAAAAGAAAGCTAGAGCAATTACATGCCCTAACTTTTTATTTTGTGCTAAAGATTCTTTTCTCGCCATGTGCTACTGAACTCTTTTCAGCCATCTAGTATCAACTAGCCATTTTTTATATAAATGATCAGAGAATCCAACAACCTTATCCTCTTGCATTTGTCTTAAAAAATTATTTAGCCAGTTTAAGAAATCTGGATCACCTTTTCTAACTGCCCAACCAAGTGGTTCATAAGTAAGAGGTTTGTCTAAATGAATAAGTTTACCTTTACCTTTATCAGACATAAATAAAACATTATATGGTTGATCATAAACCATTGCATCAGCTTTACCGTTTAATACTTCTGCAGCAGCATCAGCTTCTGTTTCAAAAGTAACAATTTTTGCATTTTTAAAAAATTTTCTTGAAGCAATTTCACCAGTTACCCCAAGTTTTGTAACAATTGTATATTGTGGTTTGTCTAAATCTTTTGCAGTTTTTATTTTTCCTTTTAAAGATTTATTCATCATTACTGTTTGTCCCACAACTAAATATGGATTTGCAAAATTAACTTTTAAATTTCTTTTTTGTGTAATTGTCATACCAGACATAATAATATCACATTTACCAGTTACTAATGCAGCAATAATACCATCCCAAGCAGTTGGAAGAAGTTTTAATTTTACTCCCATTGCTCTAGACATTTTCTTTGCAAAATCCACATCATAACCAATAATTCTACCTTTTTTATCTTTCATCTCAAAAGGCATATACCCAGGTTCCATACATACTTGTAATTCACCTCTTTGTAAAACCTTATTAAGTGTAGATTTTTTCCATAAATTTATATCATCTGCAAAAAGAGTTGATGTAAATAACACTATAAACGCTAAAACCAAATTTTTCATTTTTTCTCCTAATCTTAAGATTATTATTGTACTTTTCTTAGCCAACTAGTATCTACAAACCATTTTTTATAAAGTTTTTCATAAATATTTTGAACTTTATCATTTTTTATTTGTCTTAAAAAGTTGTTTAGCCAATTAAGAAAATCTGGATCACCTTTTTTTATTGCAAATGCAAGAGGTTCATAAGTTAAAGGTTTATCTAAATGAATTAATTTATTTTTACCTTTTCCTGTCATAAATACAGCATTATAAGGTTGGTCATTTACAAAAGCTACTGCTTTGTTATTTAACACTTCTGATACTGCTTCTGATTCAGTATCAAAAGTATTTATTTTTGCATTTTTAAAAAATTTTCTTGCTACAATTTCACCTGTTTGTCCAAGTTTTGCAGTAATTATATATTTTTCATTATCAAGATCTTTTGCACTTTTTATTTCATCTTTATATTTTTTATTCAAAAGAATAGTTTGACCTATAACCAAATATGGGTCAGTAAAATTAATTTTTGAATTTCTTTTTTGTGTAATTGTCATACCTGCAATTATTATGTCAAATTTACCTGTTAATAATCCAGCTATAATTCCATCAAAAGTTGTTGGAACTATTTTTAGTTTAACTCCCATTTCTTTTGCCATAATTTTTGCCAAATCAATATCATAACCAATTAATCTTCCCCTTTTATCTTTCATTTCAAAGGGCATGTAACCTGGGTCTAATCCCACTCTTAATTCACCACTTTGTAATATTTGATTAAGTGTTGATTTTTTCCAAACATTGATATCATCTGCGAACGTTGAACTTGCACAAAATAAAAGTGCAACTAAAATTAATAGTTTTTTAATCATAATTATCTACCTAGTGTGTTAATATTTCTTTTAGAAAGTCTTTTGCTCTTTGGCTTTTTGGATTAAGAAAGAATTCATTTGGAGTACTCTCTTCAACAATTACTCCTTTATCCATAAATACAATTTTATCTCCTACTTCTTTTGCAAAACCCATCTCGTGAGTTACACAAACAATAGTAAAGTTTTCTTGTGCCAAATCTTTCATTACTGAAAGTACATCCCCAATAGTTTCGGGATCTAGAGCTGATGTAGGTTCATCAAAAAGGATAACTTTGGGTTTCATTGCTAAACTTCTAGCAATTGCAATTCTTTGTTTTTGTCCACCACTTAAATCTGAAGGATATGCATTTGCTTTAAATTCAAGTTTTACTTTTTTTAAAAGCTCCATTGCAACTTTTTGAGCTTCTTCTTTATTAACCTTTTTAACTAAACCTGGAGCTAATGTAATATTTTCTAAAATAGTAAGATGAGGGAAAAGATTAAAGTGTTGAAATACCATTCCAACTTCACCTCGAATTGTTTGTAAACTTTTTTTACTCTCATTTATATCAATCCCATCAACAATAACAGTTCCAGAGTCAATCTCCTCTAGTCCATTAATACATCTAATAAGTGTCGATTTTCCTGATCCTGAAGGTCCACATACAACTACGATTTCACCTCTTTTAACTTCAAAATTGATATTTTTCAATACATGAAAATCATCATAATATTTATCAATTTTACTCATACTAATAATATTCTTATTCATTATCTCTCTTTTTTTAGTCTAAACTATTATAATATAATAAATAGATTTAAACTTGAATATAATGTGTAACAATTATACATTTTTTATGTTTCAATAATTAAAAAAAATTAATTTCTGTATTTAATTAAACGCATATTTTAAACAAGAGAATTACTAATTTTATTGATTTTTAATAGTGAACTATTAGCTTTAATTTTTCTATTTTATTTGCACTTCAAATTTTATTTACAAATAAGTATTCAAAAAAATAAATGTATTATTACTTGTACTTTTTTAGTTTCTAACAGTAACAATTTTATTGACTATCTCACTTTTAATACTAAAAATCAGAAAACTTCCTTAATAAAATAAATTTTTTATAAAATGCTTTTCTTTTGCAACTATAAAAGTATATAATACATATTATTTTCTTCAAGGAGCGTTTATGAAAAACTTTTTATATATCACAGACCAAGATGAATATACAGATCACAGTTTTATTGGAGCTTTTTTTGAAAAATACCTTGGTAAACATATGAATGTACATATTTTATATTTTTCACATTATAAAGCAGACTTTGAAAAAAAGGATAGTAAACGTTTTGTTCTTCCATTAAAATTTAAAAATAATTTACTTAAAGAACTTGAAAAAAATCAAATTGATATCAAATCTTATGATTTTATTGTTGTAAGAAATGACATTGAACTTTTAAAAGATATCCAAAAAGCCAAAATCAGATATAATTACAAAGTTGGTTTTAGACTATCTTTTCCTAAAAGAATAGCAAAACTTAAAGAAGATGAAGCAAACAATAAAAAAACTTTCTTTGATATAATTGGAGATAAGATTCAATCATATAAAGAAACAAATATAATAAATGAATGCGATATTTTTATTCCATCTACAAATCAAATGAAAGAAGAATTTTTTTCTTCTATTAATATCAAAACATTTCCTGTACCAACAGGTATTGATCCAGAAATGCTACATGAAAATATTCAACATGTAGAAGATTTCAAAAGATTTATATACGCAGGGACTCTTGATAATCTTAGAAAATTTGAAACTATTTTAGAAGCATTTAGCCAAATAAACAATAATTTATTTAGAATTGTAATATCTACAAAAGATCCAGAATATGCAAAAAATATGATTTTAAAATATCCAAATTTGAAAAATTGTATTGAAATACATAATGCAAAAAATAAACAAGAACTTCTAGATTTGATAGCAAAAGCAGATATTGGTTTATCTATTTTACCTAATATTGCACTTTTTAATACATCAACTTCAATAAAAATTATTGATTATTACTCAAGTGCTGTACCTTGTATTATGACAAATAATGCAAAAAACAATACTCTTTTTAAAGATAATGTTGAAGCATGGTTTTGTGATTTTAATAAAAAATCAATTAAAGCAAAAATAGAAGAGTTACTAACTCTTTCAAAAGAAGAAGTTGCAAAAGTAGGTGAAAATGGTCAGAAAAAACTTTTAGACATTAGAAATTATGAAAAAATTGCACAAGATTTTGCAACAGAGTTAAACTTAATATAAATAAGAAGGTTATTCCTTCTTATCCCAAGATAGCATTGCCCATTGAACAAACTCTTTTTTGTTTTTTCTTTCTTCGCTTAAACTATCATAATACTCTTCTAAATTTTTAATCTCTTGTTCATCTAATTCTCCAATACTCCATTTTATTGATTGTATAAAGTTTTCTTTTGATGAATAAATAGTATTTCTACCCTCACTATTTATAAAATTAACACTTGCATTTATTCCCATAGAATAAAGAATATTTACAACATAAATATAATCAGGTTTTTTCACAATATCTTTTTTTAAAGCATCAAGTATTTCATCGCTTACAAAAGAACCACCTTTTTTATAAGATATTACAACTTTCTTATTTGCTTTTTCATTTAATTTACTCAAAGCTTCTTTCATATCTTTTACTTCCATAGATCTTGAAGCAATTACTAAATCTGCATTTGGAATATTATCCCAATTATCATACCAAGAACTATTTATTGTAGTAATATTTTTTATATTTTGTTCTTTTGCATTCTGCTTTAAAAGTTCTAACATTTTAGTAGAGTAGTCTAAACTATAAACATTTTTTAATTTTTTAGCTAATTTCAAAGATAAATTTCCAACACCACAGCCAACATCTAGTAAAGAGTCAATTCCATGTAAATCTAAATTTTTTAAAAACTCATCATTATAAATAGAAGTATGAACTCGTTCATTCATTGAAGGTGCTTTATTATTCCAATCATCACTACTTTTTGGTTTAAATGTTGTTTTTTGTTTCTGTTTTTTATATAATTTATTAAAATCTATATCTTCTAAATTCATAAATCAATCCTTTTGTTTTGTCCAATAACCTGCAAGAATAGAGCCTGAAATATTATGCCAAATACTAAATATTGCTCCAGGTAAGGCACTTAATGCAGAAAAATATTTCATAGCTAAAACTACAGCTAATCCTGAGTTTTGCATTCCTACTTCAATGGCAACTGTTTTACACTCTTTTTTATTATAACCAAATATTTTAGATATAAAATACCCACCTAAAAGTCCAATTAAATTATGACAAATAATTGCTAACATCAAAGAAATAGCAATGGAAGATATTTTACTCTCATTTATTCCTATTATTATACCAATAATAAATACAATTGAAATAATAGAAAAAAGTGCAAAAATATCAACTTTTTTATCTATATATCTATGGAAAAAGTGGTTTAATATAATTCCAATAACAACAGGAATAAATACAATTTTTAAAATACTAATAAGCATACTACTAGCTGGAACAGGAACTGTTTGTCCTAAATAAATAAGAGTTAAATAAGGTGTAATTAAAATTGAAAGTAGTGTTGATACAATTGTCATAGTAATAGATAATGCTACATCTGCTTTTGCTAAATATGCAATTACATTTGATGCAGTTCCACCAGAAACTGCTCCTACTAAAACCATTCCTATTAATAAATCAGTTGATAAATTAAATAGTTTTGATACTAAATATGCAGCTAAAGGCATCAATAAAAATTGTAATATAGTAGTCAAAGCAATTATTTTAGGCTTTTTTAATACTCTTTTAAAATCATCAATTTTCAAAGTTATTCCCATACAAAACATTATAAATATTAGTAATGGAACAATTAGTGCTTTAAATCCTACCACCAAATTTGGATATATATAACAAATAGTAGAAAATAGTACTGCCCATAAAGGAAATAACATAGTTATAGTTTTAATCATCTTGTATCCAGTTTTTTTA